>SHBX01000020.1 GCA_004211785.1 Winogradskyella sp.
CAACTGTATAAATTACTGCTGCTCTTTTAAAGAAATTAATTAATCAACTACATTTTTATAAAGTGTTTTGCAAACGTGTTATTTTCTTTATCAGTTAATTTTAGGATATATGTTCCTGAGGTTAATCTTTCAACATTAATTGCTGTAGTTTGAGAACGCAATATTTTTTCTTCAATGAGTCTTCCATTGAGGTCATATATTTCAACCTTAGTATCAGATAGAGCATTTCCAGATATAGTTAGCCAATTATTTGCAGGATTTGGATACAGCTTAAAATCCTTTAATTCTGTACTTATAATACTTAATGCTACATTAACGTTTAATGTAATATCTGCTCTAGTCACTACTAAGCCATCTACTGTAGAGTTTGTGATTTCACAATAATAAACACCACTGTCAGATGGTTGCGGATTGTTAATGGTATATGTAGATTCTGTAGCACCGTTTATAGATACATTGTCTTTAAACCATTGATATTGGTCTGTGGTTAATAATCTAAAATAAGTCCTGCCGTTAGCCATGCCATTAACATCAAGTGTAATAGACTCTCCAGGTGGGATTTCAAAAGTTTCTGGTTCGCTCGTGTTTCTTTGTGGTGAAAAAATGTAATTCTCTATTGTTAAGTTGTTGGCTTGGTTGGTAGCCAAATCACTAAAAGAATATAGATTTTCGTCAATAACTAGAGTTGTCATATTAGGAAAAATACTATAATCTGCTAATTCGCCAGAGAAATCATTGCCGCTAATTTGTATTCTAAATAAGTTTTGCGCATTTGAAAAATCTGGTAATTCTCCAGTAAATTGATTAAAGTTTCCTGCATAAGTAAAAGTGCTACCTATTACATAAAAATCCGTCAAATTAGTAAGGTTACTAAAACTGCTAGGAATATCACCACTAAAATTATTACCGATAAGACGAAGCTCTTCTAAATTACTCAGGTTTCCGATAGAAGCTGGAAGAGTACCGGAGTTACCTGTAGCTTGTAGTCGTAATCGCTTTAATTGAGATAGGTTACCAATACTTGTTGGTAATGGACCGGTTATGTTTTCGCTAAGCGCGAGACTTAAATACTCTAAGTTTATTAAATCTTCAATTTCAGAAGGAATTTGTCCGTTTAACCCACTGATACCAAAAAAATCTAGTCCAATAACTTTATTACCTGCAGTAGTGACATTAGCCCATTCTCTTACAGGTTGAGCTGTTCCCCAATTGGTATTATCACTCCAATTTGGTCCATCTAGAGCGTTATAAAACACCATAAGTGCATCACGCTCTCCTTGGCTTACTTCTCCATAGAGGTCTATAAATGGTCTTCTATATTCTAAATCTGGAATTAATGGACTTGTTGAGATACATACATAGGTGTTTAAGTCTTGAGGTTGTAGATTATTGAAAGTTAATGTATTTGAATTTGCTCCCACAACAGGTGTACTTTCAACATCTTGATCAAACCTATTGGTTATGTACCATTGATAATCGACATCTGTACCAGCAATTGGTGTCATTGTAAATGTATAATCGTCACCAATAATACCTTCAATATTTTCTTCTAAATCTATTACTCTTTGTGGGCTATAAATAAAAGATGTGATTCCGCTATTGGTTGTAAAATTAGATTCAAAATCAGCAAATGAAAATGAGTTGTTTCTAATATTTAAAGTTTCAAGATTAGAAAGCGAACTAAAATCTGGTATTGAACCACTAATAAAATTGCTAGATAATACTAAGGTTTCAAGACTTGGTAAGTTTAGTAATTCGCCTAGGTCAGTTCCTACAATATTGTTTGTGGGCAAACTAATACTAGTTACATTTCCATTCTCTATAGTTATACCATGCCATGCACCCACAGGTTGACTGGTATTCCAGTTACTGCTATTTGTCCAATTTGCTCCAGCATTTGCATTAAAGAATGCAATTAAGGCATCGCGCTCTGCTTGCGAACTGTCTTCTGCTATATTAAAATTAATATTTGAAAGTTGACCACTATCTAAATTTCTACAAACTTGTATATAATAACTTTGACCTGGCGTAGTTGTAAATGTTGTAGAAGTGCCAAACGCACAATAACCAGGTAGAACCGTAAGTTGAGATTCGCTTGTTTGGTTCAAATCTGGGGCTGTGTAAGGAATTAAAAATGAATTACCATTAATCGCTTGAAAATTTGGGTCAGTTATACTAGCAGTTATAGAAATAAAAGATGTTGCAGTAAATTTGTAATAGACCCTCTCAAATGAATCTACACCACAGTCTGAACCACCAATACCATTAGTGGTCGCTAAGTCTAATCGAAGATTTTCATCGACAAAATTTTCTTCTGGTATTTCCAAAGCATTTTCTATTAAATCATTTGCTGGGATAAGAAGCGAGTTATCGATACAATCAGGATTACCATCATTATCTAAGTCTTGATAAGTTGGGTCGTAACCTTGAGAAGATTCGTAAAATTCTATTTTATCTACAACCATATCTGTTTGAGATAATCCAAATTCTAAGCGAAATCTAAATTTGTTACTTGTAAAATTTGTAAAATCTATCATTAAATTATTTATAGATATTGTAGTCCAATCTGTTGTAATATTGTAATAGTTATTTAGGTTTCTGTATAAACCATTTTCGTCTACAAGAGCCCATCGTAGTGCTTCGCCATCATTGGTGCCAATTCTTTTTGCAGGTATATGAAAAGTATAAGCAACACCTTGTTGAAGCGTAAACTCTTCTGAGAAAATGGCATAATCTTCAAACTGAGAACTATTAGGTGCGTTGATGTATAAAGCATTATTACCGTGTAGTAAATTTGAAGCATCTTGATTGACACTGAAATTTCCTGAATTTTGTGGTATTGTCCAGCCTGTAAAGTCGGACTCAAAACTCAAATTACCGATGATTGAGTTTGCGACATTAATACAAGGGTCAATACAATCTAAAACACCATCACCGTCAGTATCTATATTAGACTCTGGAGGGCATTGACTATTAATGGTAAAAGAGATAAAAAATAAGAAAAATAGTAATAATCGTTTGAGTAGTAATTGTTTCATAATAATAGCATTTTGTTGATAATCACAAAGTTGCTAAATGTATGTACGCAAGTAAATACCTGCTAACAGGTATTTTTTATTTTAAAATAGGCTGAAACGCTAAAAAAGCGGTGGAACTACATAAACATAAATTTCACCACGGCAATCAAACCAATGAAACCTATAAAGGCTAATAGCACCCAAATTGTGCCTTTGTAGTATTTTTTGTGAAGCTTTAAATCCTTACGATATTGGTAACCAATGATAATAGCAAATGCTATAAAAAATAATATTCCAAAAACTAATTGACCAGTCGTAAACATCTTCTTATTTTTATGCAAATTTACGGATAACAACATTAATAGACTAACTAACAATGCAAGATAAAATTAATGCAGTAAAAGCGTTTCATACAGCTTTTAAAATAGGTCACAGAGAAGTACCAAAAGCCGATTTAGGAATTGATAAAAACAGGCTTCGTTATAAGCTAATGCATGAAGAAAATGAAGAGTATTTAGAAGCAGCTAATGCTAATGATCTGGTTGAGGTTGCTGATGCCTTAGGAGATATGCTATATATTTTATGTGGTACAATCATTGAACACGGTATGCAACATAAAATTGAAGAAGTTTTTGAAGAAATACAACGTAGTAATATGAGCAAACTCGGTGCAGATGGAGAACCTATTTATCGTGAAGATGGTAAAGTGTTAAAAGGCCCAAACTACTTTAAACCTAATATTCAGTCTATTTTAGAATCATAAAAAAGCAGCCAATTGGCTACTTTTTTATTTAATTAAAGTGTTATTTCACTTCATGTCTCCAACCGTGTTTGTCATCGGCTAGGTTATGTTGTATGTTTAGTAACGTAGACTTAAAGAGATTAGCATAGGAGTTATCCGCTATAGGGATTTCAAAAACATCACCAGAATGCTCAAATGCAGAAACAGGACTTATAACAGCAGCTGTACCTGCTCCAAAAATTTCTTTTAAACTTCCCTCTTTAGCCGCATCTTTTATTTCTTTAACACTTACACGTTTCACTTCACATTCAATATCTAAATCTTTGGCAAGCTGTATCACACTTTTACGTGTAACGCCATCTAAAATTCTATCATTATTTGGTGCAGTAATTAATTTATCTCCAATTCTAAAAAAGATGTTCATTGTACCAGCTTCTTCAAGATATTCATGTGTACTAGCATCTGTCCAAATGATTTGCTGAAATCCTTTTTTCTGTGCGATACTCGTTGGATAAAATTGTGCTCCATAATTACCAGCAGCTTTAGCAAAACCAACACCACCATCTGCAGAGCGGCTAAATTTTTCAGCAAACAATACACGTACGGGCTCGTTGTAATATGCCTTTGCTGGTGAACAAATAATCATAAAGCGATATTCTTCAGCAGGAGAAGCAGATATAGCAGGCTCAGTTGCAATAATAAAAGGTCTTAGATATAATGAGTTGTCTAATCCAGGCTTAATCCACGCGTCATCTAAGTTCAATAAGGTTTCAAGTCCGTTGAAGAAGTACTCCTTAGGAAACTCAGGTATCGCCATACGAGCAGCAGATTTATTGATGCGCTCAAAATTCTCTTGAGGTCTAAACAAAAATACTTTACCTGCTTCGCTTTTGTAAGCTTTCATGCCTTCAAAAACAGCTTGACCGTAATGAAATACTCGCGCTGAAGGCTCAAAAGTCATTGCCTGATAAGGCATTATTTGAGGTTTTTGCCAACATCCATCTTTAAAATCGCAAACAAACATATGATCTGTAAATACGCGACCAAACGTTAAATTGTCAAAATCAACACTACTGATTTTAGAGGTATTTGCTTTTACTAAATCGATTTCGTAAGACGTTGTTGTATTCATTTAATGTGCTAGATTTGATGGTGCAAAAATACGCAATCATAACGGCTTTAAAGCCTAATTTTCCCTTAAAATTTAGTAAATTTGTTATACCATTTATCAACGATAATCTTATAAAATGAAAAAACTTTTAACCTTATTATTAATTGGTGGACTTATAGTTTCATGCAAAAACGAGACTAAAACCAATGATACAGAACAAGATACTAATATTGAAGAAGTATCTAAAGAGATAGCTTACAACAGCTTTGGAAAAGATATTACGGATGCAGATGCACTTTCTGCTGAACGTATGGTTGCACATTATGATGCTATGAAAGTTGGAGATACTGTAAATGCAAAGATGAGAGGAAAAATCTCTGAAGTATGTTCAAAAAAAGGATGTTGGATGAAGTTAGATATGGGCAATGATAAGATTGTACGTGTCACTTTTAAAGATTACGGTTTCTTTATGCCGCTTGATGCCACTGGTGAAGTTGTAGTTAACGGTAAAGCTTTTGTAAAACAAACATCTGTTGCAGACTTACAGCACTATGCTGAAGATGCTGGGAAGACACCTGAAGAGATTGCGAAAATTACAGAGCCAGAAGTGACCATGTCTTTTGAAGCTGATGGTGTCTTATTAAAAAAGTAGTGCAACGAAAAATTATAACTACTGGAGATGGTTCTAAAACCATCCATATAGAAGAATGGGGTGAACAATATCATTCTGTTCATGGTGCAATTAATGAAGCAAATCATGTGTATTTAAAACATGGTTTGCTTTACTTTTTGGATGAATCAAAAAGTAAAGAAGTATCAATCTTAGAAATAGGTTTTGGTACAGGATTAAATGCTTTTTTAACTTTAATTGAAGTAGAAAAGCTTGGAATAAACATCAATTATGTAGGTGTAGAGGCCTATCCTGTAAAACAAGAAGAAATTGAAGCTTTAAATTATCCTGAATTGATTTCAACAGAGCATGAAAAAGAATTCAATACCCTTCATGATTCCGATTGGGAAACTCAAGTTGAAATTTCTAAATATTTCAGTATAACTAAAGAACTAAAATTCTTCAAAGACATTACTCATATATCAAAGTTTGATGTTGTTTATTTTGATGCTTTTGGAGCTCGAGTTCAGCCAGAATTGTGGACAGAAGCTATTTTCAAAATAATATATAAAGTCATGAAACCAGATAGTGTTTTGGTAACTTACTCTGCAAAAGGAACTGTTAAGCGTGCTATGAGAGCAGTGGGTTTTATAGTAAAAAGGCTCGAAGGTCCACCAAATAAAAGGCATATGCTACGTGCTATAAAACGTTAAAACTTAACTAAAGTCTAAGCCTTGGGTTTTTAGCTCCCGTATCTTTACATAAAATTTATAATCGTGAGGGTTTTAATTACAGGAGCAACAGGTTTAGTTGGCAAAGAAATCGTAAAACTTTGTCACCAAGATGGTATTGCGGTTAATTATCTGACAACTTCTAAATCTAAATTAGAAACTCAATACAACTACAATGGCTTCTATTGGAATCCTAAAGAACATATAATAGATAAAGCGTGTTTTGACGGTGTTGATGTTATTATAAATTTAGCGGGCGCGTCAATTTCTAAACGTTGGACAAGCAATTATAAAAAGGAAATTTTAGAAAGTAGAACTAAAACAGCAGCGCTTCTTAAAAAAACAATTAACGATAATAATTTTCCTGTAAAACAGATTGTTTCTGCAAGCGCCATAGGTATTTATCCTTCATCCTTAGTTAATTATTTTGAAGAGAATTTTGATAAAGTTTCCAATACTTTTCTTGGAGAAGTCGTAGAACAATGGGAAGCAGAAGTTGATACGTTTAAATCTTCAAGTCTTGATGTATGTAAGCTTCGAATTGGCTTAGTACTTTCTGAAAAAGGAGGTGCATTACCAGAAATAGTAAAACCTATAAAATTTGCCGCAGGTGCAGTATTTGGAAGTGGCGACCAATGGCAGAGTTGGATTCATATAGAAGATTTAGCAAAGTTATTTATGTATGCGGTAAAGCAAGGATTAACAGGTATTTATAATGCCGTAGCTCCCAACCCAGTAACTAATTTAGAGCTAACTAAGTTAGCAGCTAAAGTTCTTAAGCGACCATTGGTATTACCAAACATTCCAAGATTTGCTATGAAACTTACTCTGGGAGAAATGCATATGCTTCTATTTGAAAGTCAGCGCGTGAGTTCTCTTAAGATTGAACAAGAGGGCTTTGATTTTGAGTTTCATCATTTAGAGCCAGCACTTCGAGATTTATTAAGTTAAATTATTCGAAGCACCAAGCTACAATACGACTAATCTTTTGGCCTTGTCCCATTTCTACAGTTTTTACCTCTTTGGCTTTTACTCTTTTTAAATCTGCATAAATGCCGTTTAAATTTGAGCTTTTTGAAACTAGTGTTGTAAACCATTGACACTGTTTACCATAATGCCTACTCTCAAAAATAAAGTCTTTTATAAAACGTGCTTCTCCGCCTTTGCACCACAACTCGTTATGTTGTCCACTAAAATTAAGGGTTGCTTTTTTAGGTTTTTTTCCTTTTAGGTTTTTCAGTTTTCGCATTGAAGCTTTTTTTGCATCTTCAGCTGACGCATGAAATGGTGGATTACACATCACGAAAGTGATTTGCTCATTAGGATGCAAAATGCCTTTAAGCTTATTGGCTTTGTTTTCTTGAAGTCGAATCTCAATTTTGCCTTTTAAAACAGAGTTTTGTGATACGATATGCTTTGCAGAATCAACAGCAGTTTCATCTATATCTGAACCTATAAATTGCCAACCATAGCTTTGATGTCCAATCACAGGATAAATACAGTTAGCACCTGTGCCAATATCCAAACCAATAATTTCCGATTTTTTTGAAGTTTCATCTAATAAGTCAGCGATATAGTGAATATAGTCTGCACGACCAGGAATTGGCGGACACAAATATTGGTTTGGTATATCCCAATATTCAAGATTATAGTGGAGTAGCAGTAAAGCTTTGTTTAAGACTTTTACAGCATTTGGATTAAAGAAATTTATAGATAAATCACCGTACCTATTTGATGAGACAAAAGTTTTGAGTTGAGGAACTCTTTTTATTAATAGTTCAAAGTTATAGCGTTCTCTGTGTTTACTTCTTGGGTGAAGCTGAGATTTTGTTTGTGTATTCTTTTTCTCTTGAGACAATTGTTTCGTTTTGTGAACAAAAGTAATTGTTTTTAGACTTAGCCTTTAGTTAATCCAGCCCATTGTGTCAAGAGTTCTTTTTCCTTTGCTAATAATGAGTTTTTATTTGCTTCATACTTTTCTTTTCTGTTAGAATCTACGGCATCTGAACTCCACCAATTGTAGGTGTCAAGAATAGTATTTTTTAAAGGCCTAAAAGTTAAACCTGCAGCAATGGCATTAGCGTTTTGTATTCGTGCAGAACCAAAATGCTTTTCATCTGCCATTACCCAAGGAATCTGATAAAAGATGTTATTCTTTTTCAAAAATTCATAATCATCTATCAAAGTAAATGATGAAGTTTTATCAAATGCTTTTGAAGCTTCTTTAGCAAAGTCTAATATGGTTTGTTGTACTTTTGGACCAACACCATTGTATGTGCCAACTTGATTATTTTCCGCAAGTCTTATAAACCATTCAGCAATATCACGTACATCGACATACTGTACTAAATCTTCTTTTTTACCTGGAACAAGAATTTCGCCGCCTTGAGATAATCTTAAAGGCCAATGTAAAAAACGGTCAGTTCTATCTCCAGGTCCAAGCATATAAGTTGGTCTAATGGCTACAAATCTATCTTTGCCAAAAGCTTTTGCGGCTTCTAACTCAGAGTTGGCTTTCATGATACCATAATCTTGTTCGTATTTCTCATCTTCTGTAAGTCCGTCAGGTAATGATAATACTAAAGACGTTTTAGTATTAATCGAATCACTTAAATATGGATAGTAAACACCTGTCGAAGAGGTATACATATACATACCAACGTTATCTTTGAGAAGGTTAGCAGTGTCCTTTGTCCATTGTACTTTTCTACCAGAATTATCTATAACAACATCCCATTTTCTGTTTTCTAAAGCTGTTAGATTATCTTCTCTATCACCGATAAGGTGCTCTACTTTTTCAAAAGCCTCTTGATGTAGCTTTGGTTTGGTTTTACCTCGTGTAAAAATTGAAACCTCATGACCGCGCTTTACAGCATAAGCAACTTGATGAGGTCCTAAGTAGCTAGTGCCTCCAAGAATTAGAATCTTAAGCTTTTTGTTTGTTGTACTATTTACTCTAATTTGAGTTTTATCTTGTTCTTTACAGTTAAGAAGTGTTGAGCCTAATAACGGAATTGCGATAGTAGCTAGTGCTGTTTTAGATATAAATTCTCGACGACTATTACTTTTTTTCATTAGAATATAGTTTCTATAAATTTATAAAAAACAAACGATTAAGAAGTTTTTATTTAAAATAGGGTTAAATAAACTCCATAAAAAAAGCGCAACCTTCTTTAAGGATGCGCTTTTTTAGCTATTAATCAAAGTAGTGATATGTCACCTATGATATAGCAAAATTAGATTAATTTTTTTCTGTAAAAATTGATGTATGATAATAAATTATTTATTAGACATTTCCCTACGGATTCTACTTAAGCTTTCGTTGGTTATGCCTAAGTAAGAAGCAATATGGTAGTTTTTTACACTTTTTTCAATATTTGGATATGCCTCAATAAAATTTGTGTAACGTTCTGTTGCTGTTTGGGAGATGTTTGACAAAATTCTTTTTTGAAATGCAGCAAATGCACGTTCTAATTTTTTTCTAAAAAAAGACTCCACTTTAGGGATTTTAGCATACAACTCTTCCTTATCTTTTTTACAGAGTTTGTAGACGGTAGCATCTTGTATTACTTCAATATTCATAATAGCTTTAGAATCAGAAAAGAATGCAGTATAATCACTAATCCACCAATCTTTTATGGCAAATTGAACAGTATGTTCTTTTCCTTGTAAATCTAAATAATAAGATCTTAAGCACCCTTCTAACGTATAGTATTGATCATTTACTACATCATTAGTTTCAAGTATAATATCACCTTTTTTGAAACTAACTTTATGGAATACGGATTCGATTATATTGATTTCATCTAATGAAAAGGATAGGCCTTTAAAGATTTCTCTAATCTTTGAATTGTTAGTTTTCATTGGATGATTAATAGTCATTTAATCTAGTTATAACTTTATAATTATCCAAGAATTATCGTTATCCTATCTCATATAATTGATATAATGAGCAATAATAATAAAAACCACTTTGTAAATTCAAAGTGGTTTTTGGAATTTTTGATTTAAGATTATCATTATTACTTTATAACCTTGACTGTATAAGAGGCTATAATATTATCATTAATCTGTAAATGGATGTCGTAAAAGCCTCGATTTTTAAATTTGTATTTGAATTTTATAAAACCATTGTCACTTTTAACATCAGTAATCTTTAAAGTTTTTTCGCCTTTTCTATATGTGTGCAATAATGAAACTTTATCTAAAGCAGATTTATCAGATTTGATACTAAAATTAACTTCATTGCCTTTTTGAGTATTTATATTAAGTTCATTTGGATATATAGGTGTAACATTGTATTTAAAGGCTTCACCATATACTATAGGTCCTGGCTTAAATTCAGTATTGATCAAAGAATCAATTAAAAACCATTTCTTTTCTATAGGGTAATGATTTTTGGCAAATAAAAGTGGTTCCGCTAAAAAATAGCCATTGTTGTAATCTTCAACAAACATAGACTCTTCATTCATATAACCACTAGACCAAGTTGCGTCACAGAGATACCACTTGTTATTTAGTTTTACTGCGTTCCATGAATGATTTTGGAAATCTAATTGGTTTATATTAGCATCTGCTGTTCTTGCGTAGCCATCAATAATTTTTGCTTCTATACCTGCTAAAAAACATAACTCTTTAATTATGTATGCATATCCTGTACACATAGTACGTTTATGTCTTATTAATTTTCTAAAAGCTTTTTTTTTGTATTTATTGTTCCATGCCAAAAAAGCTTCATAATTACTTTTTAGTCTTTTTCTCTTTCTTAGAGGTTTGGTATGTTGAGTATAATCACCAGTAATATTTTGACATACCCAACTGTGAATTGCCCTAAATTTTTCAACATCGGTTGTTAGTTTATAGGTTAACTTGTAAACTAAGTCTCCCATTTTTTTAAGATTAGCACCTTTGTTTAGTTTTGCAATATTATCTGCTTTGGTAAAATTAACTTGGCTAAAATCAGAGATTTGAGAATAATAGATATTTGGTATAAGTAATAAGACAAAAAGTACCTTTTTCATAGCAATTAAATTTAATTACGAGATTTATAAACTCTTTTAGTTGCAACATCTCCCATGATAACCACTTCGTCGAGTTGCATATCTAGTTTTAAATCAATTTTTGCAGCAGAACTTTCATTTTTCATGACTACTTTTTGTGATTTATAACCTAAATAACTAAAAATTAAAGCGTCACCTTTCTTAAGTTTTTTTGGAAAAGCAAAATTACCATCGCCGTCCGTAACAGTACCAATAGTACTTCCTTGTAAAATAATATTTACACCAGGAATAGGGTTAGTGCCATCAGATACATTTCCTTTTACAATTAAGTTTTGGATTTGTATTGCAACATTTTTTTGACTTTCACTTTTTGCTTTATTTTTTTGAGCTTGAATTGTACCGAAAGAAAATAAAGCTAAACAGGCAATTGCAATTCGACTTGCAAATCTTAATTTTCTATCTAATTTGATGGATTGATTATAAGTTTTTAATTGATGATTTTTGAACCTTCCGCAAGTTTTTATACCGGAGTTAGTTTCAAAATAGTTGATAATTTGCTCATCTTTCATGATTGTGAAATCAATGACTTCTTTTGTACAAGAATCACAATAGCCACCTTTAGATGTTGTTGTAAATTGATTGAAATTTTCTAAACAAGGCTTTGCAACCTCCAGACTTAATTGATTTTTCATAATAAAATATTTTAGTGTTATTATGAATCAAACCTAAGTTTCTATTGAGTGTTTTAAAACCAATAATTAGTAAACACTACTTTTTAATGAGTGAAAATGGCTTACTGTATAGGTATAAAAAACCACCTTGCTTTAACAAAGTGGTTTTTGGTTTATTTACTTGCGTGAATGTTTTAGATTCTAAAACTATTTTATCATATCGTAACTACGCTTAATAAAGTTTGTTAATTCTTCACCTTTAAGAAGACCTTGAGACAATCTTGCTAAGTCTAAACTTTGATTAATTAAACGTTCTTGCTTCTTTCTAGTTTTGGTATTTAAAATCTCACCAACCAGTTCAGAATTTGTATTCACGACTAGATTGTACATCTCTGGCATGTTACCCATACCAAACATACCGCCACCACCAGTTTGCTGCATCTCTTTCATACGACGCATAAATTCTGGTTGTGTAATCATAAAAGGTGACGCACCGCTATCCATAGCTTCTAGCTGAACCGTAAATTTCTCTGAAGGCACAACTTCTTTTAATAGCTCGTCAAGAGATGTCTTTTCGTCTTCAGATAATTTTGAAATCGTAGTATCTTCTTTCTTGATTAAATTATCAATGTGGTCACCGTCAACACGTGCAAAAGAGATGTTTTCTTTAGTCGTTTCTAATTTTTGAATTAAATGCGATACAATTGGAGAATCTAATAATAAAACCTCATAGTTTTTCTCTTTTGCAGCTTGGATGTATCCGTGTTGCTCATCTTTATTAGACGCATAAAGGATTACCATTTTGTCATCCTTGTCTGTTTGTTTTGCTTTAATGGCGTTAGTCAATTCTTCAAAAGTGTAATATTTACCATCAACGGTTGGATATAAGGCGAAAGCATCTGCTTTTTCAAAGAACTTTTCTTCAGAAAGCATTCCGTATTCAATAACAATTTTAATGTCATTCCATTTGGCTTCAAAATCCTCACGGTTATTATTGAATAACGATTTTAGCTTGTCAGCAACTTTACGAGTGATGTAAGACGAAATTTTCTTCACTGCACCATCTGCTTGCAAGTAACTACGAGATACATTTAAAGGAATATCAGGAGAGTCAATGACACCACATAGCATGGTTAAAAATTCTGGCACAATACCTTCAACATTATCCGTTACAAATACTTGATTTTGGTATAACTGAATTTTATCCTTCTGAATCTGCATATCTGCAGACATCTTAGGAAAATATAATATACCTGTAAGATTAAATGGATAATCTACATTAAGATGAATGTTAAATAGTGGTTCTTCAAACTGCATTGGATACAACTCGCGGTAGAAATTTTTGTAATCTTCTTCTTCTAAATCTGCAGGTTGTTTTGTCCAAGCTGGATTTGGGTTATTGATAATGTTTTCAACTTCTTGAGTTGGTGTAGGGTCATCTTCTTTAGCGTCTTCTGGTTTTGGAAGCGTTTCTGTTTTTGTACCAAACTTGATAGGTACAGGCATAAACTTGTTATACTTCAATAATAATTCGCTAATTCTACTGTCTTCTAAAAATTCTGTAGAATCTTCAGCAATATGAAGAATGATTTCCGTTCCTCTATCCGTTTTATCTGCTTCTTCAAGTGTGTATTCTGGAGAGCCATCGCAAGTCCAATGAGCAGCTACTTCATCTTTATGAGATTTAGTGATAATTTCCACTTTATCAGCCACCATAAATGCAGAATAAAAACCTAGACCAAAGTGTCCGATAATACCAGCATCCTGAGCAGAGTCTTTGTATTTGTCTAAGAACTCTTCAGCTCCAGAAAATGCGACTTGGTTGATGTATTTCTCAACCTCTTCGGCTGTCATGCCTAGACCTTGATCAATAATATGAAGTTTTTTAGCATCTTTATCTACTTTTACTTCAATCTGTGGATTGCCATATTCTACTTTAGACTCGCCAATATTGGTTAAGTGCTTGAGTTTTAAAGTAGCATCTGTTGCATTACTTATTAACTCACGAAGAAAGATTTCGTGGTCGCTATACAAGAATTTTTTAATTAACGGGAAAATATTTTCTACCGATACATTAATGTTTCCTTTTGTCATGATATTAAAATTTTTGTCATTTCTGCAAGAGCAGAAACAGAGTTTTTATGTTTTATTACTTCTGTTTACCAATATTCAAATAAAATACCAAGTACAAATAAATGACAAGATGACATAAAGAAAGCCATTCAAAATTTGAATGGCTTTCTTTATGATTTATCAGATTAAAGTTATTTCCCTTTTACCTTAGGTTTTTTGTTTTCAATTTTTTTCTCTTCTTTCTTTTTGTTTTTAACATGCTTGTCTAGCCATTGGTCTTGTTCCCAAAGCATATGCATAATAGATTCTTTGGCTCTGTAACCATGACTTTCCTTTGGAAGCATCACTAACCTAACAGGTGCTCCTAAGCCTTTTAATGCATTAAAGTAACGCTCACTTTGTAATGGGTATGTTCCGGAATTATTATCTGCCACACCATGAATAAGTAGTAATGGTGTTTTCATTTTGTCTGCGTGCATAAACGGAGACATATTATAGTAGATTTCAGGTGCCTCCCAATAACTACGTTCTTCACTTTGGAAGCCAAAAGGTGTCAAAGTTCTATTATAAGCGCCACTTCTTGCAATTCCCGCGGCAAACAAGTTTGAGTGAGATAATAAGTTTGCTGTCATAAAAGCGCCATAACTATGACCACCTACAGCAACTTTGTCTCTATTTATATAACCTAAATTATCCACAGCATCTATAGCTGCTTTTCCGTTAGCAACTAATTGAGTTCTAAATGAATCATTAGGTTCTTCAGTGCCTTCACCGACTATAGGGAATGCTGCGTCATCTAAAACCACATAGCCTTTAGTTACCCAATAAATCGGTGAGCCCCAATATGGGTATACAAATTCATTAGGGTTTGCTGTACTTTGTGAAGCACTAGCTTTATCCTTATACTCACGAGGATAAGCCCATAAAATCATAGGGTATTTTTCACCTTCTTTATAATCTAGTGGTAGGTAAAGTGTGCCTTCTAAATCTAAACCATCATCACGTTTATAACTTACCACACGTTTATCAACTTCTTCTAGGCTTTTAAATGGATTGTCAAAAGCTGTAATCGCAGTTAAATCATTTTCTTTTTTAATGTTTCTGATGTAGTAATTTGGATATTCTTTTTGTGATTCAATACGAACAAGTATTTCACCTTTTTTCATATCAATAGCACTATTAAGGGTTTCTAATTTATCAGTATAAGTAGATTGATATAAACGCTTAGTTTCTCCAGACTTTATATTGTATTCATCAATAAATGGAAATTGACCTTCTTTAGAATATCCAGCACCCATAAGATAAAGTTTATCGCCATTAATATCTAAAGTATAGCTTCCTAATTCATTTTTTGAACTTACAAAGTTACCTGGATCGCTATAGCGGTCTTGATAATTTCTATCAGATATAATTTTAGCATCTCCAGTTGATGGATTAAATAAATATCTTTTAGTGTTTCTTGTATTCCACCAGTAATCATAAGCTATTGCATTATTATCATTTCCCCATTGAATACCAGAAAAGCGTTGTTTTGTTTTTAATATCTCCTTAGGCTTACCATTAAAAGGTGCTTTGAGTTGGTAAACAACATCTCTATAATCTACTTCTACAGCAGGGTCTCCGTTGTCTAAAGCTTCAGCCCAAACCAAGGTTGAAGGTTTATCACCTCTCCAAGTCATATTACGTTTGCCCATTCTTGTAGACATAAATCCTTTTGGTCTAACTTCGTCTAAAGGGACTTCATTAACAGTACGTACTTTGTTTCCGTTAGCTTGGTACATAATACTTTCGCTTGGAAATCTTGTATAGGTCACTATATATGAAAAAGGTCTCTTAATTTTAGTAACCATAACATATTTGCCATCAGGTGAAAAGCTAATACCACGATACATATCGGCGCTTAAAAAGTCTTGTACGCCACCATCAATAGATACTTTTTTAATTTCTGAACGTGCTAATTGCTCAAAGTTAAATTCGTCATTAGGTGTTTTTAATAAATCTTGGTATGTCCTGTTTTGAGCTTTAGCGCCATCACTTACTGAAACTGTTGGGCCAGTAGGCACTGCAATGGCAGTATTAATCAATTCTTTTCTGTCACTTGGAAGCATTTTAACCAAAAGATTCTTATTGTCTTTGAACCAGTTAATTGTACTTCCCATATTGGCATTTATACTAGCATCAGTAAGCTTAGAGACTTTACCTTCGGCAATATTTAAAACCCAAACTTCCACACCTTTTGCCGTGGTATTTAAACATGCAATCATACTTTCGTCTGGCGACCATCTAAATCCAGAAAGCCTAGCATTTTCAGGTAGACCTTGAACTTGCTTTGCGTCTTTGTCTTTAACTTTTTTTACTTTAAGATTAGTATAGTAATTTGTTCTACTACCAATATTAGTAACAGGATTAATTCTAAGACCTGCTAATCGTAATTCAGTTTCTGATAACTCTTCAATAGATTTATATTGATTACGATACAAGAGTACCATATTTTCACCTTTGCTGTCAATTTGTACACCTGGTGCCAATTCAACATCAGCTAATTCTAAAATTTCATCAGAAGGTTGTTGATAGTTTAGGCTCTGTTGAGCGTAGCCATTTAATAGAAATAGAAATAAGAATAATTTGATTAATGCTTTCATTTTTTAATGATAATTGATTAGTGGCTTGAAGATACTTAAAATAGGAATTTGAAAATGTGATAATGATGTTAAAATTACGCTTATAAGCTATTAATTCTAGTTTGTTATGCGTGCATAACGAATCCGATTTTCTTTCAGTTCTAAATAGTTAAATTTGCATTTCCCTTAATATTTAAAGTTTATGTACAATTCAAAAATTACTGGTTTAGGAAAGTATGTGCCAGAGAATGTAGTTGCAAATAATGATTTAAAGGCTTTCATGGATACTAGTGATGAGTGGATACAGGAACGGACTGGTATAAAAGAGCGCCGTTGGATAGATCCAAAAACTAGTGAAGATACGACTTCTATAATGGGAGCTAAGGCTGCCAAAATAGCTATAGAACGTGCAGGGTTAACCAAAGATGATATAGACTTTATTGTTTTTGCAACATTAAGTCCAGATATGTATTTCCCTGGCGGAGGTGTACATGTGCAAGAACTTTTAGAAATGAATACGATTGGTGCCATCGATATTAGAAATCAATGTTCTGGATTTATCTATGGTATCTCTGTTGCTGACCAGTTTATAAAAACAGGCATGTATAAGAATGTTCTTGTTATAGGTAGTGAAAATCACTCAGGTGGTTTAGAACGCTCAACAAGAGGTCGTGGTGTGACTGTAATTTTTGGAGATGGAGCAGGAGCGGCAGTTTTGAGTAGGGAAGATGATAACTCTAAAGGTATTTTATCTACACACTTACATTCTGAAGGAAAACATGCCAAAGAGCTAGCCTTAGAAGGACCGAGTACAGGACGTTGGGTGGATGCCATTATGGAAGAAAATGACCCAGATGATGTGTCTTATTATCCTTATATGAATGGACAGTTTGTGTTTAAACATGCTGTTGTACGTTTTAGTGAAGCTATTATTGAAGGGTTAATGCAAAATAACCTCCAAAAAGAAGATATAGATATGCTAATTCCGCACCAAGCTAATTTGCGCATATCACAGTTTATCCAAAGGAAATTTGGTTTGTCTGATGACCAAGTATATAATAATATTATGCGTTATGGTAATACCACAGCTGCATCAATCCCAATTGCATTGACTGAAGCATGGGAAGAAGGAAAAATAAAAGAAGGTAACAATGTGGTTTTAGCTGCTTTTGGTAGTGGTTTTACTTGGGGAAGTGCGATTATAAAATGGTAGATTTTTTAAAATTATCTTAAATATATAAAATCAAAAAAGCCGAGACTCTCCAGACTCGGCTTTTTCAGCTATTAACCAACTTTAACTAACACTATGTTATAAACTAAAATATATAACACTTATTACTTAAAACTTATCTATAACAAAGACGTTCATGTTTATATTTTATTGCAAACTTTAACATATTTAACGGGTTTTAACAAAAAAATCCAAAAGCGGACAACCTTTGGATTTTACTATATCTAATTTGTAGTTATTTTTATTTTGAAGACTAACTCAAATAATTGTAAACTATAACTAGTTATAGGATAAGTCGATAAGTATTATTTATCATTACAAAAATCTATTTTCAAATAGTATGCCAAACAAAAACCCGAAGCAAATTTGCTCCGGGCTTTCTGTTTAATAGCCTAACACTAACACTAACCATCAACTATTAAGAAAGGCTATTAAATCTATACTTTTATAAAAATCCGCCACCAGATTTTTCATCATTATCACGTCGCTTACGTGATTTTGCTCTATACTTTCCACCACCAAAACGGTATGATAAACCCGCAAAAATGGTTTTGAATTCACCTTCAAAATTTACTTGTTGTCTAAATGGTCGTTCACTTAAAACACTAATCTCTTGTGTGTCGAATACATTATTAAAGTTTAGGCTAAACGTTGCTCTGTTGTCTTGTAAAAAGCTGTATCGCATTCCTAAATTCACAAGGTATATTGGGTCAACTTCAAAGTTTAAACCCGTTTCTTTTCCTCGATATAAACCAAAAGCCGAAACGGATAATTTTTTTGTGATTTTAAAATTATTAAACACTCTAAAGTTGTATACAAGGTTATCTACTTCAACGGTATTTACATTAATATCACCCTCTACTGGGTTTGTTAAAGTTGGGTCAATCGATTCCGCAATACCTTTTTGTTTTTGGTTATATAAATCAAAACTAGCATTGATACTCCACCATTTTATTGGTCTATAACTACTTGATAATTCAAATCCGTATGCATATGTGGTATCAAAATTACCGTTAGTTAAAATAACTCTTCCGGAGCCTAAATCTGAACGATCTACAATAACAACTTGGTTTATCTCGTCTTCAATAAGCCTATAAAATACACCTCCTGTAATACTACCTTTTTCTAATTGACGTGTGTAGTTTGCTTCTACAGAATTTGTGAATTGTGGTTCTAATTCTGGATTACCAAATTGTGATAGTAGCGCAGTATTAAACTCAGGAATAGGATTTACTTGTCCAACTCCAGGACGATCTACACGACGACTAAAACTAAATTGATAAGAATTTTTATCAGATGCTTTATATGTTAAAAATGCTGATGGATACAATTGAAAATAGTCATTTTCAAAAGGAAAATCGGTTGTAGTGTTGTTTGATAAATCTGTATCTACAGCAAAGGCATTTACATCAACAAGTTCTGCTCTTAACCCTAATTGATATGACCATTTTTCTAATTGTTTACCATAACTTGCGTATGCTGAGTAAATATCTCTTGTGTAATCAAAAGCTGTTGATGTTGGTATAAAATTACCAGCCGCATTTCTAACACGAGCATCAGAGTTATAGGCGATTGTATTTTCAAATAAACGTGCTTGTAATCCTAACTCTAATTTAGCCTTTTCAGACAATGGGTTAGTATAGTCAAGGTTTATTGTTGTTCTAGTCCTATCAATTCCTGTAAACTCTTCAAAATTTGGTCGTGATGCGTTTCCTGAAAAGAGGTTATTTGTTTCACCATTTTGATCAAAAATATTATGGTCTACTTCTAGTTCTATATTATGACCTTCATCAATATCATATTTGTAATTAAAGTTATATTGTTGACTGTCATTTTTGCTGTCTCCAATAATGTTTTGAAGCTGACCGTTACTTGTATTATTTGTGTCTGTCAATGTAGTCTTTACTAATGCTCCACCTTCAAAGAAGTTTTGATTTGTAAATACAGAGATTGTGTTTTTGTCATTGATATAGTAGTCTAATCCAAATTTCAATAAATGTGAGTCATTCTCATTTAATATATCTATATCTTGAATGAGATTGGTTTGTACTTGCTCAAGTCTACCAACATTTACATTATCAGAAATACTATTTCCATAACTACCATAAAAGTTTAATTTGCCATTACGATAATTGGCATCTATTGAGCTGTTGAACTTAGGTTCTATTTGGTAACTTAAACCAACGTTGATATTACCATTAAAGCCAATATTCACATTCTTATGGAGAATAATATTTATTATACCACTCATGCCCTCAGGATTATACTTTGCAGAAGGATTTGTAATTAACTCTATTTGTTTAATAGAGGTAGATGGTAACTGTTTTAATAGTTGTGCAGCAGGAATATTAGATAACTTTCCATCTACCATAACTTGTACATTTGCATTACCACGCATGGCAATAGCACCAGTTTGCTGGTCTACATTTACTGATGGAATATTATTCATTATATCTGAGGCTGTAGGTCCAGCTGTCGTTAAATCTTTACCGACATTAATGACCTTGCGATCTATCTTTTGTTGTATTGTAGATACTTCAGCAACTACTGTAACTTCGTCAAGACTCTCAGCATCTTCACTTAAACTTACATCGCCAAGATTTACCTTATAATTCCCTTTTTCTAGTGTTACAGTTTGCGTAACTGTTTTGTAGCCTATATAAGTAATATCTACTAATACAGTGCCTTCAGGGATTTTATCTATAAAAAAGTTTCCATCGGCATCCGTAATACCACCAGTAATTACTTTTTGGTCTTTGTCTTTAATAATAACATTAACATAAGCGAGAGGTTGTTTTAAAGTAGCGTCCATAACACGGCCAGAAATTGAACCGTTTTTAATATCAGAATTTGAATTTGGTTGTGCAATTGTCACAAAAGAGAATAGCATGACAATTACCATTAGGTAATGTTTCATTGATTGTTCGTTTTTATGATACTGAATTCTTAAAATATTGCAGTATCGATTGATTGATGATAGTTTGTTAATGTGTAGACGACTATTTTTGTAAGTTGTTACTTGTTTTAACAAATCTTAACAAATATTATTTATGAATAAGAAAACATTAGTTCTTGGAGCGTCTTTAAAAGAGCAGCGTTATTCTAACATTGCTATTAATCGGCTGGTTAGATACGGGCATGAGGTTAAGGCATTTGGCCTTCGTGAGGGTGAGGTCGCTGGTACTAGTATTGATACAGAATTGCATGACTATAAAGACATCGATACAGTGACCTTATATCTGAACCCTATAAGACAACAACAATATTATGACTATGTTATTGGCTTAAATCCAAAACGTGTGATTTTTAATCCAGGAACAGAAAACCCTGAATTTTATAAATTATTATCCCAAAATAATATTGAATACGAAGTTGCATGTACATTAGTACTTCTAGGTACTAACCAATACTAGATGCTTGTTTTTTTGAAATCAATAATAACCCTAAAAAGGTGATAAAGCCATTAAGGATTAAAATCTCCCAATGAAACTGATATTTGCCAATTACAGATTCTGGTAATAATGTAATAGCAAAACTAATACCAATAGAAAGTAGGGCTACTATCCATGCATACTTATCCTTAATGTTACGCTTGGTTAAAATTCCAAAAGCAAATAAACCTAGTAATGGTCCGTAAGTAAAAGTGGCGAATTTAAATAGGTTACTAACTACATTACCGTCTAGAAAGTTGAATATTATAACCACAATTACAAGCGCTAACGAAACACCAACATGTACTTTTTTTCGCAAGGGTTTTTGTTCTTCCTTAGGTCGTTTTTCAATATTTAAAAAGTCTACAGAAAATGATGTTGTTAAAGAGGTTAGCGCGCTATCTGCACTAGAATAGGCAGCAGCTATCAATCCAATAATAAATATTACCGCTAGTGGTTTTCCAAGACCTTGGTTCATGGCAATTTCTGGGAAAAGCAAATCGGTTCTAACACGTCCATCTACATTTGGTATTTGTACTCCAAATTGTTCAGAATAGATAAATAACAAAGCGCCAAGAGATAAGAATGCAAAGTTTACAATAACCAGAAGTACTGACATGCTTATCATATTTTTTTGAGCATCTTTCTCGGTTTTGCAGGTAAGATTCTTTTGCATCATGTCTTGGTCAAGACCAGTCATAGCAATAGTAATGAAGATTCCTCCAAGAAAGTATTTCCAGAAATACTGTTTAGAATTGATGTCATCAAAAAAGAAAATCTGACCTTTCTCAGCAAATGCATCAGATTTTAAAAACTCAACATAAGACCAATCTAATTTTTGGTTTATTAAATATATAGCTAAACCAACTGCAGTTAACATGGCTAAGGTCTGCAATGTATCTGTCCATATAATGGTTTTTATACCTCCTTTGAACGTATATATCCAAATCAATAAAATTGAAATGACCACGGTTAACCAAAATGGTACACCCATTTGTTCAAACACAACGTACTGCATAGCTAAAGCCACTAAAAACAATCTAAAAGATGCTCCTGTAACGCGAGAAAGTAAAAAGAAAAACGCACCGGTTTTATAACTTACAATGCCAAATCTTTGCTCCAAATATTGATAAATAGAAGTAATGTTCAACCTGTAATAAAGCGGAAGTAATACAAATGCAATAACAAAATAACCAACAAAGAAACCAAGAACACCTTGCATATAAGCAAACTCCTGACCACCAATTAAACCAGGGACAGAAATGAATGTAACACCAGAAAGAGAGGCGCCAATCATCCCAAAAGCTACTAAATACCATGGCGCTGATTTATTTGCTTTAAAAAAAGCGGCATTGGTATCTTCTTTTCCAGTGAAATAGGAAATTAAAACCAATACACCGAAGTAGGCAGCAATGAGAAGTAGGATAGAAGTAGGTGACATAAAATCAGTAATTAATTCATTCGAAAATAAACTTTTTAGAAATACCAATACGTATCATTTCAAAAATTAAAAAATACCTAACTTCGCCAATATGGAATTTTCTTCAAAACTTTTAGAAAATGCAGTTAACGAAATGTCACAATTACCAGGTATTGGTAAACGTACAGCATTACGTTTGGTGTTGCATTTGTTGCGTCAACCCAAAGAACAATCCTTTTTGTTGGCAGCCGCACTACAAAAAGTACGCGAAGAGATAAATTTCTGTAAATCTTGTCATAATATTAGCGATAAGGAGTTGTGTGAAATCTGCACAAACCCAATGCGAAAAAAAGAATTGATTTGTGTCGTTGAAGATATTCGCGATGTTATGGCTATTGAAAGTACAGGCTCTTTTAAAGGTTTATATCATGTTTTGGGTGGAAAAATTTCGCCAATGGATGGCATTGGACCTCAAGACTTAAATATTGATGCTTTAGTTAGCAAAGTAAAAACAGGCGAGGTCGAAGAACTTATTTTTGCGATGAGTCCAACGATGGAAGGCGATACGACAAACTTTTATATTTTTAAGCAATTGGCTGATTTTGAAGTGAAAACATCGACAATTGCAAGAGGAATTGCAGCAGGCAATGAGTTAGAGTATGCTGATGAGGTTACTTTAGGAAGAAGTATTATCGATCGTATTCCGTTTGAATCATCTTTAAAACTATAACCTTTCAATTTTGAAAGTAATCACACTACATAAAATTGCATTTGAGAGGCATTGTGTTGAGTTGTTTTCTAAACTAGAAAGCAACCCAGATGTGGTTGTTGGTATTCTAAATGGCGGTGGCTATGTATTGGAAGAATTCAAAAAAGAAAGCTCAAATGGAGGTATCATTTTTGAAACAGTAAAGTTGCAACGGTCTTCGACCAAAGGTGTTAAGCAAAGTAGTTTTATGAAGAATTTATTGAATTTGTTACCGTATTCAATATTGAATAGAGCTAGAGTTTCTGAGCATCAAAAACAGATAAAAGCATCCGACAGAAGCAATCTCCAAGATGTTGAAATCGATTTTAACTCTACTAAAAAAGAGCCTATAAAGGACATTCTTATACTTGATGATGCTCTAGATTCTGGACAAACTATGCAATCCGTTGTAAAAGTGTTGTCAAATAAATTCCCACAAGCCTCTATTAAAACAGCAGTTTTGGCTTGGACAAATTCCGAGTCAATAATGACTCCCGATTATTATATTTTTAAGAACGAACTTGTTCGTTTTCCATGGTCATTAGATTATAAAACTAAGCGTCATGGATAAAAAGGTTTTAGTTGTTGATTTAGATGGAACCTTATATAATTCCAATACGTTTCATGAGTTTCTCAAATATTTACTGAGTTATTATTTAAATGATTTTAGAATGTTCAGGTTTAATACACTCTTGTTTTTTATTAAACTTAGAATGGTCAGACTTGTTTCTCATGCTAGGTTAAAATATTTGACTTTGAGGATGATAGAGAATGAAGACATTGACTTTCAAAATTTCATTTCAAAACTATCAAAGTATAAAAACGAATTAGAAGAAATGTCAGATTCATCTTTTGATGTCAAAATATTAGCAACAGCAGCTCCAAGTTGTTATGCGGATTGGATTGCAAAAACCGAAGGTTTTGATGTGTGTTTAGCAACAGATTTTCCTGAACATGGGTTTTCTGCAGATTTTGAAAATCTTAGAGAACGAAAGAAAGAAAACCTTTTAAGCTATTTTGAAAAGAATAATCTGAAATCTGTAGATGTGTTTATTACAGACCATATTGATGATGCACCAATTATTAAAATGGCTAAAAAGAATATAATTGTTAATCCAAATGCTAAATTTTCTAACTGGTTGAAAGAGAATTTGATTAATTTTGAAGTACGAAAAACAAAGTAATTTTGCGCTCAATATGATTGCTAAATTTTGATTAATATTTAGTGAATTGACAGTAGAATATCTGTTTTTTTATTAATTTTGCATCCGATTACCAAATAACGACTATCAAATTAGAGATATGGCAAAGTTTGAACTAAAATTACCTAAGATGGGAGAGAGTGTTGCTGAGGCAACCATAACCTCATGGCTTAAAGAAATAGGTGAAACTATTGAAGCTGATGAAGCAGTCTTAGAAATTGCTACAGATAAGGTGGATAGTGAAGTGCCAAGTGAAGTTGATGGTGTCTTAGTTGAAAAACTATTTGATGTTGATGCTGTTGTCCAAGTTGGGCAAACGATTGCAGTAATTGAAACTGAAGGAGGCAATACTGTTGAGATAAAAGCAACAGCTGCTGAAACGCAAAAAGTAGAACCGGTAAAAGAGGTTGCAGAAGTAGCTCAAACTGTTGTAGCTGCTAAAGAAATTACAGCGCCAATTGAATCTACAGGTGAGCGTTTCTATTCGCCATTAGTAAAAAACATTGCCAAGCAAGAAGGTATTTCTCAAACTGAGTTAGATACTATTGCTGGTACTGGCAAAGATGGTCGTGTTACTAAAAATGATATCAAGTCATATTTAAAGTCACGTAGCTCAGCTCCAAAAACAGAAACAGTTGTTCCTGCACCAGCTGTACCAACAAAGTCTTTAGAAAAGAAAGCTGCACCAGTTGTAGCATCTGGTGATGATGAAATCGTTGAGATGAGTCGTATGGGCAAATTAGTAGCCAAGCATATGGTGGATTCTGTGCAAACATCTGCACACGTACAGTCGTTTATTGAAGCCGATGTCACTAACATTTGGAACTGGCGTAAAAAACATAAAGACAACTTTAAAAGTCGTGAAGGCGAGAATTTAACCTTTACACCAATATTTATGGAAGCCGTTGCAAAAGCATTGCGCGATTTTCCAATGATGAATATTTCTGTACAAGGTGATAGCATTGTTAAAAAGAAGCATATTAACTTAGGTATGGCAGCAGCTTTACCTGACGGAAACTTAATTGTGCCAGTCATAAAAGATGCAGACCAACTGAATCTTTTGGGTATGGCCAAAAAGGTAAACGATTTAGCCAATAGAGCTAGACTTGGAAAATTAAATCCAGACGACATACAAGCTGGAACATATACTGTAACTAATGTGGGTACGTTTGGTAGTATTATGGGTACGCCAATTATTAACCAGCCACAAGTTGGTATTTTAGCTTTAGGTGCTATACGTAAAGTCCCTGCAGTTATTGAAACACCAGAAGGTGATTTTATTGGCATCCGTTACCGTATGTTTTTATCACACTCTTACGACCACCGTGTTGTAAATGGTGCACTTGGTGGACAGTTTGTAAAAGCCGTAAAAGACTATTTAGAGTCTTGGGATATGGATAGAGAAATATAGTAACACCAATTTTATATATTGAAAAAGCACAGTTTTTGAACTGTGCTTTTTTGTTTCGTTTTAATGTTTTTTATCAAGTGCTAAACGAAAGTTAGTATTTTAAAAATCTAAAGTCAAGTCTAGCATTGGGTATTGTTTGAATTCTAATTACCTTTGATTTTCAAAATAAAACCTATGCAACTCAACCTTAATAAGCCTGTTTGTTTTTTTGATTTGGAAACGACGGGTATTAATATTTCCAAAGACCGTATTGTAGAAATTTCAATCCTTAAAGTACATCCTAATGGCAAGGAAGAAACCTATACCAAAAAGGTAAACCCTACGATTCCTATTCCGCCAGTAGTTACTGCTGTGCATGGGATCTCTGATGCGGATGTAGTAGATGCACCGACATTTAAGGAATTAGCCAAAGAGGTTCATAATATGATTAAGGATTCAGATTTAGGTGGTTTTAATAGCAACCGTTTTGATATTCCGTTGTTAGCAGAAGAAATGTTGCGAGCAGATGTCGATTTTGATATGAAAAACCGCCAATCTATAGATGTACAAACCATTTTCCATAAAATGGAGCAACGCACACTGTCGGCAGCATACAAATTTTACTGTGATAAAAACTTAGATAATGCCCATAGCGCTGAAGCTGATACCAAAGCCACTTATGAGGTTTTAAAAGCGCAGTTAGACCGTTACGAAGACTTAGAGAATGATGCTAATTTCTTAGCAGAATTCAGTTCACGTAAGAAGTTTGCTGACTTTGCCGGTTTTATTGCCTATAATAAAGAGGATGAAGAGTGTTTCTCTTTCGGGAAGCATAAAGGAAAGCGTGTACTTGATGTTTTGGAGCAAGAACCAGGTTACTTTGGCTGGTTGCTCAATGCAGATTTTCCATTATACACCAAAAAAGTGTTGACAGCTATTAAATTAAGTCAGTTTAATAATAAATTAGGCTAAGCATGAAATTAATCTGTATCGGTCGTAATTATACGGCGCATATCGAGGAATTAGAAAACGAAAAGCCAACAGATCCAGTTGTATTTTTAAAACCTGACACGTCTATTCTTCTTAAAAAGCAACCCTTTTTTATCCCAGATTTTTCAGATGATATACATCACGAAGTTGAGTTGTTGGTAAAAATCAAGAAAGTAGGCAAGCACATTGACAAAAAATTTGCTCATAAATACTACGATGAAATAGGTTTAGGTATTGATTTCACAGCACGTGACTTACAAGCGCAATTAAAATCTAAAGGCTTACCATGGGAAAAAGCTAAAGCTTTTGATGGTGCTGCGGTTATTGGTAAGTGTCTGCCTAAGTCTAAGTTTCAGGATATCAATAATATAAACTTCAGTTTAAAAAAAAATGATGAGGTTGTACAATTGGGAAACACACAATTGATGCTCTGGAAAGTTGATGAACTTATCGAATATGTCTCAAAATATTTTACTTTAAAGATTGGAGATATTATCTTTACAGGAACACCAGCTGGAGTTGGCAAAGTTTTTGTAAATGACCAACTGCAAGGTTATATTGAAGATGAAGAACTATTTTCAATTAAAGTAAAGTAAATCTTTTTTAAAACTATAGAGAAGACTAGAATAATAACATTTGATTTTGGGGCTAAACTCAAATCATTTTTAATCTCGATTATCGAGTAATGGCACAACACTACAAATTAGAACGCGTAAGAGAATTAGCAGATGGCGACGAGGATTTCGTTGCAGCAATAGCAGCTGCTTTTTTGGAAGAGGTTCCAGAAGATGCAGAACGATTGCGCGTTGCAGTTCCTGCAAAAGATTATCATGAGGTTTATCAAGCTGCTCATAAAATGAAACCTACCATAGATTTATTTGAGCTTGGTGTTTACGACCAACTCATCGAAGTACAAGATTGGGGCAAGTTTGAGCAGACAGACAAAGACGTAACGAAGCAGCTTCAAGTAGTGCTTACTGCTGTTGAGAATACTGTAAATGAGATTCGCAAAGATTTCGGGTTATAATTATGAATGCTGAGGTTATTACTATTGGTGATGAAATTCTCATTGGGCAAATCGTTGACACAAATTCCGCTTTTTTAGGAAAAGAACTCAATAAGGTAGGCGTTTCAGTCTATCAGATTACTTCTGTTCAAGATGATAAAGCCCATATTTTAAAATCATTAAAAGAAGCAGAAGAAAATGCAGATATAATTATTATTACTGGTGGTTTAGGGCCAACTAAGGATGATATTACCAAGCATACACTTTGCGAGTATTTTGATGATATTCTGGTTGAAAATGTTGAGGTTTTAAAGCATATAGAACATCTGTTTTCAAAATATATAAACACGCCTATTTCAGATATTAATAGACAACAAGCTTTGGTGCCTTCAAAGTCTAAGGTTTTAACTAATAGATTTGGTACCGCTCCAGGCATGTGGTTAGAGAAGAATGGAAAAGTATTTGTTTCACTTCCGGGTGTACCTTATGAAATGAAGGCGTTGATTTCTAACGAGGTTATTCCAGAATTGAGAAAACGGTTCAAATTTCCATATATAAAACACAGAACATTATTGACTTATGGTTTAGGCGAAAGTGCTATTGCAAACCGTATTGAAGCGTTTGAAGATAATCTACCTAATTTCATTAAGCTTGCTTATTTGCCTAATCTAGGTCGTGTACGTTTGCGTTTGTCTGCAAAGGCTATGGATAAATCTGTAGTTGAAGAAGAAATGCAAAAGCAAATAGAGCTATTACTACCACAAATTGAAGATATATTTGTGGGTTATGAGGAAGACACATCATTAGAAGCCTTAATCGGGAAGCAATTAACAAAGCTTGGTAAAACAATTGCTGTTGCCGAAAGTTGTACAGGTGGAAGTATAGCTCAAGCTATAACGGCAAATGCAGGTGCTTCAAAATACTTTAAAGGTAGTGTTGTCACTTATATTACGCAGTCTAAGATAGACGTTCTTGACATTTCTGAAGAAATTATAAACAAGCATTCTGTAGTTAGTGAAGAAGTGGCCAAGGCTATGGCTAAAGGCGTTTTAGATGTATACAAAACAGACTATGCCATAAGCACAACGGGTAATGCAGGACCATCAAAAGGAGATGCAGATGCAGATGTTGGTACCGTATGGATAGGTATAGCTACAAAAGATAAGGTTTATGCAGAGGTTTATAAGTTTTCTAACCAACGCGAAAAAACCATAAAAAAAGCAACAAACAAAGCCTTCGAAATGTTGCAAAAAGAAATTTTAAAAAAGTAATACTTTATGTTTGCTGAAACGTAAAGATTTACTAAATTTGCACCCTTGTTTAAAAATATCTAGAATTGATTTATAGTTCATTATGCTTAACAGCTATAATTTAGGTCTAAAGCAATTAAACAAGTAACAAAGGAAAAATTACAAATACCTAAAGAAAGAATACAATGTCAAGAGTTTGTGAACTTACTGGGAAAAAAGCAATGGTTGGGAACAATGTATCTCATGCCATGAATAAAACAAAACGCAAGTTTGACGCTAACTTAGTGAAGAAGCGTTTCTACATTCCTGAGGAAGATAAGTGGGTAACATTAAAGGTTTCTACATCTGCATTAAAGACTATCAATAAAATTGGTATCGCTGCAGCAATTAAGGAAGCTAGAGCAAAAGGATTTTACAAATAATAGCATAAAGCTAAAGTCAATTTACAATGGCAAAAAAAGGAAATAGAATACAAGTTATCTTAGAGTGTACAGAGCACAAAGCTTCTGGTCAGCCAGGAACTTCAAGATATATTACGACAAAGAACAAAAAGAACACGCCAGACCGTATGGAGATTAAGAAATTTAATCCTATCCTTAAGCGTATGACTGTTCATAAAGAAATCAAATAATCCACAGAAATTATGGCAAAGAAATCAGTAGCATCCTTACAAACAGGATCAAAGCGTTTGACAAAAGCTATCAAAATGGTGAAATCTCCAAAAACAGGAGCTTATACATTTGTGGAGTCAGTAATGGCACCAGAATTTGTTAAAGATTTTTTAGCGAAAAAATAAGCGCTAAAACACAAGATATTTATAAAACTGCTTTCATATGAAAGCAGTTTTTTTATGGCTATATTTGAGCAATGTCTGACAACTTAGCAGTATTATTCAAAAGGCAAGGTTGTTGATTTATGTTTTGGGCGTTCCGAGACTAAAAATGTCTCAGCGGGCTTTCACAACTCGCTCTCTTCGAGGAGCTCAAACAAGTTGTTCAATCCCTAACGCAATAATTAATAACTAAACAACAAACGATTAAACATAAATATGAGTTTTTTCAAAAAAATATTCTCCTCAGAAAAAAAGGAAACCTTAGATAAAGGTTTAGAGAAATCTAAATCGTCATTTTTAAATAAATTAAACAAAGCCGTTGCCGGAAAATCTAAAGTCGATGATGATGTATTAGATAATCTAGAAGAGATTTTAGTAACCAGTGACGTTGGTGTTAATACAACCCTTAAGGTTATTGAGCGTATCGAAGAGCGAGTTTCTAAAGACAAATACTTAGGTACATCCGAGCTTAATCAGATTTTAAGAGAAGAAATTGCAGGTTTATTATCTGAGACTAACTCTGGTGAAGAAACCGATTATACAATCCCACAATTGCCAAAGCAAGAAGATGGAACAAAAACACCTTATGTATTAATGGTAGTTGGCGTTAATGGTGTTGGTAAAACAACAACTATAGGTAAGCTGGCTTATCAGTTTAAAAAGCAAGGTTTAAAAGTGGTTCTTGGTGCGGCAGATACGTTTAGAGCTGCAGCCATAGACCAATTGCAAGTTTGGGCAGATCGCGTTGATGTACCTATGATAAGACAAGAAATGGGTAGTGACCCAGCTTCAGTTGCTTTTGATGCATTAGAATCTGGAGTAAAACAAGATGCTGATGTTATTATTATAGACACTGCAGGGCGTTTGCATAACAAGATTAACTTAATGAATGAGTTAACTAAGGTAAAGCGAGTGATGCAAAAAGTTGTTGGTGATGCACCACATGATGTGTTGTTAGTTTTAGATGGCTCTACTGGACAAAATGCTTTTGAACAAGCCAAACAATTTACTGCAGCAACAGAAGTGACTTCTTTGGCAGTTACTAAATTAGATGGTACTGCAAAAGGCGGTGTTGTCATTGGTATTAGTGACCAATTTCAGATTCCTGTAAAATATATCGGCGTAGGAGAAGGTATCGAGGATTTGCAAGTTTTTAATAAATATGAATTTGTAGACTCGTTTTTTAAATAGAAGATGGAAAATAAAATACTTTTCGATTTATATATTAACGCATCAAAAGAGAAGGTCTTTGATGCGTTTTCTTTACCAAAACATTTGGATAATTGGTGGACGTTAAAATCTTCTGGTAAACCAGAATTTGGTTCGGAATATAATTTAAACTTTACAGATGAATACGATTGGTATGCACAGGTTTCAAAAGTAAAGCAAAATGAATTCTTCTTTTTAAAAATGATTAATTCAAGTCCTGATTGGAATCCAACAACTTTTGGTGTTGAACTTGAAGAAATGGATAACGGAACACTTCTAAAATTCTCGCATACAGATTGGCAAAACAATAATCATGAATTTAGACACTCATCATTTTGTTGGGCGATGCTTTTAAATGGCTTCAAAAATTATATTGAAAAAGAAATTATAATTCCTTTTGATGAACGTAACTAAGATTTCTATATAACATGGTATTTTGTATTTTTATAAAAAATGCGAACCATGACTAAATACATTACACTTCTTTTATTACTATTTGTTTTTTCTTGTAAAGACAATCCTAAGTCCGAAGAAGCGAGGACACCTATTAGCGAATCAGAAACTGTAGTAGAGGAAGATGATTTAAGTGCTATATCTACTAAGGACTTCAGAGAATTTAAAGTTTTAGATTCTAAGGTCATTACAAAAACTCAAATATGGTCAGCTATAAATCCTCAAATGGAAGATTTTACAGAAGCTGATTATAACAGATTGAAGCCACTTATTTTGGAAGCTAATATTCCAACTCTTCAAGAATATGTTGTTGACGGTAAATTTAGTTATGGGGAATTAACTAAGTTTTATTTATATCGAATAAGAAAATTCGATCGTGAAAACGACTTGTCTCTTAACTCAGTGATTTCTATTAATCCAGATGTAATTAAAGAAGCAAAAATTTTAGATGGTGATACATCAAATAATCACCCAATTTACGGCATGCCAATTTTATTGAAAGATAATATTAATGCTGCTAATATGATAACTACGGCTGGTGCAACAGCATTATTGAATAACAAAACTGATGATGCATTTTTAACCAGACAACTTAAATCAAAAGGCGCCTTAATTTTAGGAAAAGCTAACCTAAGTGAATGGGCTTATTTCTTTTGTGAAGATTGTCCAAGTGGTTACTCAGCAATTGGCGGGCAAACCTTAAACCCTTATGGGAGACGTATTATAGACACTGGTGGTTCGAGCTCTGGTAGTGGAGTTTCTGTATCTGCAAACTTTTGTGTAGCGGCAATTGGTAGTGAGACTTCAGGTTCTATATTGTCTCCAGCGAGTAGTAATTCTGTTGTGGGATTAAAACCTACAATTGGTTTGGTGAGTCGCACAGGTGTAGTGCCAATTTCTTCTACATTAGACACTGCTGGTCCTATTACAAGAACCGTAGAAGACAATGCAATTTTACTTGACGCTATTTTCGGAACAGATGCTTCAGATACAAAAACAATTGATGCACTTTTAGATAATGGGTTTTATTACGAAAATCTTAAAGCAGCAACAGTTAAAGGAAAACGCTTTGGCACTCCTAAACGATTATTAGAAGATACATTGTATGTAAAAGCGCTTGATGTTTTAAAGCAACAAGGTGCTGTTATCGTTGAAATTGAAGAAGAACAGATTGGTTTACCTAATTTCTTAAGACTACTAAATCTCGATATGAAAAAAGACTTGCCAGCTTATATGGAAGGCTATGCCAATAAAGATATTAAGATGAGAACCATAGAAGACTTTATGACTTTTAATCTTAAAGATTCTTTAACCTCAATGCCTTACGGACAAAATTTGTTTAAGGGTATTGCAGAAGATAAGGGCGATGCAGAGTTCTTAGCTCGAATTCAAGATACTTTAAAAACAAATGGTAGAGCGTATTTTGATAAACCAATGCAAGCTCAAAATCTCGATGGATTCTTATCTATAAACAACTACCATGCAGGTTTTGCTGCAGTGGCAGAATATCCAGCATTGACAGTGCCAATGGGCTATCAAGATAATGGTAGACCAATGGGATTAACGTTTATTTCAAGTCGTTTACGTGAAAGACAATTGTTAGAATGGGCTTATGTTTATGAACAAGCGAGTAAGGCAAGAATAGCTCCTAAAAATTATAATTAATTAATTAGAGCGGATAGTTTTTCCCATAAGGCATTATCATAACCTGAAGGTCCTAATTGACCTTCGTTAGCATCGCCGCCCATGCGTATAATCACTAGTTTTTTACTAGGGACAATGTAAAGTTTTTGGTCATTTGCACCTAAACCTGCGATTAGGTCATCAGGTGCATTAGGTATAAGTTTGCCATTAAATGAACTAGGTGAACCAGGCAAAACATATGATGTTTTTCCGTTTAGCCACCATAAATAACCATACGCAGGGTTTAAGTTTTGCGATGAATTAGTCATTTCATTAAAAAAACTTTCATTTAAGATTTCAGCCTCATTCCAAACGCCTTTATTGTAGCATAAAAGTCCAAATCTTGCCATACTTCTGGCAGTACTAAAATAAAAAGTATTAAACCCGAAAGGAATCCAGGTACCATTCATTCCAATTTTACTTTTTAGTTTTTGGTCAAAATAAGTATTGAAATTTGTGTCAACCGCACCAGATACAATTTCTCGTGTTAGAGAATAAGGTGCATTATGATAGTACCAAAAGGTATCTGAGTCTCCCAAATAGCTTAAGCATTCTGGATTAGTACAATCAAAGCTTACATTATAATCTAGACCAGTACTCATGGTAATGTGGTTTTTTACTGTAATAGCATTTTCCTGCTCTAAAGATGTACTAGACCAACCAAGCCCTAAATATTGATTTGAAGAATCATTAATATCTAGTAGGTTTTCTTGCTCAGCTACTCCAACCATAAACGCTGCTAAGGTTTTACCTGCAGAAAACCATGGGTTATTTGTTGTATTATTTGCTCCATTAAAATAGGCTTCAAGGGCAATTTTTCCATTCTCTAGAATGATAAAGCTCTCTGTGTCTGAGCTTTCTAAAAAGTCTAATAAGTCTTGTTGCTTAGATGTATTCCATCCTAAAGAATTTGGTGATATGGTATCCCATACGTCGGAATTCAAAGGAGGAAAGTATACTTCTGAGTTATCATTAGGCAATTCTGGTGTAATGCTTTCAGTAGAACTACATGAAAACATAATTACTAGTAATGCAAGTATATAGGTTATTCGCATGGTTTTATGATTTGGTTTTCAATTTAGACTATTGAATATCTATAAGGTTTAAAATCATTGAATACGAAGACCTAATTCATTCATCGAAAATCCTAAATCATTATGTATCTTTGCATGCTGATTTAAAAGACTATGCGTACAAAAACTCTTAAGAAGAACAGGATTAATGTAGTAACACTAGGTTGTAGTAAAAATGTTTACGACAGTGAAGTGTTAATGGGGCAATTAAAAGCCAGTGGTAAGGATGTTGTTCATGAGCAAGAAGGTAATGTTGTTGTTATAAACACTTGTGGCTTTATTAATAATGCAAAAGAGGAAAGTGTTAATACCATTTTGCACTTCATGCAAAAGAAAGAAGATGGTGATGTTGATAAGGTTTTTGTTACAGGTTGTTTAAGTGAACGTTATAAACCAGATTTAGAAAAGGAAATCCCTAATGTAGATCAGTATTTTGGTACTACAGAATTACCTGGTTTATTAAAAGCTTTAGGAGCTGACTATAAGCATGAGTTAATAGGTGAACGCTTAACTACAACACCAAAAAATTACGCCTATTTAAAGATTGCTGAGGGTTGTGATAGGCCTTGTAGTTTTTGTGCTATCCCGTTAATGCGTGGAAAACATAAAAGCACACCAATTGAAGAGATTGTTATTGAGGCTGAAAAGTTAGCGGCCAATGGTGTAAAAGAGTTAATATTAATTGCACAAGACTTAACCTATTATGGTCTTGATTTATACAAAAAAAGAAACCTTGCCGAATTACTTGAACATCTAGTGAAAGTAGATGGTATAGATTGGATTCGTCTGCATTATGCATTCCCAACTGGATTTCCAATGGGTGTATTAGACATCATGAAGCGCGAACCTAAGATTTGTAATTACCTTGATATTCCGTTACAGCATATTTCAGATTCTATCTTAAAGAGTATGCGTCGTGGAACTACCAAGGAGAAGACTACTAAGCTATTAAAAGAGTTTAGAGCAAAAGTTCCTGAAATGACGATTAGGACTACGTTAATCGTTGGTTACCCTGGCGAAACGCAAGAAGATTTTGAAACCCTGCGTGATTGGGTAAAAGAGATGCGTTTTGAGCGTTTAGGTTGTTTCACCTATTCTCATGAAGAAAACACGCATGCTTATAATTTGGAGGATGATGTGCCTGAAGATGTAAAGATGCAACGTGCTAATGAGATTATGGAAATTCAATCTCAGATTTCATGGGAATTAAATCAAGCTAAAATAGGACAGGAGTTTAAAGTCGTTATTGACCGTAAGGAAGGCAACTATTTTGTAGGCCGTACTGAGTTTGATTCACCTGATGTTGATAATGAGGTTCGTATTGATGCCACTAAAACTTATTTAAAAACTGGAGAGTTTGCAAAAATCAAGGTTATCGAAGCTGAAGATTTTGATTTGTATGGTGAGGTTGTGAGTTAAAGCTAAATGCTTAGATTCGTCAAACGCTTCTATTACCTTGATAATTTAAGTGCGAATATGGATTGAAGACTTACGAATATTGATTCATTATCGTCAAATCATAGTTATTTATATTTTATTTCTCATCTTTATATTTTAGACAATAATTCTTATATTAATTGTTGTTTATTAATAGTATAACATGCAAATGAACTTAAAAAAGGCACTATTCTTAATTTTTTTTTTAGTTTTTATTTCACCTGTTACTTCTCAGAATAAGGTTATTGACAGTCTTAAGTCAGAGTTACAAAATCATAAGAAAAATGATTCCTTAAGAGTAAATCTTTTAAATGAGTTAGCCAATAATTATTACATACACAATTTTACTATTGCTCAATCTTATCTAAGTGAAGCAGAAGCAATTGTTAAAACTATAGATTATAAAAAAGGAGAAGCAAGGAGTTTATATGTCAAAGGAGCTTTACAGTTAATGAAAGGTGATTTTGAATCTACTATTCATTATTACCAACATGCACTTCAACTATATAATAGTATTGATTTTAAAGAAGGTGTTTCAGAATGTTATGTAGCACTAGGTATAATTAGTCGGTATCAGAACGATTATAAAAAATCTATTGAATACTTAGAAAAAGCAGTAAGGATAAAGGAAGAAATTGGAGATACCAAGGAGGTTCCAGATGATCTTAACCTTTTGGGGAGTTATAATTCAATAATCGGAAATTATTCAGAATCACTGAAGTATCAAAATAAAGCCTTAAAATTATTTGAAGAGCAAAATGACGAGAACGGGATGTCTAGGTGCTTCGAAAGTATAGGTTCAGTTTATCAACGATTAGGAAACTATCCACTAGCATTAAAGTACCTTAGTAAATCTCTATTTCTTAAGGAAAAATATAATGATTCTCTTGGAATAAGTAATGTATTGGATAACATAGGCCTTATCCATGAAAAACAAGGGTATACAGATAAGTCTTTACAATATTACAATCGTGCGTTGACAATAAATAATAAAAACAACCATAAGAGAGGTGTTATCAAAACCAATATTTACATTGGGAACCTATTTAAAAACAAAAAAAAATACACTACAGCACTTACATTTTTAAATCGGGCATTGGAAGTAAGTAAAGAAATCAATGATTTGGAGAACATTGCCGCTAGCCTTAATTATATGGGATTGATTTATTTGTCTCAGGAAAAACTGTCTTTAGCCCATGAATGTTATAAAAAATCGGAACGTATTAGTTTAGAAAATGGAAACCAGCCAACTCTGTCGAACTCCTATTTGGGATTAGGAAACACATATTTAGGCAAAAAAAAATATAAAAAAGCATTGTTTTATGCCTTAAAATCTAAAGAGATTGGAAAAAAACTAAATTCGCTTAGTAATCAAAGTAGTGCAGAATATCTACTTTTTAATATTTATAAAAAGACCCAAGATTATAAAAAAGCCTTGTCTAGCCATGAAGAGTACAAAAGAGTAAGTGATAGTCTTTTCAATAAAGAAAATATTCGGAAAATCACCCAATTAGAATACGAATATAAATACAAACAGGAACGAGATTCAGCAAGTATTAGAGAATTAAAACTTACCAAAACAGTCCAGGCTACGTCTCAAGATTTAGAAAAAACACAACGTAATTATTTATGGTCTATTATAGGTGTATTATTGCTTTCAATTTTATTAGGAGCCATAATGTTTTATCAGAAGTTAAAGAATGCCAAATCAAAAACGCAAAATGCAGTAATGGAACAGAAATTATTACGCTCTCAAATGACACCGCATTTTATCTTTAATTCACTATCTGTTTTACAAGGGATGATTTTAAATAAAGAGGAAAAGAAATCTGTTCATTACCTTTCAAAATTCTCTAAACTGTTACGTATTACTTTAGAAAATTCAAGAGATAAATTAGTGCTGTTGTCACAAGAATTAACAGCTGTTCAAGATTATTTAGCGCTTCAAAACTTAGAAAACGATACTTATAAATTTACGATTTTAGTAGAAGATACCATTGATGTCCCATCATTTGAAATCCCACCAATGCTAATTCAACCCTTTGTAGAAAATGCCATTGAACATGCGTTTGTGAATAAAACTGAAGATAAAAGAATAGATATTAACCTCTTTCATAAAGATAGAAAGTTGATTTGTACCATTGCCGATAATGGCGTTGGCATTAACTTTAAGACCCAAAGTAACAATAATAATAAAAAGTCTTTGGCCACAACTATAACATCAGAGCGTCTAAAGGTTATATCCAAGGATTTTAAAATGCAAGGTTCGGTAACTATTGAAGATAAACAAAAGTTTAATGAACAAGGTACACTTGTTACCTTAGTAATTCCTTATAAAATTAATGCTGCATAAATATGAAGACATTACTCGTCGAAGACAAAGCATACATTAGAAAAGGATTACTTAATCTATTAAATTTAATAGAAAGTGAAGTCGAAGTCATTGGCGAATGCGAATCTGTAAAAGAAGCAGTAGTAGTTGCAAATGCATGTAAACCAGATTTAATTTTCTTAGACATTAATCTTACGGATGGCAACGCTTTTGAATTTTTAGATCAAACGGAACACCTTAAGTTTAAAATTATCTTTATAACGGCTTATGAAGAATATGCGCTAAAAGCCTTAAAAATCGGCGCTGTAGATTATATTTTAAAACCTGTAGATATAAACGACTTAGAAATTGCCTTGATAAAGGTTTCTAATTTATCTGTCGAAGAACAAAAAAAGCAAATAAATACCGCAAAATTGATATGGAATAATGATGCATCTAAACTTATATTATCACTTTATGATAGCTTTCAGGTTATAGATTTAAACGAATTAATGTATTGCGAATCTGATAAAGGTTACACCACATTTTATTGTAACGATGGTAAAAGACATGTGGTTTCCAAAACTCTAAAAACGTTTGAAGAGCAACTCAATGCAGCAAATTTTACACGCCCTCACCAATCCTTCATGGTGAACTTAAAATTTATCGATAAATACGATAAATCTGGTGTCATTCATTTAAAAAACGGCAAAAAAATCCCTGTTTCATCCAGAAAAAAAGAACACTTTGTCACTTCGTTTTTAAGTAATAACAAGGATTAACACTCCAAAATATGTTTAGTTAAATTTTCTTCTTTTCAAATATTTCTTAAAGTATCACACATATTTATTGTAATGCTTTAGAAATTAGTTTCCTATTTCTTATCGTGTAATTCTCATATACATTTATTCAAAATATTGGATAACTAATTATGAAATATAAAATCTCAAGATTAACAAATAGCCCTTTTTTACTTGTAATACTGATAGCCTTAACATTTATGGCTTGTGCTGGCTCGTCAAATGACCAACCGGCAACAGCTGAAGGCTTTAATGCAATAGAAAGTGAACTAAAAGAGAAGTTTGGTAATGATGCCTATTACACTGATCTAAAGGTGTTGTACATCAAAGGCATAGGTAATACTATAAATACCACTGTAACTGAAGCACCTGAATCTTTAAAAATGGGCGAGTGGGATTTATCTCAAAATAATTGGACACAGCGTTCTGAAGTAACTATAGAAATACCTCAAGACACAAAAGCTGCAGATTTTATGTTTCAATTAGATGACAAGATTAATCTTTACAAATTAGGCGGATTGGTAGAAGCATCTACCTCAAAATTAATTACTGAGAAAAACATTGATAATCCAATATTAAGTATAGCATTTATAAAGTTTCCAAAAAACGGAGATATGTCAAAAGCACAATATGCAGTTAAACTAGAGCCAGAAAATGGAGGCACTTCATTTACTTTTTATTATACCATAAAAGGGGACTTCATTGAAATGGATTATTAATTCTATTAGAACAAATCATTTACACTAAAACTTAAAAACATGAAAAAAGCAATCAAATTTACCAGCCTATTAATTTTAACCTTACTAATAACTATTTACAGCTGTAGCGATGATGATGCCGTTATAATAAACATAGAAAACCTAGAAGTAACCATTGACGAAAATCCAACAATAGGCCAAATTATTGGTACTATTCAAAGTGATAGTAATGGTGCATTAACATTTAGTATTGATACGCAAACACCATCAGGAGCTTTGAGTATAGATGCAAACACGGGAGAGTTAACAGTAGTTGATGCTTCTTTATTTGACTTTGAAACAAACCCAACAATTACCGCAATAGTTTCTGCTGTTGAAGCTTCAAATACTGCAACGGTAACTGTTAATCTTAATAACTTGGAGGTAACGCTTCAAGACTTAGCGGTATCTATAGATGAAAATCCAACTGCAGGACAAGTATTAGGTACAATAGTTTCTAATGGCACAGGGACATTAAATTATAGCCTAATGAGCCAAACACCAAATGGTGCATTAAGTATAGATGCTAACTCTGGTGAGCTAACCGTTGCTGATGCAACTTTATTCGATTTTGAAACAAATCCAATCATAACGGCTTCAGTTTCTGATGGAGAAGCTACAAATGCAGCAACAGTTACTATTAATCTTGCTAATGTATTAGAAGTTACTATTCAGGAATTTGATGAAAGCATCGACGAAAACCCAAGTAATGGACAAGTTATTGGTACAATAACGAGCGATGCCGTTGGTAATCCAAATTTTAGCATAGTCTCACAAACACCAGCAGGTGCTATGGCTATTAACTCTAGTACAGGCGAGCTTACTGTGGCTGATGCTAGCTTGTTTGACCACGAAATCAATCAATTTGTTGATGCTGTTATTGCAGCGGACGACGCGATGAATTTAACTGATTTTGAATTAGAGATTGACAACGTAAATGAGATAGGCGATTTTAATTATGGAGGTGTAATATTTTGGGTAAATGCTACAGGTGATGAAGGATTAGTTTGCACAATTACAGATCAAAGCTTTGGAACCACATGGAGTGAAGGTACTAACTTAGTTACTGGCGCTAATGGTACAGCTACAGGAACAGGCGAAGCAAATACAAATCTAATAGTAAGTAATCATTTATCAGGTACTTATGCAGCATGGCTATGTGCGGCACATAATGAAAATGGTTATTCTGATTGGTTTTTACCAAGTCAAGATGAACTAAATGAATTATACTTAAATAGAGCAACAGTTAATACTACTTTAATTGCTAATGGAGGAACAGAAGTAAGTGCAGCTTATTGGACTTCTACCGAAGCTAACTTAAATGAAGCATGGTATCAAACATTCACTAACGGAAGCCAATTTAGTATTACTAAAACATTATCCTTAAAAGTGAGGGCTGTAAGAGCTTGGACAGATTTTTAATCAATAACTAATAGGCCACTTCTCAATATTGAAAAGTGGTCTATAAACAATAAATAGAATAGAAATAATGGAGAATTTAATTACAGTTAATAATAACCACGATTCTTTAGATTCGCTTTATAATGCTTTAAAAACAGCATCTGTTTTTGAGTGTTCTAAAGAATACGACATCTGGGAACATAGACTAGATGCTAATGGACAAATGGCACAATGTATAGTCCTGAAAAAAAGTAGTATGCATGCTATCAAAGCCTTCTTTATTAATGAAAACACAGTTAAAATAAACTACATTATACCAAATAAAATAATGCATGCTTATTTTGGTAAAAGTGTTAAAGCTCGAAGAAATATAATAGAAATTCTTACTGGTGCAATAAAGCAAGCTATACTAGCTGGACCTCAGAAAAAAGCATTCGAAGAATTAGAACATTTAGTCAATAAAATTGCTGCTTAATCTTTTATATTTAAATAGTTTATTGCTTACTTTAATTTATATGAAAAGACTTTTAATGCTATTATTAATAGCTACTTCAAGCTGTGGAGGTGGTCATTTCTATGAAACAAAGGCTATTTATTTTGCAGAAGGTTCAAACCTTAAAGTAAATCTCACTTCTAAAGGTTATGTTTTGGATGGTGATGACCTCACTGAAGGTTTAACAAAAGGAATAATTACCAGTTCATGTTTTTCAGATACCATTCATTTTCAAGCAACTTCTAAGGTCTTTATATTGAATAAAAGTAAAGAAGGTGATATGGTTAATTCGACTAATTTTGAAGCGTCATTAGAAGATTATCTTTGTAAAAAAGGCTATTCGGATTATAAGAAACAAGAACTAGAAGAATTAAAAGACATTATTAAAGCTACAGCTTATGGGCCAAAAGCAACTTATGTTGAAGGGCAGACTGATTTAATTAAGGTTGTTAGTATAAGTTTTAATACGCATAGAGGCTATGGAAAAGATGTGGCTGCTAAATTAAATTGATGAAATTTTTCAAGCAGTTCTTTGGTTACCTTACATGGATATTGCTTTCGCTTTTAATAGGTGTTATCTATATGCGAGTGCTTGTAGGTTCAATTGAAGAACCTTCAACAGCAATAACATTTTTGTTGAACATATTTTACAGCTATGGCATATTGTATGTAGGAGGACTTATTGGACTTGTTATTGCATTTGTATTTATCTTAATAGATATTTTTTATCTAAAAAATAAGCTTAAAAATGTTGGTAAATCATTATATATTCGTTTTGCCATTCTTCTCGGCATTGCAAGTGTAGTTTTTGTAATTCATTATATATTGGAGAAGGTTATTGATATTATCTAAAATGAAGAAGACTATATATTTACTAATAATAATTACGCTAATTTCTTGTGCTCAAAGCACTGAAAAGAATAAGGAAACTTCTGTTTTTTCTGAAGAAGCGCTTGTAGATGAAGCCATGAAAACTTTGGGTATAGAAAAATCGAAAACAGATTTTGTTGTTTCTAAAGTGTCACCAAGCAATTCTAAAGAAACTATTATTATCATTCCAGAAGTTATAAATGAAGACGAGGATGTATATGAACTCAATGGTAATATTTTAATAGTTGATAATACAACAGGCAAGCAAAAAAATCTATATTTTGAAAGCCCTAAAGAAAATGGTTGGGTTTCTGATGCCGTATTTATAGAAGAAATCGCAATAGATACTTTAACCTATAAACTTAATGATGCAGCTACTGCCTTTGGAATCACTACAAGATTTAGAAGCAGTTCGCAACCCAATCCGTATAATTCTAAAAGCATTTCGTTATACAAAAAAGAGGGGAGTAGTTTAAAAAAAATACTAGACACCTATCCTATTTATGAAAGTTTTGGAGAAGTTAATGTGAATATTAACGCATGTTATGCAGATATTAAGAATACAATTAATGCTTTAACTATAAGTGATACCGTAACTAATGGCTATTTTGATATTCTTGTAAAAAGCACCTTGTCTCAAACACATTATGGTAAAGACGAAGATGGAGAATGTAACCCAAAGGAAAAAGTTATTTCTATTGAAGATGTAGTGCTAAGGTATAACGGCAATAGGTATAAAGAAATGACACGTACAAATAGAAAAATTGCTAATGCATCGGATTTTAAAGCAGCTATTTCTAGCATGAAAACAAAAAATGTTCCACATATTGAAGCAACAAATTTTGACAGTTTTATAGATGAAGACGATTATAAAGAAGTAGATGTTAAAGCGTTTAAATTAGAAACGGTATATCCCAATTTTTATAAAGAGGGTTATAATTATAGAGCGATAGCATCGTACAAAATAAAATTGTCTGATAAATTTTATTCCATTGTAGTTACCGTAAAGAGAGGAGATAATGAAATGGAATCTACTTTAATCAATTACGATTTAGATGGAAATATCATTGGCCATCAAATGATTGCTTACGATGAAATAGCCGAAGGTATGTTTCGTGCCGAATCGAAAATAACCAATAAAGGTTTAGTAACCAACCAAGTTGCTTGGTATGAGGAACCGCAAATAGAACAATCTATCTACAGACTTACTAATGATGGTATGATTGATGAATTAAACACTAAGGTGTTAAACAATAAATTACCCAACATTCCCTTAATTCTCTTAGCTTTAGATGGCCTTCAGTTGAACTTGTTAAATATTAAAACCGAATTAGTAGTTAGTGAAACGCATCCAGATAATCCAGATGATTTTATAGTTGTTATTCCAGAAATTAAAAAAGAAGAAGAAAACTATTTAGAGTTTAACAGTCATATTATTATTGTAAATGGAAGCTCTGGAGAAGTTATGCAAAAGTCTGTTATAAATGGTTTAACATCTGAGGGTGAAGATGTAATTAAAAGTATTAAAATAGACAAAGGACCATATTTAGTAACTGAAAACACACATGCTTTTGGAATAATAATTCATCGATATGGTAATATTACAGTAACACCTTGGGAAAATGAAAGTCTTGAATTATTTGTGAAATCTGGCGACACGTTAAATAGTATTTTACAGAATTTTAATGTTATGAATTACGGTGGAGAAATAATTTCCGATTGCGAAGGTGGAGATACTCGTAATACAAGTGTTTTATATATTCAAACTGAGCATACAAATGGCTACTATGACATTTTGGTTGAAACCAAAATCATAGATACTGAAAATTTTCCTGATGAAAATGGAGAATGTAACATTACAGAAAAGCTTTCAACACAACATAAGGTATTAAAATACAACGGAGACGTATATCTTTAATGCTTTTTTTAAGCCTTTATAGGTGTCATTTTCTTAAGTATAAGATGTTGCATACCATCGGTATCAATTTTAAACCTGTTACTATTCCTTTATTATTCCTCTGTAAATGAATACCTGAAAGCATATATTTATTGTTTCAAATTTTATAAAATAAAGATTATTGGAGCAGAAGATTTTGATTTATATGGTGAAGTAATCTCTTAAAAAAAACTTGATTCCATTTTTTATTTCTTAGGCAAACTCATCACAAAATCATAACTCTGATTTATGGTGTCTACTAATAATTTCTCATTATCATAGAGCGTTTCAGGTACTAAAACATAATCTTTCATTTTTGCACCATAAGAATAATAATGCCCAGTATTATGATCTTCCATAAATTTTGAAGCGACTGGTTTTGGTAATCTAAAACCTATTTCTCCAGCTTTGTTCAACAATGCAAACATATAACCGTTTGCAGAGGTGTAAATCATGTTTTTGCCTTTGCGTTCAAAACGGTCGCATTGGTCAACGAGTTTATCAAAGAATTTTAGTTTCTCTTCCCACATAAGATTTTAGTTTCTTAAAGATACTATTTTCTCATATTCTGAATACGCTGTAATAAAGTCGGGTGTGAATAATGCATAAAAACATAAGCTTTATGTGGTGTTAAATTACTCAGACTGTTTTTTGATAGCTTTTTTAGTGAACTAATTAGTGGCTCTGCTTTGTAAGTGTTTTTGGCATAGTCATCTGCTTGGTATTCAAACTTACGTGAAAAGTAATTCATAATAAGCCCAGTAATTTCAGAAATAGGCGAGTAGAGCAATCCAAAAGCGATAAGCCCAGCATGAAAACTCGGAATTTCAACACCTATAGCATTAGATAATAACGGATTAGAAATAAAAATGGATAGAATAAACAAAGTCAACCCAGTTAATAGTATTGAAGCAAAAAGGTTGAAAATAATATGTTTACATTTATAATGACCAACTTCGTGTGCTAATACCGAAATGATTTCTTCTTCATCCAAATCATTAATCAAAGTATCAAAAAGTGTGACACGTTTTTCACTTCCAAACCCCGAAAAATAAGCATTGGCTTTAGTACTTCGTTTAGAGCCATCAATAACAAAAATCTTCTTTAAGCTAAAGCCTACAGAATTAGCATAGTCTGATATTTTATTTCTTAATTCGCCATCTTCCAAAGGTGTTTGTTTATTAAATAGCGGTACAATTAATCGGGCATAAAACATATTCGTAAATACGGTGAATCCAGTAATTAAAGCCCATGCATATAGCCAAAAATGTTTTCCAGTTACTTGGTAAAACCAAACAATTAAGGCTAATAATCCACCACCTATAATAGTCATCATAAATAAACCTTTGATTTTATCTATAATAAAGAGTTTTTTAGTGGTTTTATTAAAACCAAAACGCTCTTCGATAACAAAGGTTTTGTAATAAGAAAAAGGAGTAGAGATGATATCGCTGGCCAGCATAATAATACCAAAGAATATCAATGAAACAATTATAGGGTTTTCAGAATAGCTTCTAGCAATAGTATCAACATATTCAAATCCATTTAGAAATAAAAAACCAAGAGTTAATACTAGAGAAAACAAAGATGACCAAATTCCAAATTTATAATTTACAGTTTTATAAGCTTGAGATTTTTTATAAGCATCTTCATCAAAAACATCAGCTAATTCAGCGGGAATTGCATCATTAAAATGTTTTGCATTTAAAGCATCTAGGATTTTATCTTTTATAAAATTGATAATGATAATGCCTATGATGATATAGAATAGAATTTCGGAATTCATTTATTTAAATTATTTAAAATCACGTTGTCGTTTAGCTTCAAAAATTAAAATACCAGCAGCAACAGAAACGTTCATAGAGTCTATGACGCCTTGCATAGGTATGCTCACATTTTGAGTTGCAGCGTCTCGCCATTCTTGAGTTAAACCATTGGCTTCAGTACCAACAACAATAGCTGTTGGTAATGTGTAATCTTGAGTATGATATGGTTTTGATTCTTGAAGAATAGCACTAAAAATATTAAAGTTATATTTCTGTAAATAACTAATCACCTCATTACTATTTGCAACGGCAATTTCAGTTGTAAATACACAGCCAATACTAGAGCGAATAATATTTGGGTTGTAAATGTCTGATTTTGGATTGGCAATAATTACAGCATCTACATTTGCTGCATCTGCAGTACGTAATAATGCACCAACATTCCCAGGTTTCTCAGGAGCTTCAGCAACTAGTATTAAAGGGTTTTTTGATGTGAGATGTAATGCTTCAAGCGTATGCGATTTTGTTTTACCAACAGCGATAACACCTTCTGTTGTTCCACGATGCGCTAATTTTTGAAATACCTCTTTCGAAATTTCAATAATTTCAATAGTGTAACGCTCCATAGCTTCTGCTTCACTTTCAGAAAATAAACCAGGAAAATATAATAGTTTTTCAATATCATATCCACCTTTAATAGCAAGAGATAACTCACGTTTGCCTTCTAGTAAAAAACGTTCTGTTTTCTTGCGTTCACGAGATTTATCTTTAAGCTGAACGAGCTGTTTTATTAATGGATTTTGCGGACTAGTTATAGATTTGTGCATACAATAGCAAAAGTAATGTAATTTTACAGGAATTGTAACGTCAAACCAATCAACTAAAAACCATATCATGAAAAAACTACTATTATTATTTACTGCGGCAACCTTATTTGTAGCTTGTAAAAACGAGACAAAATCTGAAACAGTAGTCGAAGAAGTCAAAAAAGAAGACATTACCACAAGTGTTTATCCAGAAAATATTACTAAGGTGTTTGATGCGCATGGAGGCATTGATAACTGGAATAAAATGAAAACGTTGTCATTTACGATGAATAAGCCAAATGGAGCAGAAGTAACAACGACAAATTTAAAAACACGTGCAGAGTTAATCGACACACCAACTTATGCTGCTGGTTTTGATGGAAGAACTTTATGGGTTAATGAAAAAGATGGAAATGAATACAAAGGAAATGCAAAATTCTATAAAGGACTAATGATGTATTTCTACGCTATGCCATTTATTGTAGGAGATGACGGTATTATTTATGAAGACGCTGAACCTTTAACTTTTGAAGGAAAAACATATCCAGGTGTATTAATTTCTTATGATGCAGGCGTAGGAATTTCTCCAAACGACCAGTACATTGTATATTACGATGCAGCTTCTGGACAAATGCAATGGCTAGCTTACACGGTTACTTTCGGAAAACAAGAAAAGAGTAAGAGATTTAGTTATATTCGTTACGATAATTGGCAAACGTTAAACGGATTAGCATTGCCAAAGAGTATTTCTTGGTATACCGTTGAAGAAGGACAACCTACTGAATTAAGAAACACAGTAGAGTTTGCTGATGTTGTAGTTTCAGAAGAAGCGCCAAAAGATGCTATGTTTGGAATGCCTAAAGGTGCTAAGATTATTGAGTAATCTGATAAAATAAATTAAGAAAGGGAACCAATTTGGTTCCCTTTTTTGTTTCAATGCTATTTTAGGATTACATTTTTCAGTTGTACATTTCCATCACTAGTTGTGATTTTAATAAAGTACATTCCTCTAGCATAATCTTGCACATTTAAGCTGAATTTTGACTTATCAATGCCTTTAATACTTCTTATTGTGCTTCCATAAATATTACTAATCTGAATTGTCTTAATTTCAGTTTTTTCTACAGAAAGCGAAATTTCATTTTTTGCAGGGTTAGGATAAACAATAAGATTGTTTTTAGTAACAGAGTTTTGTGCCCTACAACTTGGGTCAACACTAGCGTCATAAATTGACCAGTCAAAATTATTTATAATACTTTGCCTTGCTGTCGCACCACTACAATAATTAATATTCAAAGCATGAAGTTCTACATCATTCTGTAAATTTTGAGATGCCCAATTAATTAAAGTACTATCATAATTTGTTGTGGATAGATCTGAGAATGAAAGCATACCCAACATATCAGATACGTTACTTACATTCCAAGCACCAAGAGATTGATCAAAACTTTCTGCATTAAAAAACATAAACTGCATATCTGTCACATTGCTTACATCCCAATTATCTAGAGAATGATTAAAGTTATATGTAGTTGCGAACATCCTACTCATATCAGAGGCATTGCTAACATCCCAATTATTAAGTGGTTGGTTGAAACTATCTGCACCACTAAACATACTACTCATATCATAAGCATTACTAACATCCCAAGTATTAAGTGGTTGATTAAAGTTAACTGTACTGCCAAACATACCGCTCATGTTTGATACATTACTAACATCCCAATTATTAAGTGGCTGATTAAAATTAATTGTGCTACCAAACATAAAGCTCATATTAGACGCACTACTCACATCCCAATTATTTAGTGATTGGTTAAAATCGTGAGCGTCATAGAACATTCTATAAAAGTCTGTAATATTACTGGTATCCCATTGGTTTAATGCTTGAT
>SHBX01000021.1 GCA_004211785.1 Winogradskyella sp.
CATTTAAGTTAATAGCAAAAATGCATACAAGTAATTGCAAAGAGCGTTTTAATAGTGTTTTCATCTACTTGAAGTTTTTATGATTACATATAAATAAGGAAGATGACTCAACCTCATAATAGATCTGTAAAACTAAATGAGAATACCTAGATTACATTGTGGATTATCCTTACATTTTTAATGGGAAATCCACAATTGTATTAATAACTAAATCGTTAACTTTTCCGTTTTTCAATAATTGAAGAGTCTTTTTTAACATGCAAATAGATATGATTTATCAGAAGTAAAATTCTAACTACAAAACAATTGCTTATTACAATTGGTCTTCTTACTTTAGTTCTATGACTGAGGAAGCTATTGAACAAGAAAATGCAGCAATTGCAAAAGCTTACAAAGAATTACTTAAAGTAAGTTACCAGACGCTGAGTCGTGAGGATAAAAAATTAATCCGTCACGCTTTTGACGTTGCTGTTGATGCACATAAAGACCAGAGAAGAAAGTCAGGAGAAGCCTACATTTTCCACCCAATAGCTGTCGCCAAAATTGTAGCCCAAGAAATTGGGCTAGATGCTACAAGTATCGCTGCTGCTTTACTTCATGATGTTGTAGAAGACAATCCTAATTATACTATTGCAGATATGGAGCGTCTTTTTGGTGAAACCGTTGCGCGCATCGTTGATGGGTTAACTAAAATTTCGTCTTTAAAAAAAGACATGGACGTGTCTTTACAAGCTGAGAATTTTAGAAAAATGTTACTCACGCTCAATGAAGATGTCCGAGTCATTATCATAAAAATTGCAGACCGTTTGCATAATATGCTAACCATGGATTCCATGCGCCCTGACAAACAGGTTAAAATTGCCTCCGAGACACTTTACATTTACGCACCTCTCGCCCATCGAATTGGATTATACAACATAAAGACTGAACTTGAAGACCTTGGCTTAAAATACACACAACCAGAAATTTATAACGATATCTTAAGTAAAATTGAAGATAGCAAAGAAGAACAAGCGACCTACATCAAAGATTTTTCAAAAGTTATTAAAGATTCTTTAAACAAAGAAGGCCTTAAATACGAAATTAAAGGACGTCCAAAATCAATTTTTAGCATACGCCGAAAAATGGTAAAACAAGGTGTGTCTTTTGATGAAGTCTATGATAAATTTGCGGTCAGAATTATATATAAATCGGATATCCCAAACGAAAAATTTCTGGCTTGGAAAATCTACTCTATAGTCACAGACCATTTTACACCCAATCCTATTAGATTGCGCGATTGGATTTCATCACCAAAATCAACCGGTTATGAAGCTTTGCACATTACTGTAGTTGGCCCTAAAAGTCGCTGGGTAGAAGTACAAATTCGTAGCGAGCGTATGAATGAAATAGCTGAAAAAGGCTATGCTGCTCACTATAAATACAAAAATCAAGATGAGAAAGAAGATAGTCTTGATCTATGGATAAATCGTCTTCAGGAAACCTTACAAAACAATGAAGCAGATGCTGTAGATTTTGTAGAACAGTTTAAACTTAATTTATACTCCAAAGAAATATTTGTCTTTTCACCAAAAGGCGATTTAAAATCGTTACCAAAAGGTGCTACACCTTTAGATTTTGCATTCAGTATACATACCGAAGTTGGTATGAAAACACGTGGCGCCAAAGTCAACGGAAAGCTAGTACCATTAAGCTACGAGCTTAAAAGTGGTGACCGCGTAGAGATTCTAACTTCAGAAAATTCAAAACCAAACAGCAACTGGTTAGACTATTCAACTACAGCAAGAGCAAGAAGTAAAATTAAATCTTATCTAAATGCCGACAAGAAAGAAATGGCTGAAGAAGGCAAAGAAATTTTACGCAGAAAATTAAAGCAACTAAAGATTACACTTAATGAAAAATCGGTTAACGAGCTTGTAAATCATTTTAAGCTTAATACCTCGTTGGATTTATTTTATCGTGTTGGGCTCGGAACAATAGACAATACTATGCTTAAAGGTTATGCTGCATCTCGCAGCAATGCTTTTGTGAGCTATATAAAAAATAGAATAAGAAAATCTGAAACTCCAAAAGATATCGACAAAGATGAAATTACATCCAAGTTCGATATGCTTGTTTTTGGTAAAGAGGAAGAAAAACTAGACTATACCTTAGCAAAGTGCTGCACTCCAATTCCGGGAGACAAAGTTTTTGGTTTTTTAACGATCAATGATGGCATTAAAGTTCATAAAAAAAATTGCCCAAATGCGCTGAGTCTCCAGTCTAATTATGCATATAGAATTATGCAAGCCAAGTGGATAGATTCTACGCAGCAAGAATACACCTCTCAAATTGTACTTTCTGGCTTAGACGATTTAGGTTTGGTAAATGACATTACAAAAGTCATTTCGGCAAACATGCACGTTAATATGAAAAGCTTGAATTTTTCTAGTGATGACGGTATTTTCTCAGGTAAGATCACAGTTGTTGTAAAAAACAAAACCATGCTCAAAAAGTTGATTGAGAATCTGAAAAAAATCAATGGTATTGACAAAGTAACCAGAGTATAATTATCAACTTTCAACAACTTTAACACCTTTGAAAACTTGTTGATTTCTTTTACTTTTTAGTTAAACTTTATCATTCAAATAGTACAATTTTGTTTAAATTTACACCTTATTATGAATGCAAAAACAGAAGAGACTAATCAGGAAATAGTAAAACGAGTTTTTACAAATTTTCTAGAAGAAAATGGCCATAGAAAAACGCCAGAGCGTTACGCCATTCTTCAAGAAATATACGATAGTGAAGAGCATTTTGATATTGAATCTTTGTATATCAAAATGAAAAACAAAAACTATCGTGTAAGTCGTGCTACACTTTACAACACTATAGAATTGTTGTTAGAATGTGCACTAGTTCGCAAACATCAGTTTGGACAGAATCAAGCACATTATGAAAAGTCATACTTTGACAAGCAGCATGACCATGTAATTTTAACAGATACTGGTGAAGTCATAGAATTCTGCGACCCACGCATTCAATCCATAAAAAAAACCATAGAAGAAGTATTTGATATTGAAATCAACAACCACTCTCTTTATTTTTATGGCAACAGAAAAAACAACACTAACTAACCTGCTCGACTTGTCTTGGCAAGGCGGGCCAACTAAAATTATATAATGGCAGTAGATTTACTACTAGGTTTACAATGGGGTGACGAAGGCAAAGGGAAAATTGTCGATGTATTAACCTCTAAATACGATATTATTGCACGTTTTCAAGGTGGACCAAATGCAGGTCACACCCTTGTTTTTAATGGCAGAAAGCACGTACTACATACAATTCCTTCAGGGATTTTTCATGACAACACTATCAATTTGGTTGGTAATGGTGTGGTCATCGATCCAGTTATTTTCAAAAAAGAATTGGACAAGTTAGACGAGCAAGATGTAAATTATAAGAAGTCATTATTAATTTCTCGTAAAGCACATATCATTTTGCCAACACATCGCTTATTAGATGCTGCTAGTGAAACTGCCAAAGGAAAAGCAAAAATTGGTTCAACCTTAAAAGGAATTGGACCTACTTACATGGATAAAACTGGAAGAAATGGTATCCGTGTTGGTGATATAGAATTAGCCGATTGGAAAAACAAATACAGAGCATTAGCCGATAAGCATCAAGCCATGATTGACTTCTACAATGTAGATATTCAATATGATTTAGAAGAACTTGAAGCAGAATTTTTTAGTGCTATTGAAACATTAAAGTCTTTAAAATTTATTGACTCTGAAGAATATGTACATCAAGCACAAGCTTCAGAAAAGTCTATTCTTGCAGAAGGCGCACAAGGTTCTTTATTAGATATCGATTTTGGAACATACCCATTTGTAACATCATCTAACACAACTGCTGCTGGTGCTTGTACGGGTTTGGGTGTAGCTCCTAACCAAATTGGTAAGGTTTACGGTATTTTTAAAGCGTACACAACGCGTGTTGGTTCTGGCCCATTTCCGACGGAGTTATTTGACAAAGATGGCGAAACTATGGGACGTGTTGGTCACGAGTTTGGCGCAACTACTGGTCGTCCAAGACGCTGTGGTTGGTTAGATTTAGTAGCCTTACGCTATGCTTGTCAAGTTAATGGTGTTACAGAGTTAATCATGATGAAAGGCGATGTGCTTTCAGGTTTTAAAACCTTAAAAGTATGCACAGCATACAAATATAAGGGTGAAGAAATCACACATTTACCCTATAATATCGAAAATCAAAATATAACTCCAATTTACACTGAGATGAAAGGCTGGGATGCTGATTTAACTGGGATGACAGAAGCCTCACAATTGCCAGACGCTTTAAATGGATATGTTGCCTTTTTAGAAAAAGAATTAAACATACCTATTACAGTAGTTTCTGTTGGACCAGATAGAAAACAGACGATACATAGAAAGTAAGGCACAGACTTTGCTTTATTGCTGTTAAAAAAACTGTTAACTGATACTAAAGCAAAAGTAAAACGGTTACTAGTCAAATAAATACTAAAGTTTTGAAACTACTTCAATTAACGTTTCTTATTCTATGTTGTGCGTTTACAACATTAGGCTTTTCTCAAAAAAAGGAAAGCATAAAAATTATATTTGCAGGTAAAGGTTTTACTGAGAAAGGTCGAGAAGATGGCTCATTCACTTTTTTAAGAGACAATCAGCAGCAAGTTCATTTTGTTCATAATGGTGTTAATGTTTATTGCGATAAAGCCGTGCTTTATAAAAAGGATGATTTTATAGAAGCCTTTAGCAATGTACGTATGATCCAGGGAGACACCATTACCATGACCGCCAAATATATTGAATACAGTGGTAAAACAGAACTGGCTTTTGCTCGTGGTGATGTTATCCTTAAAGACCCAAAATCAACATTAACAACAGATAAACTTCATTTTGATCGCGCAAAACAACAGGCATACTATGATGTTTCCGGAAAGGTTGTTAGAGATTCTTCGGGTACAATTACTAGTAGAATTGGTCGCTATTACATGCAGAATAAAAAGTACCAGTTTGTAGATAGTGTGGTATTGGTTAATCCGGAATATACATTAAAAACTAAACGTCTCGATTTTTTTAATGACTCAGGCCATGCCTATATTTTTGGGCCTTCAACTATAACTGGAGAAGGCAATGATATCTATTGTGAACGTGGTTTTTACGATACACAAGAAGATTTTGGGCACTTTCAGCGTAATGCCAAAATCAATTATGATGACAGAGAAGTTATTGGTGATAGTATTTATTTTGACAGGAACCTAAACTTTGCATCGGCCACAAACAATATTAAAATTACAGACACTATAAATAGCAGCATTGTAAAAGGACATTATGCGGAAGTCTGGAAAGCTAAAGATTCTGTTTTTATTACAAAACGTGCTCTCGCCATTACCATACAAGAAAAAGATTCTATCTACATACACAGCGATACGTTAATGCTTACTGGACCAGAAGAACACCGTATTACTAGGGCATTTTATAATGCCAAAATTTACAAAAGTGATTTAGCAGGAAAAGCAGATTCTATTCATGCAGACCATAAAACGGGTCTAACTGAGATGATTAACTTAGCGCGATACAACTCCAAAGACCCATTTGCTACAAAACGAAAACCCCTACTTTGGAATATAGGTAACCAAATGTCTGGTGATACTATTCATTTAATTTCTAATGTAAAGACTGAACAGTTAGATTCTCTTAAAGTCTTTAATAATGCATTCTTGGTAAGTAAAGACACTGTAAGTGATGACGGCTATAACCAAACTAAAGGAAAAGAACTTATTGGACTTTTCAAGGATAATGAATTGTATAATGTAGATATCATTAAAAATGCTGAAGTTATCTATTATTCTCGGAATGGCTTGGGCGAACTTATAGGTATTAATAAATCAAAATCAGGTAGTATCAACATCAAAATTTCAGATAATGATATTGAAGAAATTAACTTAATTAATAAGGTCGATGGTGATTTAAGTCCAGAATCTCTATTCCCAAAAAATGCGAATAGGCTTCGTGGATTTGATTGGCGTGGAGACGAAAGACCTAATAGTGTGGAAGACTTATTTAAGGATGACCCGCCATTAAATCTTCCTATTATAAAAGGTCTAGATGATTATGTCCCACCAGAAGATTTTTTTGATGAAGATGTAAGACAACGTGTTGAAGCTGCCAAACCCAAAGACCCTAAGAAAGAGAATAAGGCCGCAAGAAATCTCCCTGACCCTTCGACAAGCTCAGGGCAAGAGAAAAAAGAAGAAAAGCCTAAGAAAGAGAAGCCTTTAGGTAACTAATATGCAAGACGATTTCTATAAATATCAAGCGCAGACAACGCCACATCCATTGGCAATAGAAGTCAGTCATGCAGAAGGTAGTTATGTATACGATACTTCTGGAAAAGCTCATCTAGATTTTGTTGCTGGTGTTTCTGCGACACCACTTGGACATAGACATTCTAAAGTAGTTTCTGCTATAAAAAGTCAGTTAGACAAGTATTTGCATGTTATGGTTTATGGCGAATATATTCAAGAACCAGCTGTAGCATTAACCAAACTGTTAGCAAAACACCTTCCTGAATCTTTAAACACCACTTATCTTGTAAATTCTGGAACAGAAGCTATAGAAGGTAGCATTAAATTAGCTCGGAGACATACTGGAAGAAGTGAAATCATAGCCGCTAAAAATGCATATCATGGCAATACAATTGGAGCTTTAAGTTTAATGGATTACCAAGAACGTAAGCGCCCTTTCCTACCATTGCTTCCAGATATAAAGCATATGACTTATAATTGTGGTGATTGTCTAGATCAGATTACAGATAAAACAGCTGCCGTTATTTTAGAAACCATTCAAGGTGGTGCTGGTTTTATCGAACCTACTGATAATTATTTACAAAAAATACAGCAACAATGTAATGACGTTGGTGCTTTACTAATCTTAGATGAAATTCAACCTGGTTTTGGTCGTACAGGAAAACTGTTTGGTTTTGAACATTATAATTGCACTCCAGATATTTTAGTCACTGGAAAAGGTCTTGGTGGCGGTATGCCAATTGGTGCCTTTACAGCATCACAAGAAATGATGGCTGACTTAAAAGATAACCCAAAACTTGGGCATATTACCACATTTGGCGGTCATCCCGTTATCGCTGCTGCTGCATTGGCTACATTAACAGAAATTATTGAGACTAACTTAATGTCTCAAGTTCTAGAAAAAGAAAAAATATTCAGAAAAGAACTTCAGCATTCAAAAATTAAAGCCATTAGAGGTCGAGGCTTAATGTTGGCTTTGATTACAGATTCTGCAGAAATCACTAACCAAGTTATTTTGCAAGCAAAAGACCAAGGTTTAATCCTCTTTTGGTTGCTCTTTGAACCAAAAGCTATTAGAATTACACCGCCATTAACCATTTCAAACGAAGAAATCGTTAAAGGGTGTCAGATTATAAAAGGCATTCTAGATACTATTTAATCTTCAATCTTTTGAAAGAATGCATGCTGTGGTACGACTATTGTTGCATTTTCATTAAAAATTAAGCTGTTAACTATTTTGTTAAAAACATTAAGACAGTAAAACTAAAACTTCAATCTATAACACTAAATTTATTTTATTGAACAATATATCTGCCTATGGAGTATAGTCAAAATGGAGATTTTAATAATATGTCTCTCACAAAGTTTGAGTCCATGCTAAAAACAAATGACGTTTTGTTTTTTGATTCAAACGAATTCGAAAATATTATTCACCATTATCTCGAGAATGGAAAAATCTCACTAGCAAAAAAAGCTATAAAACTTGGCTTACAACAGCACCCAACATCCATAAATCTTCGCCTCTTCAAAATTGAAATACTAGTTATTGAAAATAAGTTTGAAGAAGCTAATGATATCTTAGAAGAACTTCATTATTTAGAACCTAATAATGAAGAAATATATATCCAGAAAGCTAACGTGCTTTCTAAACAAGACTTACATGAGGAAGCCATAAACGCTTTGTTAATTGCTTTGGATTTATCAAGCACGATGGAAGGTGAAAGTGATTTATATGGTCTTGTTGGTATGGAATATTTGTTTTTAAATCAATTTGAAAACGCTCTGATATATTTTCAAAAATGCTTAGAAATAGACAAAACAGATTATTCAGCTTTACATAATGTAATTTATTGCTTTGACTTTTTAGATAAAAATGAAGAAGCCATAGATTTCCTAAATGCATATCTAGACACAAATCCATATTGCGAAATCGCTTGGCATCAATTAGGACGACAGTATTTCGCTATCAAAGATTATAAGCGAGCGAATACAGCTTTTGATTTTGCTATAATCTCTGATGATACATTTGTAGGCGCCTATCTTGAAAAAGGAAAGGTTTTAGAAAAGCAAAAAAAGTATAATGAAGCTATTGAAAACTACAAAATAACTTTAGCATTAGAAGATCCCACTTCATTTGCGCTTCTAAGAATTGGCCATTGTTATGAAAAACTAGATCAAGACGATTTAGCTGTACAGTTTTTTAATCGTACCGTTGAAGAAGATCCGCTTTTAGACAAAGGTTGGATTGCAATTACAAAATTTTATACAAAGCACCAAAATTATCAGAAGGCCTTACACTATATCAGAAAGGCTGTTAACATTGATAGTGACAACGTATTGTACTGGAAACTTTACGCAAATATTAATCTGCGTTTAAACTTTTTTGAAGAAGCAGAACAAGGCTTTAAACGTACTTTAGAGCTTGGAAACTACGAGATAGATACATGGATAAACCGTACAGATATATTAATTAAACTAGGCGAATATGAAGCTGCTATTTTTAATCTTCTACAAGCTATTGAGTTTTATCCAGAATCTGCCGAGATAGAATATCGCTTAGGAGGTCTTTATTTTAAGACGCTAGAGCAAGGCAAAGGACGTTATCATCTTAAAAATGCATTACGATTAAATAGTGAATATGATTTTATAATTGAAGAGTTATTTCCTAATCTTTTAAATAAGCCAGTTGTTAAAGAGATTATTTCGTCTTCAAAAAAATCTTCAGACTAAAAATCCATACCTTAGCGTTTCATTTTAAATCTAATTATGCAACGCAGCTTTTTTAGCTATCTCACAATTTCATTAAAAGGTATTGCCATGGGCGCAGCAGATGTAGTCCCTGGTGTTTCTGGTGGTACAATCGCATTTATCTCAGGGATTTACGAAGAACTCATAGAAAGTATAGACAATGTAAATCTTGGGGTTTTTAAAGTTTGGAAAACTTCAGGTTTTAAAACTGCTTGGACATCTATAAACGGTAATTTTTTACTATCGCTTTTTATGGGTATTGCTATAAGTATTTTGTCTTTAGCAAAATTGATTAAATGGCTATTGCATAATGAGCCTATTTTACTTTGGTCATTCTTTTTTGGATTGGTTTTAGCAAGCATTCTTTATATCGCAAAGCAGATAAAAGGTTGGTCGCCATTAGTTATAGCTGCCATAATATTGACCTCTGTCCTATCCTACTTTATAACGTTAGCAGAACCTTTTGCTTCTCCAGACAGTCCGTATTATCTACTCTTTTGTGGATTTATAGCCATAATTGCCATGATTTTACCTGGCGTTTCTGGTGCATTTATATTATTAATACTTGGTGCATATCAAACAGCAATTGATACCGTTAATAATCTAAGAGAAGGTTTATTTACAGGTAATATGGAGTTGTTTAAAGATGCCTTTATAAGTTTTATATTATTAGCTATAGGAGCCGTAATTGGCATTAAAGTTTTTAGTAAAATTTTGAACTGGATGTTTAAGCACAAAAAGAACATCACTCTAGCCATTTTAACAGGTTTTATGATTGGCTCTTTAAATAAAATTTGGCCTTGGAAAGAGATTTTAACGACTAGGCTAAATTCTGAAGGCATTGAAGTTCCACTTTTAGAAAAAAGTATTTTGCCGCAGCGTTTTAATGGCGATAGCCAATTGGTAATGGCAATTGTATTTATAATTATTGGATTTTTAACCATTCTCATTCTTGAACGTTTAGGAAAAGGGAAAGAAAACACTAATGCCTAAATGGAAAGTACACGCTCATTAAAAGACCGCGTATTTTTAATTATCAAAGGGCTAGCAATGGGTGCTGCAAATAAAGTTCCTGGAGTTTCTGGTGGTGTTGTCGCTTTTGTTGCTGGCTTTTACGAAGAGTTTATTTATTCGCTTCAACGCGTTAATAAGACAGCATTCAAGCTACTTTTTAATGGTCGTTTTAAAAGCTTTTATAGATATATAAATGGTAAATTTCTGTTCCTACTTTTCTTAGGAATGATTATCAGCTACTTCAGTGTTTCTAAAATTTTAGATTACCTGATTGACCATTATCAGCTTTATGTTTGGAGCACTTTCTTCGGAATGATTTTAGGCTCTATCTATTACATCAATAAAGATTTTAAAGAGTGGAATACAAAAACTGTTGTTGCTTTAATTATTGGTGCTGTTATTGGCGTTAGCATTAGTTTTTTGGACCCAGCTATGGAAAACGATAATTTAATTTTTGTTTTTTTCTGTGGAATTATTAGTGTATCGGGAATGACACTTCCGGGATTTTCTGGTTCTTTTATACTTATTATATTGGGTAATTACGTATTGCTACTCGTTGATTCTGTTAATGCTTTATACGATACAATTGCTGATATTTTTACTGGTAATTTTGAATTTGTAAAAGACCAAGCCCGTATGCGAATGCTTAAAGTCCTATCGGTTTTTACATTAGGTTCCGTGACAGGTTTAGTCACTTTTTCGCATGTATTAAATTATATCTTAAAGCACTACAAGAGCATAACGCTAGCAACAATTATTGGATTTATTATTGGGTCGCTTGGTGTTGTGTGGCCATGGAAAGAAACCAAGTATAAAACGGCTGGTGATGGCTCGCAAATATTAGATTCTACTGGTGCTCAAGTTATAGAAAACTACGAACGCTTTTTACCACAATTAAACTCTGAAACTTATATCGCTATTGCTTATATTGTTTTCGGAATTTTAATAGTTTTAGCATTAGAATGGTATGGACAACGCACAAAACGAATTAAAATATAAGTTTGGATTAATCGGTGAAAATATCGATTACTCATTCTCTCGAGGTTATTTTGCTGAAAAATTTCAAGCAGAAAACTTGCCGCATTCTTATGTTAATTTCGATTTAGAAAACATTTCAGAATTTAAAAATATCTTTATAGACTCAGAAAATATTAAAGGCTTAAATGTTACCATTCCGTATAAAGAAGCAATAATTCCTTTTTTAGATAAGTTGCATAAACGTGCAAAAAAAATAGGTGCTGTAAACACCATAAAAATTACAAAAAAAGGAAAAACAATTGGACATAATACCGATTATTATGGCTTTAAAAACTCACTTAAACCACTTCTAAACAAACAGCATAAAAAAGCATTAATTCTTGGAACTGGTGGTGCTTCAAAAGCAATAGCTTACGCTTTGAAACAGCTAAAAATTGAATTTCATTTTGTGTCAAGAACTAAAAAAGAAAACGTTTCATTTATCTATTCAGAATTAACTGAAGAGATTATAAAAACTCATCAAGTCTTAATTAATTGCTCTCCTGTTGGCACATATCCAAACATCAATGAATGCCCTGATATTCCATACGATGGCATTTCAGAACACCATATTCTTTACGACCTTATTTATAACCCAGAACAAACAAAATTTTTAAAGCTAGGAGACTCTCAAAATGCTGTTACAATTAACGGCCTTAAAATGTTGGAGCTTCAAGCAGAAAAATCTTGGGAAATCTGGAATAGCTAAAGTCAATAATTTAGGCTTTTGTTTAACTTTAAAAGCTTTGTAATTCTTGGGCATTTCTTATCTTTAACATCCACATATTAAAAAATTTGACAAATGTCTGAGATAGATAACCTGCAAGATGCAGATGGAAAAAAAGAGGTTGAAGAAACAAAAGCGGAAGCAACCCCAAAAGAACAAACAGAAACAAAAGCTGAAGAAAGTACTCCAGAAGAAACTCCAGAACCTGTTGAGGAAACTGAAGTTAAAGCTGAAGTCGCTACAGAAGAAGAGTCTCACGTTGAGGAAATTGAAAACTCAAACGCTGAAGATGCTGAGGATGAATCTAATGCCGAGCGTCATAAGCTAGAAGACAAAGATTACCATGCTATGAGCATGGATGATTTGGTTTCTGAGTTTGAAAAACTTCTGAAAAACCATAAAATACAAACGATTTCTTCTCATGTAAAGGAGATAAAATCAGAATTTAACTCAAAGTATTCTGCACTTTTAGAAGAAAAAAAGGAAGAATTTATCGCTGATGGTGGTAATATTATAGACTTCTATTATTCTAACGATACCAAAAAAGGGTTCAATTCTGCTGCTAAAGAATACAAGCAATCTGTAAACGCTTATTATAAAGACCGTGAAAAATCTCTTAAAGATAATCTTGAAAATAGATTGACAATTATTGAAGAGATTAAGAGCCTAGTTGGTGTTGAAGAAAATATGGGCGAAACTTATAAGCACTTTAAAGAGTTACAAGAGAAATGGCGTAATGCAGGACCAATTCCTAGAGACAAATACAATAATGCATGGAATACATACCATCATCATGTAGAGCGCTTTTATGACTTTTTGCACCTTAATCGTGACTTGCGCGATATGGACTTTAAGCATAATTACGAGCAAAAGCTAAAAATTATTCAGCGTGCTGAAGAATTAGCTGCTGAGGAAAATGTAAATCATTCTTTTAGAGAGTTACAGGTACTACACAAGCTTTGGAAAGAAGAGCTTGGTCCCGTTGGTAAAGAACATCGCGAAGAAATTTGGGAACGTTTTAGTACCGCTACAAAAATTATACATGACAAACGTCAAGAGTATTATGCTGATTTAGACAAAGCCTACGAGAAAAATCTGGTGCGCAAAGAAGACATCATCGAAAAAATAAAAGCACTTAATACTGAAGAATCTAACTCTCATAATATTCTACAAAAAAGAATTAAACAACTGGAATCCTTACGCGAAGAGTTTTTCAATGCTGGTAAAGTCCCTTTAAAGCAAAACGAAGCTACATGGAAAAAATTCAAAGATGCTGTAAGAGAGTTTAACCGTAGCAAAAACAGATTTTATAAGAATCTAAAGAAAGACCAATATGCCAACCTACAGCAAAAATTAGAGTTAATTAAAGTTGCAGAAGACAATAAAGAGAGTGATGATTTTGCAACGGTAACACCTTTGATGAAAAACATACAAAACCAATGGAAAACGATTGGTCACGTGCCAAGAAAAGACTCTGATAAAATCTGGAAGCAATTCAAAAATGCGTGTAATCATTATTTTGACCGTATGCATGCTGAGCGTAAAGCCGAAAATCAGGAACTATACGATGCCTTTGATAAAAAGAAAGAATTATTAGATAGCTTAAAATCCTTTGAGTTTTCAGATGATGCAAAAGCTGATATCTCAAAGCTTCAAGAAACCATTAAAACTTTTAAGTCTATTGGTTTTGTACCACAAAATAAGCGTTTTATTGACGGTAAATTTTACAAAGCTATTGATGCCACTTTCGATAAACTAAAGATGGATAAATCTAAGTTAGAAATGATTCGTTTTGAAGGTCGGTTAGAAAATCTCTCTAGTGGTGATGATACGCGTCAATTAGATAACGAGCAAAACTTTATCCGTAAAAAAATTGACGATGTAAAGTCAGAAATTAACCAATTAGAAAACAATTTACAGTTTTTCTCTAATGTTAAGGATGATAATCCTTTGGTAAAAGATGTCCATAAGAATATAGAAAAGCATAAAGCGTCTTTAGAAACTTGGAAGACTAAACTAAAGCGTGTGCGTGAAATGTATTCTTAAAGCAATTATTATGCATTTGCTAAAAAGCATGCGTGTATTTTGTATATCAAGCATATTAGAAACCGTAGATATGATATACAAAATGCATGATTCAAAAAACTTATACTTATCAATGTTTATGGTAGTTCACAAAAGATTAATTAAATTAAATTTTAGTCGAAAATACAGACATATATAAGAGTTCGCAAAAATACTTTCATAAAAATCAACTATCGAATATTTAATCGAAATACAATCTCCAGAAAATGAATTCTACTCTGATGAAAAAGAATTGGTAGATTTTTGGAAGGAAGCAAGCAATCTGTTCAAACACTATGAATTAACATATGAGGAGTTCTTATTTGATATATCTACTGATTTTTCGGATATATTTCAACAAGCAAAAGAACATGACTTTTTTTATGGTGGTGAACTTAAACTAATTATATCAAGTGATTCTAAAGATCCAGACATTATCAGGATTCGAAATACAGTAGCTGTAAATTTTGTCCATATACTTTTTCTCTGTATGAATCTATCATTTCCAGGATCTCTAAATTTGCTAAAATGTAGGATAAAAAACAGTGAACAAATGAAGGAGGAAGTAAGTTTTACTTCTTATTATTTTGAAAGTGCTTGGGGAATTAATGACGAATATGAATGGCCTTCTATCAAAAAAATCCCTCTTGATATAGTAATTAAGTGGTATAATTCATTAAACATTAATTCGAAAATGATTGCCGAGACTAATGTTGAAAAAACATTGTTCTCAATACTAGATTTTTGTAATTATGATTATGACGATAATCCCACTCTCATTGTATGGATAACAAATGCTTTAGAAGCTTTTTATGGTATCAAATCTAGGGATTCTATAGTTCATTCTCTCAAAAACAGAATGTATTTACACCTCAATAACCCAAACCAATCAAAGAGGATTAACAAAAAAATAAATGAATTTTATTCTTATAGAAGCGCTTTTGTACATGGAGATATGAAAATACTCCGACATGGTTCAAGTAAGTATATTTACAATGACACAATTGATTTATACTTTGATGAACTTTGGAAATTATGTGAATTTGGGAATGCACTAATAATCTCAAGCATTCAAAAATTAATATTACTTGATAAAAAAAGTCTATCATTCAAAGAAGAAATAGAATATCGATAGCACATTTGCCAACACCGTGTATAATTCATTGTTAGTATTCGCCTACTTACGAAAATTGCTAACGCCAGTTCGCTACGCTCGTGTCTCGCGGACTTTCTATCTGTGATTTATTTGCTAACTTTAGTGCTTAAAACACGCAACTAATCTTATACAACAACGATGGAATACATTCGCCAAAGGCGAACTTTAATATGCGCAGCTTCGCTGTCATTACATCTTAAAGTAAATGTATTCCATCTCAGGGTTAAACCAGAACTACATTTAACCCTGAGTTGGGCATAATTTAAGAAAAACACTATTGAATGAAAGATATATTATTATGGATACTTGCTATTTTAGGTGCTATTGGTGGATTTCTTTACTTGATAAACTTCATTAAATCTAACTATAATTTATTCATAAATCGAATTAAATCCAGAGCTGAAAAAAGAGACTTCATTTATCGGAACATTAATATGAGTGCAAGAATTATTACTGATGAGAAAGAAGGAATTAGTTACAGGGAGTGTTCAATAGAGTCTAAAGTAAATAATCTTTCTAAAATACACATTGGTGTAGGACCTGTACATATTTTGGAATCTACACTAGAATCTTTAACTAGCGGATTAAAAATTGAAAAAGACACTACACCTGAATTTGATACGGAATGGGATAATTATATTCTGAAATTACCAAAAGCATTAATGAAAGGAGATAAATATCACTTTAAAATAAAAGAAACAGCTAAAGCAAAACGAGGAAAAAAAATGGCTAGGTGTTTATCGTTTGTTACGGACAGACAACTTGACCAACTAACACTTTCTGTTAGTTTTTCTAAAACTGCGCCCAATGAAGTGTACTACAGGGAATATCTTGTAAGCAATGAGCTTAGAATGGAAGAAACTTTATATCCATCTGAAATCACATTTGAAGCTAAGAAAACCTCAAAATATTGTAGGCCAAGAATTAGATATGCTTTAGAATGGTAAAACTATGCCCAACAACGTGTATAAATAATGCCTAAAGTACAATATAGAGTATATGTCATAGAGTTATCCAAACGGGTATTTACTGAAAACTCAAGGTTTAGGGCAGCAAATCCGCAATTTAATGGCGTTTTACAATGTCTATATGTTGGAATGACCAGTAAAACTCCCAAAGAAAGATTTTTGCAACACAAAACGGGATATAGAAATAAGAAAGGCTATAAGCTTTCTTCAAATATCGTCGAGAAGTATGGGTTGTATTTAAGACCTAGTCTTTACAATCATATTAACCCACTACCAACAAGGTCTGAGGCTCTTAAAATGGAAGAAAGGCTTGCTTTAGAATTAAGAAGACAACGCTATGCAGTATGGTTTAATTAGCTATAAATATAAACCTACCAAATTATAACCCAACAAACATTGAAAATATAAATGATGGAAAATAATTTTCCTTTAATAAAAACTAACCGACTTCTACTACGCGAAATAATAGATGCAGACCTTGAAAACATCTTCAATGGATTATCAAACCCTAATGTTATTAAGCATTACGGCATTAGCTTTGACACTATAGATGCTACAAAGGAACAAATGAGTTGGTTTGCGGATGATAAACAACTATGGTGGGCAATCTGTGCTCTGGACAATAAAACATTTTATGGAGCTGTTGGGCTAAATGATATTAACCCTAAAGAAAATAAAGCAGAAATTGGGCTTTGGCTGCTTCCTGAATTTTGGGGAAAAGGAATCATGAAAGAAGTCTTACCATTAATTACTAATTACGGATTTAAGCAACTAAAGCTACACCGAATTGAAGGGTTTGTAGAGACCGAAAATAGTAATTGTAAAAAAGCAATGTCTAAACTTGATTTTGAATACGAAAAGACGATTAAAGATTGTGAAATAAAAAATGGTAAGTCTATAAGCGTAGATATATATGCCAAAACAAATCAATACTAACTGTTATTACCGACAATAATTTTATTAAAAACACCACATAAAACCTCAAAACCCACTTGCTCTCACAAGTGGGTTTTGCCCTAACTAAACTAAATTAACCTTAATTACAACCGCTAAATAATAATTAAGATTCTACAAAGAAGAAACCTCTTCATGAGTGTTTCTATTATAGTTACGGTTAAGATTTTCTTTTGGATTTTTTAAGTGTAGACTTTAACACTTATAATTTTTTGGCCTCTTCCCAGAACACATCCATTTCGGATAAAGTCATGTCTTTTAAAGGTTTTTGGAGTTCCTTAGATTTTTCTTCGAGGTATTGAAAACGCTTCATAAACTTTTTATTAGTGCGCTCTAAAGCATTTTCTGGATTTACCCTAAGAAATCGTGCATAGTTAACCATAGAGAATAAGACATCTCCAAATTCGCTCTCTATACGATCTGTATTCCCTGCTTTGATTTCCGTTTTGAGTTCGGCTAGCTCCTCTTCTACTTTTTCAAAAACCTGCTCTGGTTTTTCCCAATCAAAACCAACACCAGCAACCTTGTCTTGTATACGATTGGCTTTTACCATAGACGGCAAACTTTTAGGCACACCTTCGAGAACACTATTTTTCCCTTCTTTAAGTTTTAGTTGTTCCCAGTTGCGTTTTACATCTTCTTCATCATTTACCTCAACATCGCCGTAAATATGTGGATGTCTATCTACTAACTTATCGCAAATACTGTGACATACATCTGCAATGTCAAAATCTTTTGTTTCGCTACCAATTTTTGAATAGAACACAATGTGTAACAGTACATCTCCAAGTTCTTTTTTTACCTCATCCAAATCGTTATCTAAAATGGCATCACCGAGTTCGTAAACTTCTTCGATAGTCAAATGACGTAAGGATTCCATAGTTTGCTTTTTATCCCACGGACATTGCTCGCGCAACTCGTCCATTATAGTTAGCAAACGCTCAAAGGCTTTTAATTGGGCAGTTCTATCAGACATAAATCACTTATAATTTACGGTCTAAATTACCACAATTTTGAATAATAAAATGCTGTAGGAATAGATTTATTCTTCCTCAGAAGTACCAACAGTTTCTTCTTCTTCAAGTGCACTTAACAAATCATTCCTTTGAAGAATATTATACCATTGCACCACTTTCTTGATATCTGAAGCATACACACGGTCTTCGTCATAATCAGATAAAATCTCGAAGAAAAATTCTTCTAATTCGTCTTTACTTGCTTTATGACTAATCTCAGTTTCAGCACCTTTATATTTTGTTTTAATGGAATTTAAAACATTACGCAATGGCACCTCTTCTGTAAGCGTATAGATGGCAATCTCACTAAGAATACTAATATTACTATGCGCACCAACAGTGATTCTTTTCTTGTCTATTAAAGATTCAACAACAGCGCCTGTGCGTGTTTGGGTTACAATTTGGAATAATCCTGGCTTTCCAGAAATTGATAAAATTTTATCTAAACTCATGTGTATATTTTTAGCGTTTTCTGCTCATTGCTGGGAAACGCATTCTGTAATCAACTTTAATTTTACCTTTAGAAATGTTTTGCAACTTTCCTTTTAATAAACGTTTTTTAAACGAAGATAATTTGTCTGTAAACAAAACACCTTCGATATGATCGTACTCATGTTGAATAACTCTCGCGATTAAACCATCGTATTCTTCAACGTGTGTATTAAAATCTTTGTCTTGGTATTGTATTTTAATTCTTGGTTGTCTAAAAACGTCTTCCCTAACATCCGGAATACTTAAACACCCTTCATTAAACGCCCATTCATCACCATCTTCTTCAAGAATTATAGGATTAATAAAGGTCTTCTTGAATGTCTTTAATTCTGCAGCTTCCTCTTCAGAAAAACTTTCGTCTTCTGCAAAAGGCTCAGTATCTACCAAAAACATACGTACAGCTAAGCCAATTTGTGGTGCAGCTAAACCAACGCCATAAGCACCATACATAGTCTCGTACATATTGGCAATAAGCACCTCTAACTTAGGATAATCTTTATCGATTTCCACAGCCTTTTTCTTTAAAACTGGATCGCCGTATGCTACTATTGGTAAAATCATGATTTTAATTTTTACGGAGGCAAAAATACAATTCTTAATGTATTTTTAAAGGTGTTTTATAATAATTGTAACGCTACTACAAAGAAGACATATAGCTCTGAAGGATAAGCGTGGCACTTATCTCATCTACAAGAGCTTTATTTCTGCGCTGCTTTTTGCTTAAACCACTATCTATCATTGTCTGAAATGCCATTTTAGACGTAAAACGCTCATCGACTCTTACAACAGGAATATTAAGGATTTGATTTTGAAGCTTTACTAAAAACTTCTGTATATAAACTTCACTTTCAGAATCTGTATTGTCCATTTGTTTTGGTAAGCCTACAACGATTTTATCTACAGTCTCTTTGGATATATAATCTTTCAAAAAAGGAATCAATGTCTTAGTATCAACAGTCGTCAAACCAGATGCAATAATTTGCAACTCATCCGTAACTGCAATTCCTGTGCGTTTAGTTCCGTAATCTATAGCTAAAAGTCTTCCCATATTTGGCGCAAAGATAGTTAGAATATAAAGATTTATAATGTTGAATATTTTACAGTTTTACAAATACTCACAAATTTTTCGAAATAGTTTCTTAGATTTTTTTGAGGCGCTTATCTTTGAACTTTAATTTACATCACCATGAAAGACATACAATCTATTATAGAAACGGCATGGAATGACCGTTCGCAATTACAGAATAAAGAAACTACGGACGCTATTAGAAAAGTAATTAATCGTATTGATAGCGGAGAACTTAGAGTTGCAGAACCAACTAATAACGGTTGGCAAGTAAACGAATGGGTTAAGAAAGCCGTAGTATTATATTTCCCAATTCAGAAAATGGAAACTCTTGAAGCTGGTATTTTTGAGTACCATGACAAAATACCTTTAAAAACTGGTTATGCAGAAAAAGGCATTAGAGTTGTACCAAATGCTATAGCACGTCACGGTGCATATATTTCTAAAGGTGTGATTATGATGCCAAGTTATGTAAATATTGGAGCCTACGTCGATGAAGGTACTATGGTAGATACATGGGCAACTGTTGGTAGTTGTGCGCAGATTGGTAAAAATGTACACCTTTCTGGTGGTGTTGGCATTGGTGGTGTTTTAGAACCTTTACAAGCCGCTCCAGTAATTATTGAAGATGGCGCTTTTATAGGTTCAAGATGCATTGTAGTTGAAGGCGTTCGTGTAGAAAAAGAAGCTGTGCTTGGTGCTAATGTGGTACTTACCATGAGTACAAAAATTATAGATGTTACTGGAGATGAACCTCTAGAAATGAAAGGTCGTGTTCCTGCGCGTTCTGTTGTTATTCCTGGAAGTTATACTAAAACATTTAGTGCAGGAGAATTCCAAGTGCCTTGTGCATTAATTATAGGAAAACGCAAAGAAAGTACAGATAAAAAAACATCTTTAAACGATGCACTTCGTGAATATGATGTGGCCGTTTAAGAACTTCTATCTTTAAAATAAACAAGCAAAAATACAAAAGCCCATAAAGTTTATTCTTTTTGGAATTTGGTATTTTTTAGTTGTAATTTGCCCTAATGAAGGTATTGGTTATTCAGCAAAAAATGATTGGAGACGTCTTAACGTCAAGCATTCTATTTGAAGCTATTAAAACCAAATACCCTGATGCTCAATTACATTACCTCATTAACTCGCACACCTACCCTGTAGTAAAAGGTAATCCGTACATAGACAAATATCATTTTTTTACTCCAGAAGACGAGAAAAGCAAACGAAAATTATTCAGTTTTGCAAAGAGTTTACAAAAAGAAAAGTTTGATGTCTCAATAGATGTTTACGGAAAGATTAGCAGTTTAATATTTAGTTATTTTTCAAAAGCAAAATTAAGAATTGGGTATCATAAAAGTTATTCTTCTTTGTTTTATAACAAGACATTAAATCGAAAAACTAAGCCTGAATACAATGCTAGCTTAGCTATTGAAAACAGGATGAAACTATTAGAGTTTATTGGTATAGAATTTCAGAATATTTTACCCGAAATATATCTTAAGGATCAAGAACTCGAGGATGCTAAAAACTATTTAATTAGTGCTGATTTAAATCTCGAAAAGCCTATTTATATGATTAGTGTCTTGGGAAGTGGACCAAAAAAAACATATCCGTTTTCTTATATGGCTAGTGTTTTAAACACTATCGCTGAAAAAAATCTAGAAGCTCAAATTCTATTCAATTATATTCCAAAACAAGAAGATGACGCAAAAGCAATTTATGAACTTTGTAAAACAGAAACACAGCATCAAATTTATTTTAATGTATTTGGAAAAAGCCTTAGAGAGTTTTTAGCAATAACAGCACATTGCACTGCTTTGATAGGAAATGAAGGTGGTGCAGTTAACATGGCAAAGGCATTACGTATCCCTACATTTACAATGTTTAATCCTGCATTAAATAAGCAAAATTGGTTTGGTGCATCAGAAACAAAAGACCATGTGGCTGTACATTTAAGTGATTATGTAGATATGTCTAGTTTTGATGAAAAAAACATAAAAGCAGATATTGATACTATTTACAAGAAATTTAAACCGGACTATTTTAAAGCTTTGCTTTTAGATTTTTTAAAAACCCATAACTAATGAACTATAAATTTTTAATCTACGTATCATACAGTTATGCATTACCGATTGGCAATCCATTAGAGGGTGAGATTCTTAAAAGAGGTTATGAGGTAAAATGGTTTAGTGATTTAGAAGATGGTAAAAAAGCACTTGACAGTAAAGATAATGTCTTTGATAAAATAAAAGATGTCGTAAACTACAAACCTAATGTTGTTTTAGCAGCTACTGATGATGTTCCAGATTTTATAACTGGTCTAAAAGTTCAAATTTTCCATGGTTTTTTTGCTCAAAAGCGTCCGGAAGGCAATGAGAAATTTGCTCATTTTAGAATACGTGGTTTTTTTGACTTGTATTGCACACAAGGTCCGACGAGTACCAATGGCTTTCAAAAAAAGCAGAAATTACATCCGCATTTTGAAGTTGCAGAAACTGGTTGGAGTAAGGTTGATCCATTATTTCCTATTGAAAAAGCAGATAGTACAAAACCAGTTATAATGATAGCTTCTACGTTTACAAAACGTCTAAGCTTAGCATATGATGATGACGTTTTTAATACTATAAAAAATTTATCACAAACTGGTGAATACGAATTTAAGATGGTGTTACATCCTAAATTACCAGAAGAATTAAAACAAAAATGGCAAACACTTAATAACGATAACTTTACTTATTACAATACTACCGATTTAATTCCGCTATTTAAACAATCTCATATTCTATTCGCGGATACTACATCCGCTATACAAGAGTATTTATTACAATTAAAACCAGTAGTAACTTTTAGACACACATTTGACCATAATTATTTAATAAACATTAAAAAATCGCAGCATATTGAAGATGCCTTTAAAAAAGCACTTTCTCAACCTAAAGACTTATTAGATAATGTTGTCAATTTTGTATCTGAGCTCCATCCTTTTTATGATGGAAAATCTAGCGCGAGAGTTATAGATGCCTGTATTACTCAAATTCAAAAGGATAAAAGCCATTTAAAAAACAAACCTTTAAATATTATTAGAAAATATAAAATGAGGAAAAGGCTCGGTTTTTTTACTTTAAAAAGCTTTAATAAACCTTATTCTATAAAGCGCTAAGCAATTTCATTTTTTTGAATACCAAAAGGTGTGTATGTCAATTTTTGAGTCTTCGTAGCTTTTCTAATTCCTTTGTTAAACTCAAGCTCTTCGTCTTTTTTATATGGTCTTTGATGATGTAGATGTAAACAAATAGCACTATATCTAATCTGAAGAAATTTCACACCATTATTCATCATACGCTCACCTACTTCTCTATCTTCACCTCCATATCGCATACGCTCATCAAAACCATTTACTGCAATAATATCAGATTTATAGCAAGAGACATTCATGCCATCAAAAGTAGCCTTAGTTGGTGTTATCGTATTTAAAAATTTAGACTTAAAATCTGATCCTGTAAGCTTATTGAGTTTAAAGGTTTTTGGCTGACCATTTTCTAAAAGCCAATCTGTATCAAAACATTTTTGATTTTCAATAATAGTTTCGTCTATTAAATTAGATACTTTTTCCGTAAGCTTGTAATAACCTCCAGAAAGCGCACAAGAAGTTTTTTGTAGTTTTAGGTGTGTTTCTACAAAGTCTTGTCTAGCCACACAATCACCATCTGTAAAAATGAGATATTCAGAACTAGAAGCCAGAATAGCTTTATTTAGTATTTGAGTTTTTCCAAAACCATCATCTTCTTGCCAAACATGCGCAACTTTTAAGTCCGTTTTGCTTTTAAAATCGTCGATAGCAGTTTTAGTAGTATTGTCAGAACCATCATCCGCAATAATAATTTCGAAACACCTTATTGACTGTAGATGGTAACTATATAAAACGAGCTCTAACCATTTTGGCTGATTATAAGTGCTAATAATTACAGATGCTTTTAATTCTTGCGACATGAGGCAAAAATACTACTTTTACAACATAGATATTTTAAAGCATGATAAAACTATCTGGAGTAATAATTACTTACAACGAAGAGCGCAATATCAAAAACTGTTTACAGTCTTTGATCAATGTTGTCGATGAGATTATTGTAGTAGACTCTTACTCAACGGATAGAACTAAAGCAATATGTGAATCTTTTAACGTCACATTTATTGAGCAAGAATTTTTAGGATATGTAGAACAAAAAAACTTTGCTTTAAATAAGGCTTCTAATGATTATATTGTTTCCTTAGATGGCGATGAATCCTTATCAAAAGAATTACAAAACTCAATTAAAGCATTAAAAGCTAATTGGGTTTATGACGGCTATTACTGCAATAGATTTAATAATTTTTGCGGTCAATGGATAAAACACTCTGATTGGTACCCAAATAGAAAACTTCGTGTTTTTGATAGACGAAAGGCTACATGGAAAGGCATAAACCCTCATGACAATGTAATACTAAACGATAATTCTTCTTCAAAAACACAACTAAAAGGTGATATTCTACACATAACCTATCAATCGTATTCGGAATTCAATAAAAAAACAGAATATTTCTCAACAATTGCTTCAAAAGCCTATTTTGAAGAAGGAAAAACATCTACTATCTGGAAAATATTCTTTAACCCAGCTTGGGCCTTTTTTAAAGCCTATTTTTTGAGATTAGGTTTTCTTGATGGCTTAAATGGTTTTGTTATATGCTATCAAACTGCAAACATTACCTTTTTGAAATACCTTAAACTCTTAGAGCTTCAAAAAAGCAAAGAAGAATAACTTATTATTTATTCTTCCAGAACTTCAATTTCTTTTTTAATCTCTTTTTTCGGTGGTAACGCTCTTGGAAATCTTGAGTTTCTTTCCACATAGCACTAAAAACATTAGCTTCATCTTCTCCAGAAACTTTAGCATATTCGTTACTCATCACTTTAATCATTGATTTGTGAATGGTAAGTTTTGATAGGTTCTTCATTCGAGCTTCAAAATCCATTTTGCCAAACTTCATTCGGTTTAAATCCACTAAATAAAATTTATAATCGCTATTATTTAATTCTATAAGTGTATTACCTGGAGAATGATCTAAGAAATTAATTCCTTTTTGGTGTAATTGGTAAGAAAATCTAGTAAAAGCCCTAAGTATAGCTTCGTGATTAGGGTATTTCAAGTCTGTCGTTAATTCTCTGTACGTTAAATCTGCTTTCAAATGAGCACTAGCATAATAACTATTTTTAAATGATAGTGCATTGCTGTTTTCAAAATAACCAAAAGGCTTAGGCGTACCTATTTCGTTTTTTTCTAGATGCTGTGCATACTCAAAAGAGCGTTGTGCTTTAGATTTTCTAAAAAATCGATATACAAATTTATTAATCAGATTGGGCGTTCTAAAAGACTTTACATTAATGGCAACACCATCAATGATTTTGGTTTTTATGACATTACGATCACCATCATTAAACATCTCACCCTCACTTTTAAAATTAATTATAAACTCTAAAAGTTGGTCGTTAAATGTTTTATCGTCTGATGCAAAGACTCTTTTCATGCTGCGAAATTACAATTATTGAGCAAAAAACAATTAGTTCTATTTTTTTTATTTCTTTGCATCATGTCCAAAAAACCGCAAGTCTTCCTAGAATCTCACAACATCAAAAACTTAAATTTTGGTTTTGGTCAGTTTAACTACCATTTAATTAAAGGCATAGCTTCTTTAAATACTGAAGACTTAACCATTATACTAAATGTAAAGGACACTCAAAAGCTAAAATCTGAGTTTGGCGGTAACTTTAAATACCGAATTTATAAGTCGCTAAGTAGATATCCTCTTTTTAGGATTAAGAAAAAATACGATTTATGGCATTCTTTAAATCAAAACATTAAGGTTGAACCTTTTTTTGATATCCCTTATGTTTTAACGGTGCATGATGTGAATTTTATTAATGAAATTTCGGATGATATGTCGCATAAACGCAATGTGAGATTTCAAGAAAAATTAAACCGAAGTCATGCCATTACTTATATTTCTAACTACGCGAAAGCATCTACACATAAATACTTTAAAATTCCTAATGTTCCAGAGTTTGTAATATATAATGGCAATCCTATAACTGAAGTAGATATTCCTAAAGGTTACATACCAAAAACAAATACCGAGAGACTATTTTTCTATTTTATAGGTGAATTTTCAGAACGAAAAAATATTCATACACTCGTTGAAATGTTAGTGAATCTACCAGAATATGACCTTGTCTTATCTGGTAAAAACGAAACTGAATATGGTAAAACAAAACTCGCTGAAACCATATCAAAACTAAAGCTCGAAAATCGTGTACACATTACCGGAAAAGTTTCTGATACAGATAAGCAATATTACCTAAAAAATTGTACTGCTTTTGTATTCCCATCTTTAAGAGAAGGTTTTGGTATTCCGCCAATTGAAGCTATGCGTTTTGGCAAACCTGTTTTTATGTCTAACAATACATCTCTCCCAGAAATTGGAGGAAATCATGCGTTTTATTGGGATAATTACAATCCTGATGATATGGCAAAAGTTGTGAAAGAAGGTCTTCAAAAGTTTAACACCAATAACGTTGAACTCTCTAAAGCTTATGAAACGCATGCCAAAAGTTTTGACTGGAAAAAAGCGGCTTCAGAATATTTAGAGGTATACAGAACTGTCTTAAAGAATCATCAATAAAAAGATTAATTTTGCAACAGATTAAATCAACCAATACGCCATGAGCAAACTTAAATATTTCTTTAAAAATCTTAAATCTCAGAAACGTAAAAAAATTTTTGGCGAGCATGCCAAAGGTATAATTTATGAGTCTAAGAACGGAGTTATAGCTTTGCCTATTGAAGATATTACTATAGGAAAAAGTCTAGGTTTTAAAGGTCACTGGGATATTAATGAGGCTAATAAAATTAAAGACAAGTGCTCTGAGGATGATACAATTTATGTCATTGGCACTCATGTTGGCACTCTTTTAATTCCGCTTGCAAAAAAAGTAAAGCAAATTATAGGTTATGAAGCCAATAAAAATACACATTGGTATGCTGAGAAAAACTTAGATTTAAATGATACCAAAAACGTTACTATATATAACTACGCTGTAGGTAATGAAAATAAAGAAGTAGAATTTTATCAAAGCACTGTAAATACAGGCGGCAGTAAAATAAAGCCTATAAAAGAAGCTCCTCAATACACGTATGACAATCCAAAAACCGTAAAAGTAGATATGATTGTTTTGGACGGGCATATTAAACAACAAAACCTTCCTGAACCTACTGGTTTTATAATGGATATTGAAGGCGCTGAGTATTTTGCACTACAAGGCATGCAAGAGAGTTTAAAAAAGGCAAAATTCTTATATGTAGAATATGTGCCTCATCATTTAGAAAACGTTTCAAATGTATCTAAAGAGACTTTCATGGCGTTGATTTTACCACATTTTAAAACAGCATCATTTATAAAACGAGATAAGGTATTTTCATTAGAGAACGAATCTGCTGCATTTTTTGACTACTTAAACGAATTACAAACAAACGATAAGGCTGAAGATATTTTATTCGAATAAAAACACAACCATGATTTTATATTACATTCTTGGAGTTATTGCTCTTGCACTACTTATTCATTTTGGCATTAAATTTTCAAAGCATAAATCTTTATACCCATTTATGCCTTTTAAATATAATTTCAGAAGACGGCGAATCACATTCAAAAAAACACTTGAGCTTTTAGGAGAACGAAAAGCCAAAGTTATTGTTGAAACTGGTACATCTCGTAAAGGTCTTGAAGCGACTCGAGGTGACGGAGCAGCAACTATAGTATTTGGCAAATGGGCAAAACAAAATGATGCCAAAATGTACTCTGTAGATATTAGCCAGGATTCAGTAAAAGGCTCTCAAGATGCAGTAACTGAACAAGGTTTAGATAAAAATGTTTCTGTATTACACCAAGATGCACTTGTTTTTTTAGCAGAGTTTGACCAAAAAATAGATTTGTTATACCTAGACAGTTACGACTATTCGAGAACAGACGTAGAGATTCAACAAAAAAGTCAAGAACATCACTTAAAAGAGTTTCAACTAGCAGAAGATAAACTTCATGAGCAAACTGTTGTACTTATTGACGATTGTGGATTACCTGGTGGAGGAAAAGGCAAACTTGTTGTTGAATATATGATAGAAAGAGGTTGGGAAGTTATCATTGACGCTTATCAAATTCTATTGGTAAAAAAAGGTACTGCAGCTTAGTATTTTCTTCTATACACAATTAGGGTCTTCATTTACTATGTTGTAAATTTGCATCTTTAAAATCGAAGTCGAATTTTATTCGATAAAATGAAGTACAAAAACGCATTACAACTTTCAGTTTTTAAAACTATTTCGCAATCAGCAGATGCTTTAGGTGTTGATGCATATGTGATTGGTGGTTTTGTACGTGATTATTTCTTAGAACGAGGCAACGCAAAAGATATAGATATTGTTGCCATAGGTAGTGGTATTGAGTTAGCTCAACATGTTGCCAATAATTTACCCAACTCTCCAAAAGTTCAGGTTTTTAAAACCTATGGTACGGCTATGCTTAGGCATGGTGATATTGAGATAGAATTTGTTGGCGCTCGCAAAGAAAGTTATACTGAAAACAGCAGAAATCCTGTTGTAGAAAATGGCACATTAGAAGATGATCAAAATCGTCGCGATTTTACAATTAATGCATTAGCATTAGCGCTAAACAATAATAACTTCGGCGAACTTCTTGACCCTTTTAATGGTGTAACTGATTTAGACAAAGGCATTATTAGAACGCCTCTAAATCCAGATATCACCTACTCCGATGACCCATTACGTATGATGCGTGCCATCCGTTTTGCAACGCAACTTAACTTCAAGATTGAAGATGTGTCACTAAATGCCATCTCAAAAAATAAGGAGCGCATAAATATTATTACCAAAGAACGTATTATTACAGAATTAAATAAAATTCTGGAAAGCGATAAACCTTCCATTGGATTTACTCATTTAGAAAAAACAGGCCTTCTAGATTTTATAATGCCAGAGCTTACAGCGCTTAAAGGTATTGACGAAAAAGAAGGTCAACGTCATAAAGATAATTTCTATCACACTTTAGAAGTAGTCGATAATATTTGTAAAACCACTGATAACCTTTGGTTGCGTTGGGCTGCTTTGTTACATGACATTGGTAAAGCACCAACTAAGCGCTTTCATAAAAAAATTGGCTGGACCTTTCACGGTCACGAATTTGTAGGCTCAAAAATGGTGTACAAATTGTTTAAAAGGTTAAAAATGCCATTGAATGACAAAATGAAATTTGTTCAGAAAATGGTATATATGAGTTCTCGACCAATTGTTTTAGCTTCAGAAGTTACAGATTCTGCAGTACGCCGTTTGGTCTTTGATGCGGGCGATAATGTAGAAGATTTAATGACACTTTGCGAAGCGGATATCACAACAAAGAACCCAAAGAAGTTTAAAAAGTATCATAACAATTTTAAAATTGTAAGAGATAAAATTGTTGAAGTTGAAGAACGAGATCACGTGCGTAATTTTCAACCGCCAGTTACTGGTGAAGAGATTATGAAAACCTTTAATCTAAAGCCTTCAAAAGAAATAGGTATTATTAAAGAAGCCATAAAAGAAGCTATTCTTGAAGGCGATATACCAAACGAACATGATGCTGCGTTTGAATTAATGCTAGAAAAAGGAAAAGCTTTAGGATTGATAATTGATAATTGACGAATTAATAAGTCATAATAAAGAATGTTTAACCTCATCAGAACAACCTCAGACAACAAAGACTTCATCAATCTAGTGAAAGATTTGGATGCGTATTTGAAAGTTACTGATGGTAATGAGCACGAGTTTTATAATCAATTTAATTCTTTAGAAAGCTTAAGCAATGTCGTCATTCTATACAAGGATAATGCACCTGTTGGTTGTGGTGCTTTTAAAAAATTTGATGAATCCTCTGTTGAAATAAAACGTATGTACGTTAATCCAAATGCTAGAGAAAAAGGCTTAGGAAAACAAATTCTTATAGGCTTAGAAGATTGGGCAAAAGAAATAGGTTTTACATCTTGTATTTTGGAAACTGGAAAGCGTCAAATAGAAGCTGTGAAGTTTTATAAAAAGTGTGATTATAAGTCCATTCCAAAGTATGGGCAATACAAAGACATGGATAATAGTGTTTGCTTTAAAAAGGAATTAATCTAGTATGAAACAAAGATTCAGAAAAACTGCTAAAGTTGCACTAGTATTAGTTTATCTAGTTATAATAGCAGGTGCAGTTGTTCGTATGACCGGTTCCGGAATGGGTTGTCCAGATTGGCCAAAATGCTTTGGGTATTACATTCCGCCAACAGATATTTCTGAGCTTCAGTTTAAGCCAAATCACGATTACAAAAAAGGTATTGTTATTATCGTTGATGAGGCATTACAAGTCGCTTCAAAAGATTTTACATCTTCTAATGAAAGAAATGTCTCTAATTGGAAACCCTATACAGAACACGATTACGCGATATTTAATCCACTACACACTTGGGTAGAATATATTAACAGGCTATTTGGTGCCCTTTCAGGATTACCAATTTTGATTTTCACAATCATGTCTATTTGGCTATGGAGAAACAAAAAACGATTCTTATTACTATCTGTTTTTACAGTTTTTGGGATGGGGTTTCAGGCTTGGCTTGGTAAGACCGTTGTCGATTCTAATTTGGCGCCATACAAGATTACCATTCATATGGTTATGGCATTGGTTATTGTTGCTGTAATTTTATATCTGATTTATGCTTCTAAATCAACTTATAAAGACCAAAAGTTCGATTTAAAATTTAGGAACATTCTTATTGTAGCCACTATATTAACTCTTGTTCAGATTATTATAGGAACTCAAGTACGTCAATTTGTAGATGTACAAAACAAGCTCAACGGTTATTTCAATTGGGATATACAAAGCTTAGCACCTCTAAACTTTTATATTCATCGTTCACTTTCAATTTTAGTGTTATTATTAAATGTGTGGTTGTTTTTGCGACATCGTAAACTTCAACTGGGTTATAGCAAATATAAACTCGTTATAGTCTGTATTGCATTAGAAATAGTTACAGGTGTTGCTATGTACTATTTTAACTTTCCGTTTTCTACGCAGCCATTACATATTGTTATTGCAACCATTTTAATCGGAATTCAGTTTTATATTGTTTTAGAAAGTCATAATTCTCATCGCTTAAAAAGTGTAGAAACTTCAGCTTAAATCGTATCTTTGCTTGCTGATTTTAAAATAAAAACATGATATACAGATTTAGAGTCATACTCGATAATGATACCGAAGAGGATATTTTCCGCGATTTAGAAATACGCGAAAGTGATTCTATGGAAGATCTTCATAATATCATTACACAATCTTTTGGTTTTGATGGTATGGAAATGGCATCGTTTTACGTTAGTGATGGCGAGTGGAATCAAGGCGAAGAAATTGCTATGTTTGACGTTAGCGAAGGTCATAACAAAGTAAAAGTTATGAGTACTACAAAAATCAATGACATAGTGCATGAGGCTTCTACTCGATTGATTTATGTCTATGATTTTTTGAACATGTGGACTTTCTTTGTAGAACTTGCTGAGATTGTTGAAGAAGCAGAAAGTACAGATTACCCAAACTTAATGTTTGTACAAGGTCAAGTGCCTGACGAAGCACCAATAAAAACGTTTGAAGCAGAAAGTGATGATGATGCATTTAATGAGTTTGAAGATGGTGTGGACGTAGATGATTACAGTGATTTAGACTTTGACGAAAACTGGAATTAACCCAGCGAAAATATTAATAATAAGCAAAAAGCATTTCTGAACGAAATGCTTTTTTTGTGCTACATTGTAACAAAAAAATAACTTGCTCGTCTTACACACATAAACCAATCAATATTGAAATGTCTTACTAAGTCATTTCTCTATCAAAAACCAATCACTTTGGAGAATATCCTTACCATTAATAACCTGACTAAAAAGTTTGGTTACCTCACAGCAGTTAAAGATTTAAGCTTTACCATTCAAAAAGGTAATGTTTATGGTATTTTAGGACCTAACGGAAGCGGAAAATCTACAACACTAGGTATTGTACTTAACGTAGTAAACAAAACTAATGGCGATTTTCATTGGTTTGATGGCAATGTGGACACACATGACGCCTTAAAAAAAGTTGGTGCTATTATAGAACGCCCAAACTTTTATCCTTACATGACAGCAGAACAAAACTTAAATTTGGTCTGTAAGATTAAAGGTGTTACTACAGATAAAGTACAAGAAAAATTAGAAGTTGTAGGTTTATTAGATAGGAAGAACAGTAAGTTCAGGACCTACTCTCTGGGTATGAAACAACGTTTAGCTATTGCTTCTGCACTACTTAACGATCCAGAAATTTTAATCTTAGACGAACCAACAAATGGTCTAGATCCACAAGGCATACATCAAATAAGACAAATCATAAAAGATATTGCATCTGATGGGACAACGATACTTTTAGCATCTCACTTATTAGACGAAGTAGAAAAAGTATGCTCTCATGTTGTTGTGCTTCGTAAAGGCGAGAAACTATACTCTGGTCGTGTAGATGAGATGATTAATAGTCATGGCTTTTTTGAATTAAAAACAGATAAGCAATCCGAATTAATTTCAATTTTAGAAAATCATAAGCTTTTTGACAAAATTAAAACTGAGGACGATTTAATTACTGCGTTTTTAACCGAACCGATGTCAGCTTCAGATTTTAATAAACTGATGTTCGACAAAGGTATTGTCCTTTCGCATCTAGTAAAGCGTAAAGAAAGCTTGGAAGAACAATTCCTTCAACTTACTGACAATTTAAACTAAAACTTATTTGCTATATGTCATGCTGAGCGCAGTCGAAGCACCTTTTAGCTAACAAACCATATACAATCAATCAAACCATGATACGACTCGTACAACTAGAATTACAAAAACTTTGGCTTAACAGAACAAGTAAGGTTCTAATATTTGTTAGCTTTATACTACCTTTTACAGTCTTAGTTTTATCGTCTATAAAAATAAATTTCTTCGGATTTTTCACATTAGAATTAGGAGAGTTAGGGATTTTTAACTTCCCAATCATCTGGCATATTACTACGTTCTGCGCTTCCTATTTTAAATTCTTTTTTGCCATTGTTGTAGTAAGTATGATAGGTAATGAATACAGTAACAAAACGCTAAAGCAAAACTTGATAGATGGCTTAAGTAAAAAGGAGTTTATACTCTCTAAGTTTTATACTATTGTATTTTTCTCTCTAGCTGCAACGCTTTTAATTGGGTTAGCAACATTCTGTATTGGTATGTATTACTCGAGTTATACAGAAGCAAGTATTATTTTTAGAGAAGTAGAGTTTTTACTCGCTTATTTTGTTAAGCTTGTTGGGTTCTTTAGTTTGTGTTTATTCTTTGGAATGCTATTAAAACGTTCGGCATTTGCTTTGGCTTTTTTATTCATTCTATATATTGTCGAGTGGCTTGTCTTTTGGGGAGCTTACGAGATATTTGATAGTGCGAATAAAGCTTTTCAAGTAAAAAACTTTATGCCTTTAGAGTCCATGTACAAACTAATAGACCAACCATTTCAGCGTGTGATGATGACTAAATTTCCGGATAAAATGGACTTAGCTTATGACTATTCTGTTCATTTTAGTGAAATAGCCATTGTTATGGGTTGGACAGCACTTTTTATCTTTTTGTCTTACCGATTATTAAAAAAGAGAGATTTGTAATATATTTGATAGCTTTTGCTATGAAATATGAAAAAATTACTTGTCTTAATAGTTTTTACAATACTTGGGTTATCAATTAATGCCCAACAAGAAGCTTCCAACTGGTATTTTGGAGATAATGCTGGTATCCGTTTTGATCAAGATGGTACTATTACTGCGCTTAGTGATGGACAATTAAGTACCGATGAAGGTTGTACAAGTATATCCGATAAAGACACAGGTGCACTGTTATTTTATACAGATGGTATTACCGTTTTTGATGCCAACGGTAATATAATGGCTAATGGCACAGGTCTTCATGGAAGTCCTTCTAGTACTCAATCTGCCATTATTATTCCAAAGCCAATGGATAATGATATCTATTATGTTTTTACTGTAGATACCAATTCTTTTGATCAAACAGATCTTGGCTTTAAATATTCTGAAGTCGATATTACTCTCAATGGAGGTTTAGGTCAGGTGACCCAAAAGAACATAGCCTTACTCCAAGACAGTTCAGAAAAGATTGCAGCTGTATTAAAAGATTGTCAATCGGAATCTATATGGGTAGTTACACTTGCTAATGAATTTGGGACATTAACTAATCCCTTTGCATTTAATACATTTCATGCATTTGAAGTTACATCAACAGGTGTTAACACTACTGCAATGACATCACCTGCAGGCGTAGCAATTTCTGACCAAAGAGGTTATTTGAAGTTCTCACCTGATGGGACAAAATTAGCATCTGCCAATGCACAAGGCGGGTTATTTTTATATGACTTTGATTTAGATAACGGAATAGTAACTGGAGCTCCGACACCATTAAATGTAAACTCTACCAATAATGCTAACGCTGAGTATGGACTAGAATTCTCTCCAAATAGTGATTTACTATATGTGTCTTCATCTAATGATTTTTTTAGTCAAGCACCTGGGCAAAACAATAATCCCGCCAATCACTTTTCATCTTTAGTTCAATTCGACATAACTGCGGCTGATATTCAAGGAAGTCAAATTATATTAAATCAAAAAAATGGTTATCGTTCTGCCTTACAATTAGGTCCTGATGGCAAAATATATAGAACTAATAGTGAAACCTATAATAACGGGTTACGGTATTTAACATTTATAAATAATCCTAATGAAGTTGGTCTAGCATGCGATTATGATGATGCTGCCAATAGAGTTAATTTAACTAATAATTCGCGTCAAGGCTTACCGCCTTTTATAGCCTCTTTCTTTGTAGAAACCATTGATATTATAAATAACCCCAATATTACCACTACATTTTTGCCTCTATGCGAGGGTGAGTCTTATACGCTTATGGCAGATAATATATTAGGAGCAACTTATACTTGGAGCTTCGACGGTATAATGCAGCCAACTCCACCAATATCATATGAATTTGAAGTTTTCCAAAATGGACTTTATGAAGTATTGATAGAGTTAAACAATGGAGATTGCGAAACTTTTGAAGGAGAGGCATTCGTTCAATATTCTCCTTTTCCAGAAGCATATACACCTCAAAAAATTGATGTGTGTGATGATGACCTTAACGATGACCAATACAGGTTTGATTTAACTCAACAAGATACTTTTGCACTTGGCGGTCAAGACCCAAACGATTTTACAGTACATTATTACACAAGTGAAATAGATGCTATTAATGACGAAAATGAAATTACTGGCCTTTATGAAAACACAACCAATCCAGAAGAAATTTTCGTTGGAGTTAAGAGTGTAACCAATAGGAATTGTTTTAAAACAACCGATGAAAATACAGGATTGCCTATTAGCTTTTTTATAGAAGTCTTTGATACTCCTGTAATCACTACACTTGATGACATTTTACTTTGTGATACTGAAGGAGACACCACAGATGGCGTAGTTACTACTATTCTATCTAACCTTGACGCAGACATTCTTGGTGCAAATCAACTTGCCTCAGATTATACAATCACGTATCATGGCACACAAAATGATGCTAATAATGCAGGTATTGAGCTACCAGATAATTACCAAAACACACCATTTACCGATGAAGTTTTTGTACGTATGGTTAATAATAATAATACTGCATGTGTAACATTAGATAGTTTTACAATAACTATTAATTTAACTCCTCAAATTAACAATATTGGACTTTTTCAATGTGATGAAGATGGCATCCCAGATGCACGGACAGTTTTCAATATTTTAGAAAAAGAAGACGATATCACTGGAGGCAATCCTGATTTTAGTGTCGCTTATTATCTAAATATGGGAGATGCAATAGCTGAAACTGACCCTATTGATGCTTCTAATTATACCAACATATCTACACCACAAATTATAATAGCTAGAGTTACAGATACAAATAGTGATTGCTTTAGTTTTAGTGAAGTGACTTTAGAGGTAAGTGCTACTTCAGCCAACGATGCATATTTAGGCATTTGCGATACAGATGGTGATGAAGATGGCTTTATAGATTTTGACTTATCCATGGCTGATGCGCAAGTATTAGATGGCTTACCAGCTGGACTAGACTTAGTCTATTATGAAAGTTTGGATGACGCTTTATTAGAAATAAACCCTTTAGCAAATAATTATAGAAACACAACAGCCTTCAATCAAACCCTCTTTGTCCGAGTAGAGAATAATAATGACTGTTATGGTATAAATGAGATTGAGTTAGAAGTATTGACGCTTCCAAATGTTGTAATTGAAGAAGAAATTCTTTATTGTCTAAATACGTTTCCTGAAAAAATTAAAATTAATGGCGGTGTAATTAATGATATCCCTAATAACTACTATTACAATTGGTCAACTGGTGAAACCACTATAGAGATTGAAGTTAATGAACCCGGTACATATACAGTTATGGTATCTAATGTTGCTGGTTGCTCGAAAGAAAGAACAGTAACTGTTTTAGCATCTAACACAGCAACCATAGATAATATTGAAGTTACAGACACTTCGGAAAATAACTCCATAACCGTTTTAGTATCTGGTGAAGGTGATTACGAATATGCACTTGAAGATCCAAACGGAATCTATCAAGACAGTAATGTGTTTGAGAATGTTATCCCAGGAATCTATACAGTTTTTGTAAGAGATAAAAATGGTTGTGGCATTACTGAAGATATGGTCTCTGTTGTAGGCTTCCCTAAATTCTTTACACCTAATGGTGATAATCAAAATGATTTTTGGCAAGTCAAAGGCATATCATCTCAATTTCAGCCAGGTACTATCATTTACATATACGATAGGCATGGTAAGCTTGTTAGTGAAGTAAATCCTCTTGGCTCAGGTTGGGATGGTAATTATAATGGTAATCCTTTACCTAGTAGTGACTATTGGTTCTCAGTTACATTAGAAGATGGTAGACGCTTTTCGAGTCACTTTGCTTTGAAAAGATAAATTGATTATCTTATGTAATCAATCATGTAATAATGTTAAGACAACTAATCATCGTTTTTTGTTTCTTCAGCCTTTTTAGTTTTAGCCAAAATCAAAGTGCAAATTGGTTTTTTGAACAAAATGGCGGCATTACATTTTATGATTGCGATGATGCAGTCGCTTCAAATACTTCTGGTAGAATTATTACTGATCAAGTTGGGCCTAGCAAAGGAAACTCAGCCCTATCAGATAAATACGGAAATCTCTTATTTTATTCGGACAGTAGAACTGTTTGGGGCGCAAACCACCAAGCCTTACCAAACGCCAATATGGAAGATGGCACTAGTCTCAAAGGACATAGAAATTCTATAATTCTACCGCAACCAGGAAGCGATAATTTATTCTACATATTCACTATAGATTTGGTAGGACCAAATAATATAGATGATGATGGTGCGCATTCTGGATTAAACTACTCTATAATTGATTTAGATCTCCGTGGTGGTTTAGGTGATGTGATTAATAATCAAAAAAACACAGAACTTATCACCTTTATAGAAAATGACCCTGAGGAGTCAGAGATAAAAGTTAGTGACTTATTAACGGTAGTCAGAGGTTCAGATTGCAATTCTTATTGGATAATCACTCATTTTCAGTCTAACTTTTATGCTTTTTTATTTGATGATAATGGTGTTAATCCTAATCCAATAATATCATCACTTCCGCCATTAATTCAGATAGTGTCTTTTGCTAACGGTTCTAACTTTTACACTGGTGCAGATGTTTTAAAAACTTCACCAAATGGAAACAAAATAGCTGTCGCTCACAGAAGTTACTACCTTTTAGATAGTGGTAATCTTGGCTTAGAAAGTGAAGTTTATATTTATGATTTTGATAATACATCTGGTATATTTTCAAATCCAAATAAGCTCATAATGGGTAATACAGATGATTACTTAGTCTTTGGTTTAGAATTTTCTGCTTCAGGTAGATTCTTATACGGTAATGCAAGAGTTATTTTAAACGAAGGCACAAGCGCTTCCGATTTTTCTAGTGATGTAAGTTTGTTTCGCTGGGATTTAAATGGAAATAATATTTCTCAATCTAATCTCATTTATGAATCAGATAATGTTCAATTTACTTCCATGCAATTAGGTTTAGACGATAGAATATACCTGTTAAACTTAGCTGGAGCTAATGAGACTGAATTCACCAGGTATCTTGGAGTCATTTCAAATCCCGATAGTGGAGGAAATATAAACATTAATAACCAAGCTGTCCTTGTAGACTCAAATGGTGATTTTAATAACACTGCTATTGGTAGTTTACCTCAAATAAATAGGCAATGGTTTAATACTAACATAAGCCTAGTAGACGATGGTCGTGGTGGCTGTGAGCTTTCGCTTTGCGGAACAGAAAGTAGATATCTCACTGCAATAAATATTATGGATGCCGACTATACCTGGTTTAAAGATGGCGTCGAGATTTTAGGTGAAGATGAATTTAGGTTATTAGTAAGCGAAGTTGGTTTCTATGAAGTCTTTGTAGAACCTAATGATGGTAGATGCCCATTTGAGGGTTTTGCATCAGTTACCATATCTAATGATTTTCCGTCTGCAATTGATGCATCAATTTTTCAATGCGATGAAGATGGAATAAATGATGGAATTACATTATTTAATTTCAACCCTTTATTCAATACCATTACTAATAATGAGCCTAACAGAGGAATTAAATATTATGAAAATTTAACCGACGCAGAAAACGAAGAGAATCAAATTCTAAACACTACCAATTACAATAACACTAGTAATCCGCAAACTATTATTGCTTCAGTCATAAACTTAGATTCTGGATGTAGAGCTTACGCAGAAGTAACACTAGAGGTAAGTGTAACAAACTCAAACGACACGCTTCTAAATGGTTGTGATACAGATGATATACAAGATGGAATTGGAGAATTTACTTTATCAGATGCTGATGCCTCAATTTTACAAGGATTACCAAGCGAATTAACCGTAACCTACCATGAGACCTATGAAAATGCGTTATCCAAGTTATTCATTCTTCAAAATAATTACACAAATACAGTTCCGTATAACCAAACTATATATGCTCGTGTAGAAGATGGCTTTAACTGTTATGGAATAAGTGAGGTCGATTTAGAAGTTTTTCCTTCTCCTAATATTGAAACTGAATTTGAAACGATTTACTGTTTAAATACGTTTCCTGAAAAAATAACATTAACTGGAGGCGTTTTAAATGATATTCCAAGTAACTATTATTACGAATGGTCTACAGGAGAGACCACACAAAACATTGAAGTTAATGCACCAGGTGTATATACAGTAACAGTTACCAATGTAGATGGTTGCTCAAAAGAAAGGACTATTACTGTTTTAGCTTCTAATATAGCAACTATTAATGATGTACAAATTACTGACGTAACTACAGATAATATAGTAACAATACTAGCTTCTGGTGAAGGTAATTACGAATTTGCGCTCAATAATCCAGATGGACCATATCAAGACAATAATACTTTTGATAACTTGTCTCCAGGTTTTTATACCGTATTTGTAAGAGATAAAAACGGTTGTGGTATTATAGAAGATATAATCTCTGTTGTTGGGTTTCCAAAATTTTTCACACCAAATGGAGATGGCCAAAACGATTTTTGGCAAATAAAAGGCTTATCCTCTACTTCGATTCCTAATGAGCCAATATTTGTGTTCGACAGATACGGAAAACTATTAACAGAAATAAATCCTACAAGTAATGGCTGGAATGGTGATTACAATGGCAACCCTATGCCAAGTAGTGATTATTGGTTTACTGTAACTTTACAAGATGGGCGACGCTTTTCTAGTCATTTTACATTAAAGCGATAAATAAAATGTATTTTTAGTTACTTAAAATCTGCCTTTTGAAACTCAAAATAATAAGCCTAATTTGTTTTTTTTCTTGTGTGTTTAATAGCAATGCACAAGATATAAGTTTGTTTCAACAATTTAATGGACGCTATGATTATACCGCAATAGGAAATACGCTCAATACTTCTGAAAATGGAAATTTTGCAGTTTGTGAGATTCTCACTAGTTCTTCGGCAGATTTAGCACTTCTTGACAATCAAACTATAATTGCAGCATACATATATTGGGCTGGTTCTGGCGATGGTGATTTTGATATTTCTGTAAATAATATTCCTGTTTCAGCTGAGCGTACTTTTAGTGATGCTTTAGACGATACAAGGGTGTTTTTTGCTGCTTATGCAGATATTACAGATATCGTTATTGATAACCAAAATGGTACTTATACAATTTCAGAATTTGATATTACATCTGTAATTGCCCCTTATTGTCCAACAGGCACAAACTTTGGAGGCTGGGCAATTACGGTTATTTATGAGGATAGTAACTTACCATTAAATCAATTAAATGTTTATGATGGGCTAGAAAGTGTACCTGAATCATTAACAATTACTTTAGGCAACCTTAATGTCTTAGACAACGACAACGCCAAAATAGGTTTTGTTGCATGGGAAGGTGACCGTGCTTTAGCCGTTAATGAGCAACTCACAATCAATGGAAATATTATTGGTAATCCTCCTTTAAATCCTACTAACAATGCATTTAATGGTACAAATAGTTTTACAGGAGCCACCAACCTATTTAATATGGATATTGATGTCTACAACATCCAAGATAATATTGCTATTGGTGATACAACAGCAACTATTAGTTTGACTTCAGGTCAGGATTTTGTAATGATTAATAATATAATAACAGTTCTCAATAGTCAATTACCAGACGCTACGGCCTCAATAGATGCTATAGAATTAGAATGCGATAGCAAACAAATTAATGTAGACTATACGATTAACAACACCAATAGCACAGGTGTTTTAGCTCAGAATACGCCTATTGCCTTTTATGCTAATGACATACTTATTGACCAATCGCAAACCAATACAGACCTACCAATTAATGGAAGTGAAAGTGGAAGCATACTACTGACTATTCCTGATACTATTGCTGATGTGTTTACTTTAAAAATAGTTGTTGATGACGATGGCACTGGTAACGGTATTATTATTGAAGCCAATGAAACTAATAATGAGGCATCTGAATTGGTTGAATTATTAATAATACCAGAAATCACAATCTTGCCAGGATTAATAGAATGCAACATTGGTTTTGATAAAGCTGAATTTAATTTACTACTAGTCATTGAAAATCAAGAAGATTTTGTTAATGCAGATTTTCAATTTTATGAAACTTTGGAGGATTTAAAAGATGAAATTAATACAATTTCATCACCAGAGGCATATACTAATAATACTAATCCTCAAATTATATATATACGATTAGAGAAAGATATTTGTTATGAAATTTTTCAGTTTAATATTGAAACTGAAAATTGCCCTCCAGAAATTCCTGAAGGATTTTCACCAAATAATGACACTATAAATGATTGGTTTAATATTCAAGGGCTTTATGATATCTTTATTTCACATGAGCTTAAAATATACAACAGATTAGGAACCTTCATCTTTGAAGGTGATAATGATAAACGATGGTTAGGCTATCCAAACAGAGGTATTAATCAAGGAAATCGTGTTCCAGTTGGCACATACTATTATGTGCTAAATCTAAAAGACCCAAACTATAAAACTATTGTAGGTTGGGTGTATGTGAATTATTAAAATTGCATTTCGTCGATTTTTTTTGCATTTCGTCTTATTTTTATTACTTTTGATTCTGATTAACAAGGATATACCTGTTATAATAGTATCACATATATAATAAAAACTCAATGAGATTGAATAAGAACTGTTTTCTTTTTACTTGTTTTTGGCTAGTTAGCCTCAATCTTATTGCTCAACAAATTTCTGTAGATAACACATTATCTGTTCAACAATTAGTTGAAAATACTTTAGCTCAAGAGTGCGTAGAAATATCAAACATAAGTTCTACTGTAAACGGAAGTGCAGTAGGCATTGGTAGTTTTGGTTTTTTTGAGCGTGCATCTTCAAATTTTCCATTTGAAAATGGAATGATTCTATCTACAGGAAGTGCAAATTCAGCTGGAAATGGCGTTAATAATGATGTTTTAAATGAAGGAGAAACGGCTTGGGGTACTGATACAGATTTAGAAAGTACGCTTGGCATTTCTAATACGACTAACGCTACCTCTATTGAATTCGATTTTATTTCAATATCAAATACGCTTCAAATTAATTACATACTAGCATCGGAAGAGTACTTTGCAAATTTTCCTTGTCAATACTCAGATGGTTTTGCCTTCTTAATAAGAGAAGCTGGCAGTGGTAATCTTTATACTAATATTGCACTTATACCTGGCACAAATACACCTGTAAACACCACTACAATTCATGATGAAATTGAGGGGTTTTGCCCTGAAGAGAATAGTCAGTTTTTTGATGGTTATAACATTGGCGACACCAATTACAATGGCCGTACAACGACACTTTCAGCAACGGCGAACATAACACCCAATGTAGCTTATCAAATAAAATTGGTTATTGCAGACCAAACTGACCGTAATTATGATTCGGCAGTATTTATTGAAGCAAATAGTTTTACACCTACCGTAGATTTAGGAGAGGATTTAAGTACTTGTGCTGATAGTATTACGCTTAATGGTGATATAAACAATCCAAATGCACAATACGAATGGTTTTTGGATGGCAGCCCAATCGGAGGTGCCAATCAACCAAGCTATGAAGTAGTACAAACTGGCACATATCGATTACTAATAACAATACCTCTCGGCGATAGTTTTTGTACTATCGAAGATGAGGTTACTATAGATATTAGCAATACTCAGAGTACAACACCAATGACTAATATGGTGGTCTGTGACGACCCAAGTAATGATGGTGTTGAATTTTTTAACCTTAATTCTAAAGATCAACAAGCTATCAATTCCGTTGCTCCGGGTAACTATGCTATTAGTTATCATACATCTTTACCTGATGCGCAAAACAATTTAAGTCCTATATCGGGCAGTTATCAAAATGCCATAAGTCCGCAACTTATCTATGTCCGTATTATTGATGTAGATACTGGTTGCTTAGCTATTAATCAATTTCAGATTATAGTTAATCCAAGACCTAACCCAATATTACCTCAAACTTTAGATGTTTGTGATGATCAAGTTATTGATGGTTTTACAACTATAGACTTAAACGAATTAAATGATGGTATTACCAATGGACAAGGAAATCTTGTTGTAACATATCATTATACACAAGCAGATGCAGATGCAGGCGCTAGTCCAATACCAATGCCATACGTTAACGATAGTGTTAATGATCAAGTTTTTATTAGTGTTGCCGATGCTCAGTCTGGTTGTAATACAACAACAACATTAGGTATTACGGTTTTAGCACCGCCACAAATTGCTAATAATCAAAATTATTATATAGATGCATGCGATAGCGATTACGATGGTTTTGCAAATTTTGATTTAACAGATGTTGAAGCTGAGGTTTTAAATGGACTTACAAACGTTATTGTTACTTATCATTTGACTCAGGAAGATGCGCTTTCTGGAGATAATCCAATTCCAGACCCAGCAAGCTTTTTCAATACCGTACAGTTTACTCAAATTGTCTACATAAGAGTAGTAGATAATTCTACTGGCTGTCCATCGATAGCGCCAATTGAGGTACACCCAAATTTGTTATTAACTGGACCAGATTTTTCAGATAACGTACTGTGTGACACCAATAATGATGGCACAGAACCTTTTAACCTAGTTACAGTTACAGGTGCAATTTTAGGAGATATTCCAGATGTCACTATTACTTTTTATGAAACTGAAGATGATAGAGATAACAATAACAATCCAATAGACACTAGTGCAAATTATTCACCGCCAAGTGTGCCCCAGACATTATACTTAACGCTTACAAGTCCAACTTGTACTGAAGTTGAAGAAGTAATTTTAGATTTAATTCCTATAACTGAGTTTCCAGATTTAACCCAACAAACTGTTTGTGATACAGATCAAGATTTGCGTACAACAATTAATCTATCAGACTATGATGTGTTAATCACACAAGGTCAACCAGGGTTTAATGTTACTTATTTTGAAACATTACAAGATGCAGAGGATAATGTTAATCCGCTTCCAACAATATATCAAAACACAGAAGATTCTTTTACCATTTTTGTAACTATTACCTCATCAGCGACATCATGTAGTGACATTTCAAGCTTCGAGATTTTAGTAAATCCAGCGCCGCTAACAACTTCTCCTGACCCAATAATAATTTGTGATGATGACCAAGATGGTTTCTTCGTTGTTAACTTAGAAGATTCTATTTCAGAAATTACTGCCTCAACCAATGACCTTATCATTACATTTCACAACTCGTTTTTAGATGCTAATACTGGTACAAATCCAATAATTGACGCAGACACTTATAATACGCAAACAGATGTAGTAACTGTTAGAATAGAAAGTATGACGACGGGTTGTATATCTACAGAAAACATAAATATTACTATTAATACATTACCTGTATTTCCAGTCATTTCAGAATTTAGATTTTGCGAAAACAATACTGATAATGTTGGTGAATTTTTATTAAGCTCTAAAGACAATGAAATATTAAACGGTCAAACAGGAAAAGAAGTACTGTACTTTTTAAATGCTAATGATGCCGACACTGGTAATAACCCAATAGATAAAAACAGTAATTTTGAGAATACAAGTAATCCACAGATTATTCATGTTCGAGTTCAAAATATTACGGATACATCTTGTTATGGTGTAAATTCTTTTTCTTTAAATGTTGGTACCAATCCAGAATTTAATGAGCCTACAGATATTTTTGAATGTGACGACAGCTCTAATGACACCTTTGCTCCTATAGACTTAGCAGAAAAAGCTGCGCAAATTAGTGACGGCATTACGGAAAGTTTAGATATTACATTTTATCCGTCAGAAGAAGATTTTATAGCTGGTACGAATGCGATAACAGGAAGCACTTATACAACAGTTAGTAATCCTCAGGAGATTTATGTCTCAATTGCAAATGGGAGTATTTGTACATCAACAACATCATTTACGATTAATGTTATTCCTGTGCCTTCAGTAACTCAAATAGACCCTTTTGAAGATTGTGATATTGATTATGACGAAAGCATTATGTGGGACTTAACAGAAGCTGAAATCAATATCCTAGACATTAGACAAAATAACATTGTAGTCTCTTACTTTACATCTATTACTGATGCTGAAAATGATACAGCTATAATACCTGACCCTGAAAATTTTGAAAATACTTCAAACCCTCAAACGGTATATGTAAAAGTGACTAATACAGATTTTAATTGTCCTGTAATACTGCCTATTGAACTTAATGTAAATATTCCTCCTCCATTTAATGATTTTGGTTCGACAGAAATCTGTGATAATGATACCAATAGTTACGACTTAAGCCTTATTAATGACATTATTATAGATAATATGAGTAACGCTCTCATTTCTTATTTTGCAGATGAACAAGATGCTATTGACAATAATAATCCGCTAGCAGATGATTATACGTACCAATCTAATAGTGATATTGTATATGCAAGAATAGAAGATTCGTCAACAAATTGCTTCTATATTTATCCCTTTATGTTAGTTGTTAATGATAGACCTATTGCTAACACACCTGATAATCTTGAAGATTGTGATGACGATGCTGACCAACAATTAATATTTGACTTAGAAACGCAAACATCATCAATTATTGGTACTCAAGATGATACGTTTCTACTTGTCACATATCATAACTCTGAAGCTGATGCTGAATCTAACTCTAGTCCATTAAACAACATATATAATGCCACTAATGATGAGGTTATATTTGCTAGAGTAACTAATACTGAAACGCAATGTTATAGTATTACGCAGTTTAATGTTGTTATAAATCCTTTACCAATAGTTGATATTGGAAGCCAAACTATTTGTCCTGAAAATTTTCCATTAATGGTAGATGCAGATACGGGCTTTGAAGATGATGAATACGAATGGTCAACAGGCGAAATAACATCTGAAATAGAAATTACTGAAACTGGAACATATAGTGTTATTATAACTACACCAAGCGGTTGTACTGCAACTAGCGAATTTGATGTTATCATTTCTGAACCTGCTAATATTGAAGTTGTAGAGACTATAGACTTCTCTGACCCTAACAATATTACGATTACTGTTACAGGTATTGGAGATTATTTATTTCAGCTGGATGATATGGAACCACAGACCTCAGGTCTTTTTGAAAATGTAGGTTTAGGCTATCACACATTAACTATTATAGATATTAATGGCTGTGCATCAGTAACAAAAGAAGTACTAGTTATTGATGCACCTAAGCACATGACACCAAATAATGATGGGGATTTTGATACTTGGCATATTGTCGGTGTAGAAACCCTACCAGGAACCGTGGTGCATATCTTTGATAGATATGGTAAGCTTTTAAAACAGCTTAGCCATAATTCTTCTGGTTGGGATGGCACTTATAATGGCAACCTAATGCCATCTAGTGATTATTGGTGGACTGCAGATGTCAAAAGAGGTGATATAGAATTTACCGCTACTGGACATTTTTCATTAAGACGATAATAGCGCAAATTTTAACAACTTATAAAAAATCTTAATTTAAGCTATGCGTATATTTGCATGGCTTTTTCATAAAAGATTTATGAGGTTTATATTCTTAGTATTATCATTATTTTTTTGCTTGGGTTTTCATGCACAGAACATTACTGTAGACAGTCAGTCTTTTACACCACAGCAACTTATTGAAGATATTTTAATAGATAGTGACTGTATTGAAAATGCTACAGTCACAAATGCAGTTAGTGGTGACTTTGGAGGTGTAGAGTTCAGCTATGGTACTTTTGATGCCACAGGAACTTCATTCCCTTTTCAAAGTGGTCTCGTAATGAGTACAGGAAGATTAAGTAATGTCCCTGGACCAAATGATTCTTTAAGTGATGATAATGCGCCTGGATGGGTTGGAGACAGTGATTTGGAGGCTGCATTAGATGAAACTGGTACTTTCAATGCTACAATATTAGAATTTAGTTTTACAGCAATAACAAGTCAAATTAGCTTTAGATATCTATTTGCTTCAGAGGAATATAGAGAAAATGAACCTCTTACCTGTGATTTTTCAGATTTATTTGGATTTCTTGTTAAGCCAAGTGACAACAGTGAACCATTTCAAAATATTGCATTAGTCCCAGGCACGACCACACCTGTAAAAGTAACGACAGTAACACCAGGTGTTCCTGGAAGTTGTCCGCCACAAAATGAACAATTTTTTGGACAGTTCAATGAAATTAACCCTGCTATTTCTCCAATAAATTTTAATGGACAAACTGATGTACTCACAGCAACAGCAACGATTACACCTGGCGTAAGTTATGATATCAAATTAGTTATAGCAGATGAATTTAATCCTCGTTTCGATTCAGCAGTATTCATAGAAGCTGGTAGTTTTCAAGCTACTAGAGATTTAGGTCAAAACAGAACTCTTGCTACAGGAAATCCTTTATGTCAAGGTGAGGAGCTTACTTTAGATGGTACAATCGCAGGAAATAATGGTTACGATTGGTTCAGAAATGGTGTTTTAGTCCAGTCAGAACCTATTGGATGCACCAATTGCGGTACGTTTGAGGTTACTCAAGATGGCACCTACACCTTAGAAGTTAACCTAAATAACCAATGCATTGCGAATGGGGAAATTATTGTAGAATATGCTGCTAATCCTATTGGAACTGATGTTATACAGATAGAATGTGATGCTGACCAAGACGGATTAACGTTTTATAATCTATTAGAACTAGCCGCAGATATCCGTAATAATGACCCAGATTTAACGGTGAGCGGTTTCTTTTTATCGGAAATGGATGCCATTGATTTTGATAATCCAATCCAATCACCCACAAGTTTTCAAAATTCGACACCTAATCAAATTGTATATGCACGAGTCGAAAATCCTTTTGGATGCTTTGATGTGGCTGAGTTAGAATTGCAGATTTCTAACAACATACTAAATATTCCTACTATAGAAGCATGCGATTTTGATGAGCATGATGGCTTTACCACTTTTGATTTGCAAGAAGCTACTATGGCTATTGCAAATCAAATCCCAGTTGGTGCAAATGTGACCTATTTTGCAAATGAAGAAGATGCTTTTTCAGATATTAATATTTTATCACTTCTATATGATAATACTACACCTGATTCGCAAACAGTGTTTGTAAAGGTTGAAAGCAATAATACCTGTTATGCTATTTCAGAAGTAAATCTACAAGTTAAGTTTACACCAGAAGTTTCAGAAGATGAAACATTAATTTATTGTACAAACACATTTCCAGAAACCATCCGATTATTTGGAGGTGTACTCAATGATTTACCAAATAATTATCTTTATGAATGGCAGCTTAATGGCGTAACTTTAGCAGTAAATACTACCTCTATCGATATTAACGAAACAGGTGTTTACACTGTAATTATTACCGATCCAAATGGTTGTAGCGGGACTCGAGATATTACTGTAAATCCATCCGAAATTGCTCAAATAAACAATGTCGATGTTATTGGTACTGATACTTTAAACACTATAACTATTGATGTTTCTGGAGCTGGAGATTATCAATACGCTCTAGATAATGATAACGGTCCTTATCAAGATGAAAATGTTTTCAATAATATTATACCTGGCTTCCACACTGTATTTGTTCGTGACAAGAACGGTTGCGGTATAGTTTCAGAACTATTTTCTGTACTAGGGTTTCCAAAATTCTTTACGCCTAATGGAGATACTCAAAATGATTTTTGGCAATTAGACGGTATTAATTTTGAATTATATCCAAATCTTCAAGTTACCATTTATGACCGCTATGGTAAATTAATGGTGACTCAAGACGCTAATAGTTCTGGTTGGGATGGCACTTACAATAGTAACCTAATGCCAAATACAGATTATTGGTTT
>SHBX01000022.1 GCA_004211785.1 Winogradskyella sp.
AAGAAGCACAAAAATTAAACATCCCAATCTTTGCAATGGTAGATACTAACTCTGACCCACGTCAGGTAGACTATTTAATCCCTGCAAATGATGATGCTTCTAAGTCTATCGACAAAGTTTTATCTATCGTGACTTCTGCAGTAGCAGACGGTTTAAACGAAAGAAAAGCTGAGCGTACTGAGAAAGAAGCTAAAGCAGCTGCTCCAGCTCCAAAAGCTGAAGCAAAGCCAAAAGCTAAAAAAGCAGCTCCAGTTGCAGCTCAAGAAGAAGAATAAATAAAGAATTACACAATATTTAAGAGTCGTTTAATTCTTTTCAAAACAGAAAATAATTAAGCGACTTTTTCAAATTTTAATATACTATGGAAAACACAGTAAAAATTTCAGCAGCAGAAGTAAATAAGCTTAGAAAAGCAACTGGTGCAGGTATGATGGATTGTAAAAAAGCACTAGTTGAAGCTGGTGGTGATTTTGACAAAGCAATCGAAGTTTTACGTAAAAAAGGTCAAAAAGTTGCAGCAAAAAGAGCGGATAGAGATTCTTCTGAAGGTGCTGCTGTAGCAAAAATTAACGCAGATAATACAAAAGGTATTGCACTTGTATTAGGTTGTGAAACAGATTTCGTTGGTAAAAACGAAAACTTCTTAAAGTTAGCAAGTGATTTTGGAGATATCGCTTTAAACCACAGTAACAAAGAAGATTTCTTAGCTGCTGATTTTGGTGGTATGACTGTTGCAGAAAAATTAGTTGAGCAAACTGGTGTAATTGGTGAAAAATTAGACATCAATGCATTTGAGGTTATAGAAGCTGCTTATGTAGGTTCTTATGTTCACATTAATAAAATTGCTGCAATTGTAGGTTTCTCTGCTGTTGTAGATAACATTGAAACTTTAGGCAAAGACGCTGCTATGCAAGTTGCATCTATGGGTGCTACAACATTATCTTATAAGGATTTTGACCCAGCATTTGTAGCTTCTGAAACTGAAGCACGTATTGCTGTAATCGAAAAAGATAACATCGAGTTAGGGCGTTTAGGTAAGACTTTAAAGAATGTACCAAAATACATTTCTATGTCTCAATTAACTCCTGAAGTTTTAGCTGAAGCTGAAGAAGCTGCAAAAGCAGAATTAAAAGCTGAAGGTAAGCCAGAACAAATCTGGGACCGCATTTTACCTGGTAAGATGGAGCGTTTTATCTCTGATAACACAACTTTAGATAACGAACAGTGTTTATTAGACCAAGCATTTATTAAAGACGAAAAGAAAACTGTTGCACAATACGTAGCTACTTACGGTGAAGTAGAAGTAACAGGATTTAAACGTGCTACAGTAGGATAATTAATATTCTATTTACATAAACAAAAAGCCTTCAGAAATCTGAAGGCTTTTTTTATGAGTATCATTCAAAACTATAATACAATTCACTATACATATTTCACTTTTAAACCTAGCAATAATTGTTTAGCTTTGCCTAACTTTCAAAATCACAAATGAAATTTAAAAGAATACTACTTAAACTTTCCGGTGAGGCCTTAATGGGCAATCGCCAGTACGGCATTGACCCTGAACGCCTTTCGGAATATGCTCATGACATAAAAACCATAACTGACCAAGGTGTTGAAGTTGCTATAGTTATAGGTGGCGGTAATATCTTTAGAGGTGTTGCAGGTGCTAGTAATGGTATGGATCGCGTACAAGGTGATCATATGGGTATGTTAGCTACAGTTATTAATGGGTTGGCTTTACAAGGCGCTTTAGAAGATGCTGGCATACCAACACGATTGCAAACAGCTATTAAGATTAATGAAGTAGCAGAGCCTTTTATTCGCCGTAAAGCTATGCGTCATCTAGAAAAAGGGAGAGTTGTTATTTTTGGTGGCGGTACAGGAAACCCATATTTCACTACTGATTCTGCAGCTGTTTTGAGAGCAATTGAAATCGAGGCTGATGTGATTTTAAAAGGCACTCGTGTCGACGGTATATATAATGTAGATCCTGAAAAAGATAGTAATGCCATTAAATTTGATCATATTACTTTTGAAGATGTTTTAAGAAAAGGTTTAAAGGTCATGGATACAACAGCATTTACATTAAGTCAAGAAAATGAGCTGCCAATTATTGTTTTTGATATGAACAAAAAAGGCAATCTATTAAAAGTAGTATCTGGTGAAAATATTGGGACAAAAGTTAACTTATAACGTTTGGCGCAAATTTTGATAACGTTTGATTAAAACTTAACAACATGAATGAAGAGATTCAATTTATTATAGACACAGCAAAAGAAGCTATGGATGGTGCAATAAAGCATCTAGAAAAGCAATTGGTAAATATTAGAGCTGGTAAAGCTAGTCCTTCTATGCTAGGTAGTGTTATGGTCGACTATTACGGTTCTCAGACACCTTTAAGTCAAGTAGCCAATGTAAACACACCAGATGGTCGTACCATTACTGTACAACCATGGGAAAAATCAATGCTTCAAGAAATTGAACGTGGCATTATGGTTGCAAATCTTGGGTTTAACCCTATGAGCAATGGCGAAACAGTTATTATCAATGTACCGCCATTAACAGAAGAACGTCGTAGAGATTTAGCTAAACAAGCCAAAGCTGAAGCTGAAGATGCAAAAGTTGCTATACGTAATGCACGTAAGGAAGCAAATAATGACATCAAAAAAACAGACATATCAGAAGATTTACAGAAAAATGCTGAGATTGACGTACAAGAACTTACAGATAAGAACGTTAATATAGTAGACCAAATACTTGGTACTAAAGAAAAAGAGATTATGACGGTGTAATTAATTCCGTTATCCCTCATTTCTTTTAATCCATTAACTACAAACTATCTAATTGATGCTAAAGCGTTCTCTTGCTGTAATTTTACTGTGCATGTCATTTTATGCTTTTGCTCAAATTGAATCTAATAAAGATTCCGAAAAACAAGTCAATGAAAAAACTGAAGACTCTATAAAAAAAAGAGCCTTTTTAGAAAATATTGGTTTGGGCTATTTTCCAACAAAGTATTTTAATTTTGACCTTAGATATTTAATAAAATACAACCAATTTGAAGGTTTTAGAACAGGTCTTGGCGGTGTAACTAGCGAGCGGTTTTCAGATAAGTTTCGTGTAAATGGATATTTGGTATATGGTTTTAGAGACGAGCGATACAAATATCGTATCGGTGGTGGATTAAGACTTAATGAAGAAACGGATACTTGGGTTAATTTCACGTATACAGACGATTTACAAGAAACAGGAAGTTCAAAATTTTTAACAGACAAACGCTTTTTTTCTTTTTTTGAACCGCGTCTACTAAATATAGATTTGTTTCATAGACACATCACCAAATCTCTTTCGCTTCAACATAAAATATCTAACACCCTATTGTCTGAAACCCAATTTGCAATTAGCAGAGTTGACCCTACTTACAATTATTCATTTGTAACAAATGGAAAGGTATTTAACTCTTTTAGATTTAGTACTGCTACTTTAAGTTTACAATGGAGTCCTTTCAGTAAACACGAATTTATTGACAACAAAATTGAAGAAACCATAGATGGCTATCCAAAATTCACAGCCCAACTGACTCAAAGTGCTTCTAATGTTTTTAATAGCGATTTTAATTTTACAAAAATTGATTTCAGAACTATACATCAAATAGATTATGGAAATGAATCACTAACTCGATTAACATTAGTTGCGGGGTTAGCTTCGGGCGAGACGCCTTTAACACACTTGTACCATGCTTATCCAAACAACATTAGAAAAGAAACCATTTTACAACGCTTTTCTGTGGCTGGTTTAAACAGTTTTGAAACCATGTTTTTTAATGAGTTTTTTAGTGACCGCTTTGCAACATTTCAATTTAAACATTACCTCAAACCCTTTAAAATATCTAGCCGATGGAAACCTCAATTGGTTTTAATCTCACGGTATGCCCTTGGAAATATGAGAAGTATAGACCAACATCAAGGCATAAATTTTGGAACTCTTGATAAATTATATTCAGAATCGGGGTTTGAAATTAATAAGCTTCTATTTGGTTTCGGTTTGAGTTTTGCCTACCGTTATGGAGGATATCACCTACCATCATTAGGAGACAATTTTGCTTTTAAGTTTACCTTTAATATTTCACTTTAGGCTAGTCTTGAGTTTCTGTGACTTTATACTCTAAGGTTTTATAACCTAGCTTTCCATCTTTAGTAATAGATTCAATAACTACAAGAAATTCTCCTACATTATCAGAATGACTATAGTTTATATTTAGTGATTCTCCTATTTCATTAATCATATTTGGATTCCAATAAATAGTTGAACGAAAATCTGGCTCATGAAAGTTTATTGCCATATTATCTGAGTAGCCTGGAATGTAAAATTCTTTCTCAATTGAAAATACATCCACGGTCTGAACATTTAAACCAGCCTTTGTGTCTAAAGCTCCAAAAAGTCCTTTTTCCTGTTTTGTATATATTGAAATGATACTTGCTTGAAAGTCTCCATAAGGATATGTTCCATATATAGTTGCATACAACTGTCTGGCTCTAGAAGGATTGTCTATAATTTCAAAACTAGTTACTTCTTTAGGATTAATCTTCTGGATTAGTAAATAATCACTCGGATTTACAGCCACACCATCAACCAAAACAATATTTACATGTCCTTTTCCTCCATTTAAAGTTTCGGCATAGTAATTACGTAAAGAGTCTTTTCTTATAAATACTTTATCTTGAAAAGCAATTAAATTACTATACAATCCTCTTGAATACTTAGTAGTTTTTGTATTTATGTCTTTTCCATCTATTACAACATCAGGCTTACCGTATTTTTCAAACATCTCTTTTCTTTTTGGAGTCATTTTGTAAGCATCGACAATAACTTCATCTAGTTGATTAATACCAGTTAGATCAGTATAATATTGGTTTATAATGCTTTTATGTATAGTATTTATCTTAGCTATAGTAGCTATTAAACTATCTTTTTTCTCAAAAGAATTTTTAGTTTCATTTACTACAAAATTTGGCTTTAGCTTTGCTTTTTTTGTAAGGCTTATATTGTAGTAACTGCTCTCTTTTTCTGAAATTCCCGAAGGTTTCAAAATCAATTTTCGCTCTCCACCAAATAAATCATCTATTTGAAAATGAAAATTACTTGGCACATTAACCTTACCTGTATAAATTGAAGAATCATCACCAAACGTCATTAACAAAACATCAAGATTACTGAATTTAGCCTTTTTGTTCTTTTTATTAATTACACCTTTGATTTGTAATTTACTCTCCATGATGTATTTAAGCTTTTTTGGCTTTTCTACGTATTTATAATTTCTCCAACCTTGAGTTAGCATTAAGTAATCTATATTTAAATCTGTACTGTCATTAAAATAAGTCGAAGCTTCTTCAATATTCCCTTTTATGTCCGAACTCAGCAAAAAATAGGTTAAAATATTTTCTCTTTTAGCCTCAAATTGTCCATATAAATTTTTATCTAGTACTAGTACTGAACTGTTTGCTTCTACAATTGAATCTTTATGATTTTTTGCTTTTAATCGGATGAGTACCTCATCACGTATAGAAAGATTATTATTGATAATTACTGCATCCATGTTTAAACGATAAGACTTACGTTTATTAAAAAAAAGTCGTTCTGCAACTGGTACAGAAAACTGATTTCGAAGTGTAATCTCTAAAACACCTTCAGGAAATAAGGTTTTTGGTAATGTGAAGATATATCGCCCATCGATTAAAGAAACTTCCTTTTCATAATATATTTTACCTCTAAGTGTCACTGAGAGCTTTATTTTTGAAGTTAAATCTTTATTGTGATTTACAGTTGCTACGATAAAATTTTGGTGAGCTACAACAGAAAGCGAATAACCGTTCTCATAAATTTTAGGCAATCTATATAACCTAACATTTTTATCATTGTAGATTTTAGCCTTATATGTTTCTGAAGCTAAAGCATTTGGTATTATGAAACTACCTAAGCCTAATCTATTACTCTTAAATGTGGCGATAGTTTTACCCCTTTTATTAATTATCTCACCCTCTACGTCAATACTTTTGCCACTAATATCCGTAGCTTTAAATCCTACTTTATTTTCTAGATTAGCAATTAACTTTCCTCCTTCTGGGAAAAAATTTAGAATTATTGAATCGTTTTTAACCTTAGCACCCAATGATGTGTTCATTATGTTTGCTTGAAGGTCTGAAGCATTATCAGTGTTTATAGAGATAATTCTAATTGTTTTTTTTGTTTCAAAATCACCATCAAAATTCTTATTCCATTCTGTGTAAGCTCTTATCTGATAAGTGCCATTTATGTAATTTCTATTTAAATCAAAATAGCCTTTAGCAATACCTTGTCTAACTTTAATGATTTTGGATTCAAGGATTTTATTTTTAGGGTTTATCAAATCAACATATAAAACGCCACTTGAAAGGTCTGTACTATGAGTAGCCGCATTGACTATAATTGCTTTGAACCAAATTGTTTTATCTGTTGTATAAATTTCATGGTCTAATTGAAGATATATTTTCTCTGCCAATGCAGTTTGTTTATAGTCCTTCTTGTTTTGAGCAAAGGATAACTGGCTAGCATAGAACAAAATCAAAATTAAAAACCTAAAACTCATACTGTTTAAATTAGATATAACAAATTATAAGTTAAGCATTTGTGTAAACGAAATTTTATAAGGTATTGTTAAAAATTAATTCTTATCAAGAAATATTTAACTAATTAAACGTTATTAATAAACTTCAATTTTAACTAAGATTATCCACGTTTTTTCTACCTTTGACGCTCATTTCTCGATTAGCGAGATTTAAATATAAAATGATTTGGCATTACTAATTGATTTAATTCAATTAATATCAAATCGGTCTGCTTTTAAGCAGTAATTATAGCATGTTTAAACTTTTAACAACTGGTTTTTGGGAAACGGTTGCGCGATTAATTTTGCGTAATAAAATTGCTATCCTTATCACAGTAGTTTTGTATACTATATTTTTTAGCATGCAATGGAAGCACATGCGCTTCACTTACACCGAGGCTAACCTATTGCCCGATGACCATGAAGTAAATCTTACTTACAATAATTTCCTTGATATTTTTGGTGAAGAAGGTAATCTCATTGTTTTGGGTGTTAAAGATTCTACTTTGTTTTCAGTTGAAAAACTAAATGCCTGGAACCAACTTTCTGAAGATTTTAAATCCTATAAAAATGAAGTTGAAACAGTTGTTTCTATAAAAGATTTACAAAAGTTAGTTAAAAACGAAAAAGAAGAAAAGTTTGATTTGGAACCTTTTATTAAAGATTCTATTACTTCAATAAAACAAATTGAAACCCTACAAGATGAGCTTTTTAAGAAGTATCCTTTTTACGATAATTTCTTATTCAATAAAGAATCAAAAACTATTCGCACGGCAATATATCTTAAAAAAGATATTGTAAACACCTCTGCTAGAAAGGATTTTGTAATTGAAACGCTTAAAAACAAAATAACTGCGTTCGAAACTGACACAAATTTAGACGTACGTGTTTCTGGAATGCCCTACATACGCACACTAAACTCTCAAAACATTGTTGATGAGATAAGCCTTTTTATTGGAGCTGCATTAGCTGTTACCTCATTAATTTTCTTTTTATTTTTCAGGTCATTTAGAGCGACGTTTATATCATTGATTGTTGTTTGTATTGGCGTTATGTGGACCTTTGGCATTCTTGGTCTTCTGAATTATGAAATAACGGTACTTACAGCACTTATTCCGCCATTGATAATTGTCATTGGTATACCCAATTGTATTTTCTTAATTAACAAGTATCAGCACGAAGTAAAATTACACGGCAATAAGGTCAAGTCTCTTCAACGCGTGATTACCAAAGTTGGTAACGCCACCTTAATGACAAATGTTACTACAGCATCTGGTTTTGCTACTTTTATCCTTACTGAAAGTCAACTTTTAAAAGAGTTTGGTATTGTTGCATCTTTAAGTATCCTCGCTATATTTATCCTCTGCTTACTTATAATTCCTATTCTATATACTTTTTTACCTTACCCTAAACCACGTCATTTAGAACACTTAAACAAGCGTTGGATAAATGGTTTTGTGGATTGGATGGAACGTATGGTAAAGCATAAAAAAATTACCATTTACGTTACAGCATTAATCTTATTAATCGCTAGTCTTTTAGGCATCAATAAGATTATCATATCTGGAAGTCTTATTGAAGATATGCCTAAAAACACAGAATTTTTTAGTGATATTCGTTTCTTTGAATCTGAATTTAATGGCATTATGCCATTGGAGATTATGGTAGACACCAAACGTAAAAAAGGGGTTATGAAATTGGCTACCATAAAAAGAATGAATCAGCTTGAAGAGTTGATTGAAGAAATTCCTGAACTCTCAAAACCAATTTCTGTAGTTAGTCTAATTAAGTATGCAAAGCAAGCATACACAAATGGCAATCCTAAATACTATCAATTGCCTACAAGTCAAGAAAACTTATTTATTAGCTCTTATGTAAAAAAATCCTCTTCGGATGTAGATTTACTCAAAAACTTTGTAGATAGTACTGGGCAATATGCTCGTATCACAACCTTTATGAAAGATATTGGTACTGATAAAATGAAACGTATCGAAGAAGATCTTCAGAATAAAATAAATAAAGTCTTTCCGAAAGAACGTTACGAAGTCACCATGACAGGAAAAGCATTAGTTTTTCAAAAAGGCACAAAGTATCTCGTAAGAAACCTTGTTATATCTCTAACATTAGCCATCATATTGATATCCATTTTTATGGCCTATATGTTTAGATCTGCAAGAATGATTGTGGTATCTCTAATTCCAAATTTACTGCCGTTATTAGTCACAGCAGGCTTGATGGGTTATTTGGGCGTTCCTATAAAACCATCCACTATTTTAGTGTTTAGCATTGCTTTTGGTATTTCTGTAGATGATACTATCCATTTCTTGGCAAAATACAGGCAAGAGTTACAAGCAAATCACTGGAAAATACGCAAATCTGTATATGCTGCTTTAAGAGAAACTGGAGTGAGTATGTTTTATACATCAATCGTATTATTTTTCGGGTTTTCAGTATTTACAATTTCAAGTTTTGGAGGTACAGTAGCTCTAGGTGGATTAGTTTCTGCAACTTTATTGTTTGCTATGCTGTCAAATTTATTATTATTGCCATCGCTATTACTATCGTTAGAACGTAGCATTGCTAATAAAGAAGTATTAAAAGAACCATCAATAAATATCATTCCAAAAGATGATAATGACGAGGATGATATCGATGACGAAACAAAATAGATTAAGATTAAAAAAGAATATAGAATGAATACCAAAACCGTATCAGAATTATTAACCCAAGATGTTACGCTACAACAAGTCAGCGTAAAAGGTTGGGTTAGAACGTTTAGAGCTAACAGATTTATTGCCCTTAACGATGGTTCAACAATAAATAATATTCAGTGTGTTGTTGATTTTGAAAATTTTGATGAAGCTCTTTTAAAACGTATAACAACCGGTGCAGCTTTACATATTTCGGGTGATTTAGTAGAGAGTCAAGGTAAAGGTCAAAAGGTTGAAATAGTTGTGTCAACAATTGAAGTTTTAGGAGATTCTGATGCAGAGACTTATCCAATTCAGCCTAAAAAACACTCGTTCGAATTCTTACGAGAAAATGCCCATTTACGTACACGTACAAATACATTTAGTGCAGTAATGCGAGTAAAATCTTCTTTGTCTTTTGCTATTCATAAGTATTTTACAGAAAATGGGTTCTACAATATGCACACACCAATAATTACAGGTAGTGATGCTGAAGGTGCAGGAGAAATGTTTCGTATAAGTAGTCTTGACCCTAAAAATCCACCTCTAACTGATGAAGGCGATATAGATTACTCTCAAGATTTTTTCGGAAAAGAAACTAACCTTACAGTTTCTGGACAATTAGAAGCTGAGACTTATGCAATGTCATTAGGTAAAGTCTATACGTTTGGACCAACCTTTAGAGCAGAAAACTCAAATACATCACGTCACTTAGCAGAATTCTGGATGGTAGAACCAGAAGTAGCTTTTATGGATTTAGCAGGTAATATGGATTTGGCTGAAGATTTTATGAAGTCCGTTATCAGTTATGTTTTAGAACACAATAAAGAAGATTTAGAATTTTTGGATGAGCGTTTGTTTAACGAGGAGAAATCTAAACCTCAAGCGCAGCGTAGTGAAATGCGCTTGACAGAAAAACTAAAGTTTGTTACAGATAATAACTTTAAGCGTGTAAGCTATACTGAAGCTATTGATATACTTAGAAATAGTAAACCTAATAAAAAGAAGAAGTTTAAATATCTTATTAATGAATGGGGAGCAGATTTGCAATCTGAACATGAACGCTTCTTAGTAGAAAAACATTTTAAATGCCCAGTTATCTTATTTGACTACCCAGCCAACATTAAAGCATTTTACATGCGTCTAAACGATGATGAAAAAACGGTAAGAGCAATGGATGTTTTATTTCCTGGTATTGGAGAAATCGTGGGTGGTTCTCAACGTGAAGAGCGCTTAGAGGTGCTCAAAGAAAAAATGGCAGAGTTAGATATTCCTGAGGAAGAATTATGGTGGTATTTAGATTTACGTAAATACGGAACAGCGGTTCATTCTGGTTTTGGATTAGGTTTTGAACGATTAGTAATGTTTGCTACTGGAATGAGTAATATTAGAGACGTAATTCCTTACCCAAGAACACCTCAAAACGCAGAGTTTTAAAAAAAGTTTTAAAATTTTCAGAAAACAATCTAATAACGGTATAGTTTTAGATTGTTTTTTTATTTTTAACTAAATCGAAACCAACAAATGCTAAAACAGTATTTACAATTTAAGTTATCACAGAAGCTCTCACCGCAGCAAATACAACTTATGAAGTTGATTCAGCTACCAACCCAAGCTTTTGAGCAGCGCTTAAAACAAGAGTTGGAAGAAAATCCAGCTTTAGATACTGGAAAAGAAAGCGACGCCAAGGATAACGAATTTGATGAGTTTGATAACTCTCAAGATGATTATAACGATAGTGATACTATTGACGCTGGAGATATCAATGTCGATGAATATTTGAGTGATGACGAAATCCCTGATTATAGAACTCACGTCAACAATTATAGTGCAGATGATGACGAAAAATCTGTGCCTTATGCTTCAGGAACATCTTTTACGCAACACTTAACAAATCAGTTAAATACATTTAGACTTAATGATCAAGAGTATGAGATTGCTCAATTTTTGGTAGGTAGCGTTGATGAAAGTGGCTACATCCGCAGATCTTTGTCCGATATCACAGATGATTTAGCTTTTACCCAAAATGTTTACACAACTGAAGAAGACGTTGAAAAAGTCTTAGGTATTGTGCATCAATTGGATCCGGCTGGCGTTGGTGCTAGAAACTTACAAGAGTGTTTAAGTATTCAATTAAATAGAAAAGAGCAGCATCCAGATGTAGAATTAGCTACAAAAATTATAGATAAAGCTTTTGAGCAATTTACAAAGAAGCATTACAAAAAATTACTTCAGAAATTTAGTATAACTGAAGACGAGCTTAAAGCAGCTATTGAAGAAGTAGAAAATCTAAACCCAAAACCTGGTGGCTCTTATTCTGGTAATAACAGAATGGTTGAACACGTTGTACCAGATTTTGCAATTAAAATAGTTGAGGGCAAATTAGAGCTTACACTTAATGGTCGTAACGCACCAGAATTGCATGTTTCTCGTACTTACAACAATATGCTTAAAGGCTATAAAGAATCTAAAGAAAAATCAAAATCTCAGAAAGATGCCGTCATGTTTATTAAGCAAAAACTAGATGCTGCAAAATGGTTTATTGAGGCTGTAAAACAGCGTCAGCAAACGCTTTTTGTAACCATGAGTTCTATAATGCATTATCAGAAAGACTATTTTTTGTCTGGAGATGAGCGCATGCTTAAACCAATGATTCTTAAAGATATTGCCGACGAGATAGAAATGGATGTTTCTACAGTCTCTCGTGTTGCAAATAGTAAATATGTAGATACACCTTACGGCACAAAACTCATTAAAGAATTCTTCTCTGAATCCATGACCAATGATCAAGGCGAAGAAGTTTCTACTCGCGAGATTAAAAAGATACTAGAAACAGTTATCGAAGAAGAGGACAAAAAGAAACCTCTTACTGATGATAAACTTGCTGGTATTTTAAAAGAAAAAGGATACCCAATTGCGAGACGTACTGTTGCAAAATATCGTGAACAATTAGATATTCCTGTAGCGCGATTGAGAAAGAAAATTTAATCGTTACAATTTTCGCAATAGCTATTTCTTAGATAATCATCTTTTAGTAACTGAAAGGTTACACCATCTTTCTCAGGTGTATTAAACAGTTTACAATATCTATCTTTATTTAAATTAACTGCATTAAGCATAATAGCGCGGTATTCATCCGTCTTAGTTAATTCCTTATTTATTAATGTAAGATTAAGATAGTAGAACAATAAATCTTCGTCAACTTCGATTTGCCTGGCTTTATCAGATAATAGTTCTGCTGCCGCTTCAACATTTGCATAGTAAGACAGAAACTGAGCTAGACTGAAATAGTCAAAATCTGATAATGGTATTTTTTCATAAATAGATTTTATGTAATTAACCGATTTATCTTTGCTAGAATAATCTCTTTTTCTATTAAAATTTTCACTTTGAATAATGTGATAATTAATCATCATTCTATTGATTAACGCTTTTGAAATTTTATACTTTTCAAGGTCAAAAATTTCATCCTTAAACAGTGAAGGATTTACTTTTTCAATATTATATCGCCATATTTTGAATTTTATCGCAGCAAGATTATATCTAATCCTAGGATTTTTTGAATCTAGCTTTTTTAGTTGTTCAAGTTCATTCCTGACAATTACAATTTGCCTTTCATCTAACTGATATTTAATAGCGCTATTTTTATTTAATAAGTTGATATATTTTAACTGCATTGGTACTTCTAGCTGTTTCAAAATATCTGGAGAAGCTTCACTAATCTTTAGTTTTTCAAAAAGAGAATTCTGAATTGCACTTGCCTCAGCTAATTTATCGTCTGTTATTGATTGGTTAAATAAACTCACCAACTTCGTTACTGGCATTGTTTTGTACTTGTCCTTTTTCTCAAGTTCTAATGTAATTAATGCTTTACGGTGGTTTTTTAAATACGGTTCCATCTCAGCAGAAAACACACCTACTAACTTCTTCTTTATTTGTGCTTTGTTTAATGTTTTTAAATTTTCGTATTTGGTGCCTTCAATGTCATTCAAGAATTCAACCCAGTTTTCTGAAGATGAAATTGTATTCTTTATCTTAGGCCTCTGATAAGTTTGTATAGCTTTTGCTATACTATTTGCGCGACCTTCTTGCAATTCTATATTTCGTTCTAAGCTTCCTTCAACTGATGAATAAGCTTTTATGTTTATGGTTTTGATATTAAAATCTGTAAGATCTAACGAATCGTAAACTGGCTTTATATCTTCAGGTGAATAGACAGACTTGTTTTTCTCAAAAGGAATTTTAAACTTTAGCGTTTTATATCTAATCTTAACGTTTTCTTCGCCTTGACTGACCAATTTTTGGTTTTTAAAACTTACAGAATCTAAGTACATGCCCATATCTAACAAATCCCATTGGTATGCTTTAAGATTGTATATAATTTGATATCTGCATAGTGTTTTGTTTCCAAGAAAAAGAATATTATATTCTAACTCTTTTCCTTTTAATTGAGCAGGGATTTTGCCTACTAAAACCCTAAACATATCTTTTCCGCTAGAGCGCAATCCACTTTTTAATCGTTTTGCATAAACAGGTTTAAGCAGTGTGCCATTTATTTGCTCGTTCTTAATAGACGTAACTGCGCAGTTATAAATGTCTTTTGCTACAATATCAAGCGCTAGACCATCTGTAGAGTTTTTAAAAAGTAGATTAAACCACTTTCTGTCATTGGTCTGAAAATATAAATTTCCGTTTTCGTTCTGAATAGAAAATCTTACTTCTTTAGTTTTTTGACGAAATACATTAAAACAATTAGAACAGGCTTTGTTCCTTTCTGCTTCTGTTTGCGGAAACACTATTCTGAAATTTTCATCTTGAGAGTAGGAAACATTTATAGTTATGACTAAAGAGAGTATGGAAATAAGATATTTCAGTTTCATTTTTAAATATTTTTCTGAATTTGAAATTAATAAATTGTAATTACTATCAATAGCATAAAAACTTATTATTTTGAATTTAAATAAATTACTTTTGCTTGGTAGCCTATGGATTTCATCTTAAAAAGTATATCGTACATATTTCATCCGTTGATAATGCCACTATTGGGCGTATTGTTTTACTTTTCTAAAACACCACGGTTTATTCCAGAACCCGTTAGCCAAGCCAAGATTTTCTCAACAGTTTTACTGACTATTATTCTTCCTGTATTGGTCTACTATTTATTAAAAACGTTAAATAAAGTAGATAGTATCTACCTTAAGTCTACTAACGAAAGAAAGCTGCCCTTATTAATCAATGCTGTAATCATCTCTTTGGTTATTACCCGCGTTTTCACTCAAAACGAGATTGAAGAATTGTATTATTTTTTTATAGGAATATTGCTATCTACTCTAGTCTGTTTTGTCCTAGCAGTTTTTAAGATAAAAGCCAGTATCCACATGCTTGCAGCTTCTGGTTTTTTCATGTTTAGTGTAGCGTTGAGTATTCATTTTCAGATTAATATAAATGGCTCTATAGCACTAATGGTGATTTTATTGGGAGCTATTGCAACTTCTCGTTTGCACTTAAAAGCACATACATATCCAGAATTAATAATTGGGAGTCTTACAGGCTTTATACCTCAACTTCTGTTACTAAAACTTTGGCTATAGAATATAGAACATTATCCCAACCTTAATGGCCCTCGTGTCTATGGATTGGCCGCCTAATTGGGCTATGTCATCGAATATAGTATTAAGACCATAATAGACTTGGAAATTCCACGTACCATATCCAGCACTTAAGGTCAGTCCATATTGTAATTTATTAAAGGCATCAATGTTTGATACATTCGCATTTAAAAAGTCACTTTTTAATTTAGAAGAGTTATATATCAAATAGCTTAATTTAAATCCAGGATATATGCGCCAAAACTTATACGTCTTTGCATCCGATGTTCTCCATCTGAACTCAAAAGGCACATCTATCAAGTAGGTTGTGAATTTATTCTTTGAAATATTTCCAAGAGCTGCATCACCTATAGAAAAATTAGCGTTTCCAGATGTTCCTGTAATAACTAAGTTTTGGTTGTATGAGTTAGAAGAAATCCCTAATCCGATACCTATTGCCCAATTTCGTTTTTCATTGATAGGCATATCTCTGATAAAACCAAAATGGAATCCTGTAGAAAAATCACTTTGGGACACGCCACTAGGATTATTTGATAATAGATTATAAGTAATTGATGCATAGAATTGGTCTTCACGATACTTATCATCTATAGCAACAGATAAACTGTCTTGTGCCCAAGAAAAATTAATGGAAACACAAAACAATAACAAACAATAATACAATCTCATTCTGTAAAGCTATTAAATTTCCATAATTATAAGGCATAAAAAAAGCGTTATGATATTATCATAACGCTTTTAAAAAATTAAGATTTTATTTATTCTTCTTTTTTCTTACCAGTAATATACATGATTTTAAGTGCATTTGCTTCTCTAAGCTTTTGCTTAATATCAGAAACTATACCTGCATTTGTTTTCTCGTCAACCTTTAAAGCCACTACGATTTTATCTTTGAATGCTTCGTTAAGGGTAGCTTTATACTCAAGAATAGCAGATTGAATAGCATCTAAACTAACGAAAGAATCGTTAATCTGAATACGTCCTTCTGTTCCTAAATTACTGTATTGTGAACTAGGTTTTCCAGCATAAATAAACATAGTTCTGTCTTTCTTAAGCTTCTCAATTTGATCAGCTACAGGTAATGTGTTTTCTACCATTGTAGAGTTATCTCTCATTACGGTAGCTACCATAAAAAAGAATAATAACATAAATACAATATCTGGTAAAGATGCCGTATTAATTGCTGGTAAATCACCACCTTTTTTCTTCTTAAATTTAGACATACTTATTAATTTTTATCTGGTTCTGCCTCAGAAAGCTTTAATGGATACATATCCTTTATTCTCTTAATATCATCATTAAGCTTTTCGTCCTTATTAAACTGATTTTTCGCTTTTTCCTCTAACATAGACGCAAAAGAACGGTTAAAAATTCGTTGAGACTCTCTTTCTCTAAGGAAATTATATGCTGCAACTAATTCATTCTGAACTTCGATATATCTACCATAGGTAGTCTCACGGTCATGTTTAAGCGTAATAATTGCTTTATCCGGATGATCTGAAGAAGCTCTATCTCCATGCTGCTCTGTATTTAAGCGTTTTCCTTTACAATAGTCGCAAGATTCTCCTTCTGCATTGACGCCTCCACCATTATCTAAAAAGTCTATGGCAGCTTGCTTTAAATCTTTGATTTCCATTTCTTCATCCTCAACCAATAATCGATCTTCTCTATTTAACAAAATTGTAAATAGATTTCTCTCCTTGATTATTGGTGGTTCAGTATCATCTTCAATTGGAGGTAAACTCCTTAAGATACCTTTATCCTTTTCTATAGTCGTTGTAACTAAGAAAAAAATCAATAGTAAGAAAGCAATGTCAGCCATTGAACCGGCATTAACCTCTGGTGCTGCTCTTTTTGCCATAATTTACTATTTATTGATTATTTTTTTTACTCCTGAAAAAATCATTGCTGCAGCTGCGCCTAGTATAAGCACATAAAAAGCTCTTAGTCCTGTACCTACTAATTTTGATTCAGTTTCCGTTGCTAATACACCATCATACATGTATCCATTTTCAATGGCATCTGTACTGGAAGCTAACACGTACGATATTAATAAAACTGCTACAAACAATCCGACTCCGATAAGAGTGTTTTTTAATCCTGCTGTATTTGTAAATAAATTTTTTATTACAAAGAATACAACAAACGCTAACACCAATCCTAGCATAATGTATGACACCCATGCTATTGGTTCTACTAAAGCAGTATCTCCATTTGCTGCTGCTGCCTCGATTGCTTCGTCTCCTGCAGAAATAATTCTAACAAGAAAAACAATACCAAGTACACCAAGAATGGCTGCTACTATTTTTAATATTTTATGCATATCTAATTCTTATTTTTTGTGTCTTACTAATAAATCCATCAATGTGATAGAAGAATCCTCCATATCGTTTACAATACTATCAATCTTTGCAATGATGTAGTTGTAAAAAATCTGAAGTATAATAGCCACAATAAGACCAAATACTGTTGTTAAAAGTGCTACTTTAATACCACCTGCTACTAAAGATGGGTTCATATCACCAGCTGCTTCAATTTTATCAAATGCTTGAATCATACCAATTACCGTACCCATGAAACCCAACATTGGTGCTAGCGCGATAAATAATGACACCCAAGATACATTCTTTTCTAATTGACCCATTTGTACACCACCATAAGCGACTACAGCTTTTTCAGCAGCTTCGATATCTTCGTCTGCTCTGTCTAAACCTTGATAGAATATAGATGCAACAGGACCTTTTGTGTTTCTACAAACTTCCTTAGCAGCTTCGATACCACCAGATGCAAGAGCATCCTCAACATTCTGAGTTAATTTCTTTGAATTTGTAGTTGAAAGATTTAAAAAGATAATTCTTTCAATAGCAATTGCTAAACCAAGAATTAAACATAATAAAACGATTCCCATAAACCCAGGACCACCTTCAATAAATCTCTTTTTTAATTCTTGATGAAACCCTAAGTCATCAGCGGCTGCTTCAGTTGTTTCTTGGGCTACATTTGCAACAGTTGTTGTTGCGGCTGCTACTGTTGTTGTTGCATTTGCATTAACAGTTCCAATAACCATTAAACATGTAACGGCTAGGATAGAAAATAATCTTTTCATTGTCTTGAATCTTAATTTTATTAGTTAAAGTGTTAAAGATAAAAAAAATATGTAACTATTTAAGTAAAATATCAGCAGAGAGGAAGGGATTCGAACCCTCGAAACGCTTTTGGCGTTTACACACTTTCCAGGCGTGCGCCTTCGACCACTCGGCCACCTCTCTGTAAGTCTCTTAAAAATTACAGAACGCCAAATAACAAAAAAATCTTTAAACACTAAAATTATGGGCGTTAATTTTAAGTCATCTCGCCACGTAAAGAGGTTTCAAAGATGCTTTGAAACTCTAAAGGATTAATATCCTGACCTATAAGATACATTAGCTTTGTTATCGCAGCTTCAGTCGTTAAATCTTTTCCCGAAATAATACCGATTTCTTTTAACTGCGAGCTAGTTTCATACTGTCCCATGTTTACACTTCCGCCTGCGCATTGGGTAACATTAATAATGTATATGCCTCTTTTAACTGCTTCCTTAAGCAAATCAATAAACCAAGTTTCTGTGGTGGCATTACCAGACCCATAAGTTTCTAAAACCAATCCTTTAATAAGCTTACTCCTTAAAACAGCTTCTAATATTGGTTTTGATATCCCTGGAAATAGTTTAAGTATTGCCACATTAGTATCCATCTTTTTATTAACCTTAAGCGTATGTCCAATGTTAGGTTTTAACAGATACTCTTTATTAACATTAAGATTGACACCCGACTCTGCCAAATTGGGATAATTTAAAGACTCGAAAGCCTCAAAATGCTCAGCATTAATTTTTGTGGTGCGGTTACCTCTGTATAATTTGTATTCAAAATATAAGCCTACTTCTCTAATAATAGGCACACCGTTATTATTAAGTGTTGCTAACTGAATAGATGTGATAAGGTTTTCTTTAGCATCTGTTCGTAAATCTCCTATTGGTAGTTGAGATCCAGTAAATATAACAGGCTTCGCTAAATTTTCGAGCATAAAACTTAAAGCCGAAGCGGAGTAGCTCATTGTATCGCTTCCATGCAAAATGACAAATCCATCAAAAACTTTATAATTGTCTTTAATATTATCTGCTATTATACACCAATATTCAGGATTAATATTAGAGGAATCTATTGGCTCTTCAAAAGAAATGGTTTCAATATTACAATCTAGCAACTGTAACTCTGGGATTCTTTCAATAAGATTATTAAAGTCAAAAGCTTTTAGAGCGCCAGTATTGGCATCTTTTACCATACCTATAGTTCCGCCTGTGTATATTAAAAGTATGTTTTGCTTTTTCATCTTATATACCAAAAATTGCTTTTGAGTTTTCCGTAGTAATACTTGCTATGTTTTCTGTAGATATCCCATACAAGTCCGACAACCTATCTATTACCTTAATAACGTATTGACTCTCGTTACGTTTTCCTCTGTAAGGTTTAGGCGCAAGATATGGCGAATCGGTCTCCAAAACAATATGCTTTAGGTCTATTTGATTTATAAACTGATCTATTTTTCCGTTTTTAAAAGTCACCACACCACCTATTCCTAATTTCATATTATAAGAGATAGCTTGTTTGGCTTGGTCTAGATTTCCAGTGAAACAATGAAAAATTCCAAACAGATCGTCACTCTTTTCTTCTTCTAAAACCTGAAATATTTCATCAAAAGCTTCTCTGCAATGTATTACAATAGGTAGTTTATATTGTTTAGCTAAGTTAATTTGATGCTTAAAAGCTTCAATCTGGATTGGTAATGTACTTTTATCCCAGTACAAATCTATGCCTATTTCACCAACTGCATAGAAGTTTCTTTTTTGAAATTGTTCTTCAACATGCTTAAGCTCTTTTTTGTAATTTTCTTTTACAGATGTAGGATGCAAACCCATCATTAAAAAGACCTCATTTGGAAATTCAGCTTCTAGTTTATACATAGAATCTGTGTAACTAGAATCAATGGCTGGAATAAAAAAGCGCTTGACATTAGAGTTGATAGCTCGCTGAATCATCTCATGCCTATCTTCATCAAAGGCTTCACTATATAAATGTGTGTGCGTATCTGTAATTATCATAGCGCAAAAATACACATCTTTTTAGTCTAGTTTATCAATTAATTTTTGTGCTTTTTTGTAATGAATACTGTCATCAGATAACCCTTTAAGAAGCTCAATGCAAGTTTTGTAGTCTTCTTGTTTTAGTTTGCTTAAAGCAGCATACCAAAGTGCTTCATTTTTATAGGCCGATTTTCCTGTAGCTATATGTTTTAAAACAGCATCTGCTTCTTCGAACTTATCTTGTTCTATTTGGCTAATGGCTTTGTATAGCTTTACTTCAGTATTATCAAGATTTGTTTTTAAGATTTCAGAGAAATGGACCTCGGCATCTTTGTAGTTTTTTTCATTAAATGCGTTCTGAGCTTTAATAACAACATCTTCAACATTTCCTCTTACAGACAAACTAATAACGTAATGGTCTGAGTAATCTTCATAGCCTGGTATTGAAAATCTATTAAACAAAAACAATCCTAAAAACACAACTACTGTTGCTGCAATAGCTAGTTGACTAATCCTAAAAACTCTAGATTTATTTAAAGGTTGAACTTGACGTTCTTGCTTTTCAAAATAGTTATTAGATATTGATTTGAGATTTGTTTCAAACTCTTTTGTAGCCTTAGCATCGCCATGACTATGCTCTAAAAACTCTGTTAGTTCTTTATAGGTTTCAAAGTCTTTTTTAAATTCAGAATCAGAGTCTAACTTTTTTTCAAAAGCTAAAATTTCTTCTTCCGACAAGGACTTAGAGAGGTAATTCTCAAACGCTATGTATTTTTCTTCTTCCATTACAATTTAAGCTGGTTAAACTTGGGCGAGTTACGCACCATTTCGGTTAATTTACCAATGCATAAAGATTTCTTTTTCCTGGCATAAGCATAAGTTACACCTAGGTTTTCTGCAACTTGTTCCATTGATTTTATTTTAAAAGTTGCTTTAAGTAAGTCTTTACAAGCGCTACCCAATTTTTTAAACATCTCAGCAAACAAAGCTTGTTTTTCGCCAAAAAGTTCTGTTTCAAAGGCTAACTCTTGTGCATTGTCACCTATAGATACAGTAGCTTCATTAATTGTTACCTCTTTATTATAATTTTTTTTGAGATAGTTTAACCATTTACGTTTACATAGCAGAAAAAAGTAAGCGTCAAAAGGACATGTGAGTTGTAAGTTTTTTTGACTGGCTTGATTATATATAGTAATGATAGTTTCCTGAATAATGTCTTGAGCTTCATCTGTACTACCACTATTCTGTTTAATATAATTAACCACTTTAGGTACATACTTATCATATATAGATTGTATTACAAAAGAGTTGTTTTGCAACAATCCAGTGATGTATTTCTGGTCTTCATGAATTTTTTTTTCGCCCAAAAGCCCTTGTATTTTCTACTAATTTAAAAAAACTTTAAAGAAACAGGGTAACAATTTTACAAGTAGTCTGATATAAGGTTGTAACAAGAAAATTAATTCATTAAATATTAGAAATTATGAAACAATCAATTTTAATTATCAGTACAGTAGTATTCTCGTTCTTAAACTTAAATGCTACAACATTAAAAACAAATGCTAACACTGCAATTGTTGAAACAGAAATTACAGAAAACAATATTACTAAAGTATACGAGTGGTCTGTAAAAACCTTATCAGGTAAAAGTTCAGGAATATCATCAAGCCTTGAAGCTGCTAAAGAAATGATAGCGCTTTTTAGCCGTAACGAAGCCGTCCTTGAAAAAAAGATTACAAGCTATTATGTTCTTAAATCTGAAGCTAGAAACAATAACAGAACGTTTTACTGGGAAGTACAATCTACAAATGGAGACGCTAAAGGCTATTCTTCTTCTGAGAGTGATGCCAGAGAGATGATAGCTCTTGTCGCAAAAGGCGAAATAATTACCTATAAAATAATTACAAGCGAAAAATAAAATCAAAAACAGGGTAACAAGATAGTTGCTCTGTTTATATAAAAATGTAAAACAATAAATATTAGAAATTATGAAACAATTAAAATCAATTTTCGGAATCTTATTAATGACCTCAATATTATTTACAAGTTGTGAAACTTCAGATGATAGCGATGTCCTTTTTGCCCCAACAGCACAGCAATTTCAGACTCTAAAAGAAAATGCTCGTGAAGCCTTAAAACAAGACTTTCAACTTACAGTTGAAGACGGCATAACTACCCTAACAACAGCTAATGGCGTTAGTGTTAGTATTAATGGTGCTTGTTTAACTCTTAACGGAAACGCAGCAACAGGAACAGTAAATGTTGAGTTAACTGAAATTTTTGACAAAGCAAATATGTTAAAGACAAACAGAAATACAATGGGTACTTTACCAAATGGAGACAAAGCCATGTTATTGACTGGTGGCGAGTTTTTAATAGAAGCTTTCCAAAACGGAATTGCATTAGAAACAAACTGTCCAATAGAATTACAGATACCATCTAATCTTACTGGTGGTGATGACCCAGCAATGGAACTTTGGACAGGTAGAATTGACGCTAATGATAACTTAACTTGGGACGAAATGGAAGGTGGACCTCAAGGTTTAGGAGGAGAAGTTTTTGCCGAAGGCGGACAATATTATGCATTTTTTAATGACTTTGGATGGAGTAATGTGGATCGTTTTTATAACGACCCAAGACCTAAAACAACAATCTTAGTTGCACCTCCAACTGGTTATGATAATACAAATAGTTCTGTATTTATTTCTTATGATGGCGAGGACACAGGATTAGCAAATTTAGATACTTATGATACTGGATCAGGATTATTCAGTGAGCATTATGGACAAATACCTATTGGGTTAGAGTGTCACATTATTTTTGCATCACCAAATGAAACTGGGGGATGGTTATATCATATTCAAGCGGTGACAATTGCAGCAAATGATACGATTACTTTTAACACTGCCGATTTAGTTTCTGCGACAGATGCTGAATTAACAGCTGCCATAAATGCCCTACCTTAAATCTTGATCTGTAAGAGCGGTGACTTTTTTAGTCATCGCTTTTTTTTATCTTTAAGAGCAATCAACTCAATATAACATGAAAACTAATGCTTTTGTCTTTGGCTTTCTTTTTTGTTTCTTATCAGTGTTTCCTCAACAAAACACATCAACAGATTCTATAAAACCAAGAATAGCTACCATAAATTATAATGTTAAAAGCGATAGCTTAGCATTAAGTCCTGAAACACCTCCATTAGAACAAATAGCTGGTGCCCCAAAAGCATTTTACACGTATTACTGGGAGATGGGTGATGGTAATTATAGTAAAGAAAAAAATCCTAAACACGTCTATAGAGATAAAGGTGATTATGAAGTGAAGTTATGGGTTACCAATAACTACGACACAGGCAAACCACCTGTTACTCGACCAAAAAAAATAAACATTCCTAAAGATGCTGAAAACTTTGAAGCACAAGCATCAATGCTCGAAGATTTTACGCTACAACGTAACAGAGAACCTGTACCTAATCAAGATATGGTCTTAATAATGAGTTATAAAAATGAAAACGACTATACTACAAACGGCAAACTCTACTTATTCTATAATGAGCAAAAATATGCAGCAGATAATTTTGAATTAGCTGAAATGCGAGCGCATCACGGAGAAGAAGAACTGCTTAATGAAGATATCGTTTATAATATTCCTAAAGATAATTTTGATGGTACACTTTTAGCTTCTGCTGAAGATGACACTATAAAGCTCTATCAAAAGCAGCAGGACTCAACAAAAAAAACTGATTTGCCATTAACTTTAAAAGAATCTAATGAATACTACAAAACATCTAAAGTTTTAGAGTTTAAAAACATGGAACCTAAAGAAGAACGCAATGTGTTCTTCACTATGAAAACCACACCAGAAATGCTTAAAGACACCAGTGCTATTATTTCTGTTCGTGGTGTTTTTGTTCCTGATTCTAATTATAGTAACCATACTGTAAAAGAAATGGAAATGGAGATTGTGACATCTCATGACCCAAATAAAATGTCTAGTAACGGTACGTTTTTAAATTACAGGTTTGTACGCTACAAAACCTTGAAGTATAAAATTAAGTTTCAGAATAATGGTGAAGGTCCAGCACAAACAATTAGGTTAGAAACAGATATTCCTGAGATGCTAGACAAACAAACTTTGGAAGTCATGGATATGTATCCCAAAGTAAAGATCTGCCCTAAAAGAGAAGTACAATACAGTTGCTTAGACACTACATTTACTGACACGCAAGCCATATTTACATTTAAAAATATTTACTTGCCAGGAAGCGAACAAAAAAATGTAAAAGAGTACGACTCTACCAAAGGCTTTGTAAGGTATAAGATTAAATTCTCTGAAGATTTTCACAAGAAAAAAACAAGAAGTAGAACGGCTATAATTTTTGACAAAAACGACCCCATTATTACTAACTATTCTACTACGAGATTCTTACCTGGCATATCGATTGGAGCAAAAGCGGGTTATAACTACTTCCCTGATTTAATTGATTCTAAAAGTTACTTTGTTGGCGCAACTATTTCGCCTTACAAATCTTATCGATGGTATTGGCAGGTAGAGCTCTTAAATAGTTTTCATAATTATAATTCAAAAACCTCAATTACCGAAGAGATTATTGGTGGTGCTCAAGGGTTTGAGCAATTGCAACGCACTACTGCTTCATCAGGTTTTGAAAACATAGATTGGGAAGTACCTATTTTAATTAGATACAACATTAATAATTATATTGGCTTAGGTACAGGATTGAATAATATGATAACACTTAGTAAAAAAGAAGACCAATCATTATTAATAGAACGATTTGAGGGTATAAATCCACAAGCACCAATCGTTGAAACAATAAACTCATCTTCAAGTTCTTCCGATTCATTTACAAATCTCAGAACAGGGTTTTTGGTAGAAATCACTGGTGGTTTTGCACGGATTGGCCCTAGCTTTGGAGCTCGTTATGTACTAAATTTTAAAGATGATTTTAATTATCTTCAGATGTATGGTATTTGGAAGTTTTAAATCTTGATGCTTTTTAAAATGAAAAATGTTTTCTTCCTAGTTTTCATCTTTAGCATAACAAATTGTTTTTCACAATCTTTAGAGGAAGACATTTATACTGCTACAGAAGAGTTTAACAGTCAACCAAATACTCAAAATTTAGATATATTAAATTCTGACATTATTAGATTTGAACCACAGTTAAAAACAGAAGATGAGTACTTCGCCTTTATTAATCTTATTGTAAACAAAGCTTATTATCTAGGAAAACAAAATAAGCAAACTGAAGCTATTTCTGCTTATGAAAAGGCACACCAAATCTATATTAAAAACAATGTGATAAGTTATGATATTGTTGAATATTGTCTAATTCCACTAGGTATACTTTACCACAAAACGAATGCTTATCTCAAAGCTGAAAATATTATAAAACACTACATCGTTCTCGCCGAAAAACAAGGTAATAAAACCCAGCAAGTAACTGGCAGTATTAACCTTGCAGCATTGTATCAATCTTTAAATAAACATCAAAGTGTTATAACCATAGTAGACAAAGCATTATTGATAGAAAGTTTGAAAAAATACCAAAAACAAAGACTGTATAGTTTAAAGAGACGAAGTCTTCTTCTATTAGAAACCAATCAAGAAAAACTTCTTTTAGATAACGACATTACTTTTAATGCTGACGAGGATTTTGAAACTTTACAACTAAAATATCAGCTTGCTCTTAAAAAAGAAGATTATAAGAAGGCATTTAATCTTTTTAATCATATTAAAGATAATGTTCTAGAAAACAAACTTACTTCCACAAGAGAATTTGCAAAACTTAGTTTTCAAAAAGCGCAGTTATTGTATAAACTAAACAAGCCAAATGATGCTTTAAAAGAATTAAGCCAGGCACTAACTACACTTTTACCAAGTTTTGACACCAAACAATTTCCTGTCGGAAGCGATTTATATCCTGAAAACCTTTTTATAGATATTTTTGATTTGTTTGCCGCTTTAGAAATAAATCCTGAACGAAAACTGGAATACCTAGACCTTAGTATTTATGCTGCTTCATTATTAGATAAAGAAACCATTAGTGAAGAAAGTCTAATTATTAAAGCTAGTGCAAACAGAATCAGGAGTGAAAAATGTCTTGCTATTTTGCATCAGCTTTATCTTCAAGAAAGAGATTCTATTTATTTACAGCGTGCTATTAATTATGCTGAACGGCATAAAGTTTCAATTTTAAAAAATAACGCTCAACGAAAAGAACGACTTCAAAAATATGGAGATAATGATTCTATTCTTCTAAAGGAAAGCTTACTTCTAAAAGAACAAAAACAATTAACTAATAGACTTCTAAACAGGCCAGCCAGCAAAACTCTTATCAGGGAACAAGACAGTATTCGGCTACGTTTAATAGATATAAATAGTGAACTTAAAGTTCTACTGAGAAGCATTGAAAAGAGTTATGATGAGGCTAATAAAGCTATTACCCTAAAAGATATTCAACAAAAACTAAAAACAAAAAACACAACTGTTGTAGAATACTTTTATGGTAAAAATGCGATTTATCAATTTGTGTTTTCTGAAAAACATTATGTTTTTAATAAAATACTTATTGACCAAAATACTACACAAGACATTATAAACTTTGGCAATTATTTTAATGATGCCTCTTTAATAAATTCGAATATATCAGCTTTTGCTGAAGATGCATTTTCAATGTATCACCTTTTAAAATTTAATGCAGTTAGTAACAACAGCAGTATTGTAATAATTCCTGATGGCTTAATTAATTTTATTCCTTTTGAGACACTATTAAATAAAAAGACGACCTCAACGGTCTTCTCAAAAATGCCTTTTGTGGTTAAAAACCAATCTTTAGCGTACAACTCTAGTCTTATGTTTTATCTAAACAATAGAAAAGAAAGGCTAGAAGACAAATTGCTTGGAGTATTTCCTGTTTTTAAAGATTCTAGCCAAGAACTATTACATACTATTAATGAAGCTGAAGGTATTGAGACGCAAATACCATCAGAGCTATTAATGTATCAACTTGCTACAAAAGAGAGTTTTATAAAAAATGCTAATGATTATTCTATTTTGCATCTATCTACGCATGCTACATCTGGTGATTTTGTAAACCCAGCAACGATTTCTTTTTCAGATAGCGCTTTATTATTGACTGAACTATATAATCTTAATCTTAATCCTAATTTGGTTGTACTAAGTGCATGCGAAACTGGCGTTGGTAAACTAATGAAAGGTGAAGGCGCAATGAGTATTGCTAGTGGTTTTCAATATGCTGGTGCAGAAAACATCTTGTTTTCTTTATGGCAAATTAATGATTTAAGTACTTCAGAAATTATGACCTCATTCTATGAGTATTATGGCAATGGTGAGTCAGCTATATTTTCTAATACACAATCAAAACTTGACTACCTAAATAACACTTCGACCAGCAATGCAAAAAAATCGCCTTACTATTGGGGTGCTTTTATTTATTATGGTGATTCTCAAGAGTTAAAACCTTCAAAATCATCATTCTTTTTATGGGGTCTAGGTTTACTAGCATTGCTAATAATTGTATTTTTGATTTTTAAATACAACTCCAAAAATGCAAGCCACACTTAAAGACTTTTTGATATCAAAAGGGTATTCTAAAATTAAACTAAAGCTCACAAAGACCAATCATTTTGAAATTAGAGCGACAATCAATGGTGTAAAAGGACGCTTTATTTTAGATACTGGTGCGTCAAGTAGCTGTGTTGGTTTTGAAGCTATTGAGCAGTTTAATCTCAAAGTCGTTGATTCTGAAATAAAAGCTGTTGGCGCTGGAGCTTCTGGCATGGAAACTAAACTCTCAAAATCTAATACTGTAAAAATTGGCAAATGGAAAAAGCATCGTATTGCTTTAGTGCTATTTAACCTCACTCATGTCAATGATGGCTTAGTAAATCATGATGCCGATAAAGTTGATGGAATAATTGGAGCTGACATCTTAAAAAAGGGAAAAGGTATTATAGACTATGACAAGAAATACCTTTACCTATTACCCCATTAATTCTTCATTTTAACGTACATAATTATAAAACTGATTTTCACTAAATAAGAAGAACTTTTACAAGCAAAAAAGTCTCTTTTTTTTTAAGTGACTGATTTTCAATTTTTTAAAAAAATTAAAAATTTTAAAAACCACGTATTTCTACGTATAAATATTTGAAAAATTATTCAGAAATTTACATTAGCTAACAATTAAGCAATTTCATAGTTTTTACAGAGAGACTATTTTGAGTATGAAAAACAATAACAGTAAAATATTTGTGTTACTTCTAATTGTAAGTACTGTTGCTATAATTACAGCTAATATCTCTGTTATTTTTTTTAGTTAATTTTAGTTTAGTTAGCTTTAGATATAAGGGTATCTAAAAACAAAAGCGCAATTTGGGGGAATTGCGCTTTTACTTTTTAAAATTTTATTGAGTTTATAACTCTAGTGCCTTATTAATATTATTATCCATTAATAATTCTATAGGGTTTTCTAGCGCTTCTTTTACAGCTACTAAGAATCCTACAGATTCTTTACCATCAATAATTCTATGGTCGTAAGACAAGGCAACAAACATTATTGGTCTAATCTCTACTTTACCATCTATAGCAACAGGACGCTCAACTATGTTATGCATTCCTAAAATTCCACTTTGTGGTGGGTTGATAATTGGCGTAGACAACATACTACCAAATACACCACCATTAGAAATTGTGAATGTACCACCTGTCATTTCATCAACCGTGATTTTTCCATCTCTAGCTCTTAATGCCAATCGCTTTACTTCTGACTCCACGCCTCTGAAAGATAAATTCTCAGCATTTCTAATTACAGGTACCATTAATCCTTTTGGTCCAGAAACTGCTATACTAATGTCTACAAAATCATATGATAACATTTCTTTACCATCTATCATCGAGTTAACTGCTGGATACATTTGTAATGCTCTTACCACAGCTAAACTGAAGAAACTCATAAACCCAAGACTTACACCATGCTTAGCTTTAAAGTCTTCTTTATATTGTTTACGTAAATCGAAAATCGGGGACATATCAACCTCATTAAATGTGGTTAACATTGCCGTTGTATTCTTCGCCTCTACAAGACGTTCCGCTACCTTACGGCGTAACATTGACATTTTGCTACGAGATGTTCCTCTATTTCCACCAGATGGTGTTCCCATTGATGGTATTGCATTAACAGCATCATCTTTAGTTATGCGGCCATCACGACCAGAACCAGACACAGATTTAGCATCTATACCTTTTTCGTCTAATATCTTTTTTGCTGCAGGACTTGGAGTTCCTGTGGCATATGTTTTAGTTTCTTTAGCTGCTGGCTTAGATCCCTCTTTTTTAGGTGCAGCTTCTTTTTTATCTTCTTTTAGTGCTTTATCAGAACCACCTTCTGGTTTAGCAGCACTTGTGTCTATTAAGCAAACTACCGCACCAACTTCAACAGCATCACCTTCTTCAGCTTTTAGTGTAATTGTTCCGCTCACTTCCGCAGGCAGTTCTAATGTTGCTTTGTCACTATCTACCTCAGCAATGGCTTGGTCTTTTTCTACATAGTCTCCATCTTCTACTAACCATTCTGCAATTTCTACTTCAGTAATCGATTCGCCTGGTGAAGGCACTTTCATTTCTAAAATCATCGTTCTTTTATTTATTTAAGCTCTGATTTGAGTTTTATTAGTTTGTTATTTTCTTTGGTTGTTTTTGCTTTTATCAAAAACATAATCTATGACTTCTTGATGACGCATTTTTGAACGCACTGAGCTTCCTGCCGCTGGCGCACCATATGGTCTTCTTGTAGCAGCTCTAAACTGTTTTGCTTCTTCAAGGTGCATTAACATGTGCCCGTAAGCACCCATGTTTCTTGGTTCTTCTTGTGCCCAAACAATATCATCTGCATTTTTGTACTTCTTCAGCACCTTATTAATCTCTTCTGTTGGTAATGGAAACAATTGTTCTATTCTTACCAATGCTACATCGTCTCTTCCTAACTTTTCTTGCTCTTCAAGCAAATCGTAATAAAATTTACCTGTAACAAAAACTAGTGTCTTTACATTACTTGCTTTAGCAGTCTCATCATCAATCAACATCTGAAAACTACCTTTTGCAAACTCTTCTACAGTTGAAACTACTTTTGGATGACGCAATAAACTCTTAGGTGTAAAAACGACTAATGGTTTTCTATAATTAGCTTTCATCTGTCGACGAAGCAAATGGAACATATTTGCAGGAGTAGTACAATCGGCAACAAACATATTGTCTTTTGCACAGACTTGTAAGTAGCGCTCCATACGACCCGAAGAGTGTTCAGCACCTTGACCTTCGTAACCATGAGGTAATAACATTACCAATCCGTTTTGCGTTTTCCATTTGTCTTCACCAGAAGAAATGTACTGGTCAATCATTATTTGTGCTCCATTACTAAAATCTCCAAACTGTGCTTCCCAAATGGTTAGTGTATTTGGACTTGCCATAGCGTAACCATAATCAAAGCCAACTACTCCGTATTCCGATAATAATGAATTATATATATTAAATTGCCCTTGGTCTTTTGAAACATTTTTAAGCAATATGATTTCTTCCTCGCTATCCTCAACTTTAACAACGGCATGTCTGTGAGAGAAGGTACCTCGCTCTACATCTTGTCCAGAAATGCGAACATTAAATCCTTCAGATAGTAATGAGCCATAAGCTAAATGCTCTGCCATTGCCCAATCTAATCTATCTTCATCAAACATGGTCTGACGAGATTCTACCAAACGCTGAATTTTACGAATAAACTTCTTGTCTTCTGGTAAATTAGAAATTGTTTTAGTAATGCTTTTTAATAACGTCTTAGATACTGTTGTGTCTGGAGACTTTATCATTTCTTTTTCATCTACGCGGACAAAGTTCTTCCATTCTTCTTGCATAAATGGCGAAATCTTTGTCTTCTCTATCTTACGAGAATCAACTAATTTTTCCTCAAGCTGGTCTTTATATTCTTTTTCGATTTTTTTGACATAGCCTTCATCAATCACACCTTCAGCAATTAATCTCGCAGCATAAATATCTCTAGGATTTTTATGCTTAGAAATAGCTTTGTATAATAAAGGTTGCGTAAACTTAGGTTCGTCTCCTTCATTATGTCCGTATTTTCTATAACCTAGTAAATCTATAAATACATCACGCTTAAATTGCATTCTAAAATCTAATGCAAATATTATAGCATGCACTACAGATTCGGCATCATCTGCATTAACATGCAATACTGGAGACAGTGTTACTTTACCAACATCGGTACAATAGGTACTTGAGCGTCCGTCTAAATAATTGGTTGTAAATCCTATTTGATTATTAACTACAATATGAATAGTACCATTGGTTTTATAACCATCTAACTGTGCCATTTGCACAATCTCGTAAACTAAACCTTGACCGGCTATTGCTGCATCTCCATGTACTACGATTGGAAGTACTTGAGACGCGTCTTCAATTTCTTTTCTGTCTTGTTTTGCTCTTGATATGCCTTCTACGACTGCTCCAACAGTTTCTAAATGCGAAGGGTTTGGAGCTATACTTAAATTAATTTTTTTTCCTGTGTCTGTCTCACGATCACTTGTCCAGCCCAAATGATATTTTACATCACCATCAAAGACTTTTTCTTCATAATCTTTTCCGTCAAATTCGCTAAAAATATCTTTTGCTGACTTACCAAAAATATTAGTTAGTGTACTTAATCGTCCTCGATGCGCCATTCCCATGACAAACTCCTTAACACCATAATTTGCTGCCTTCTCTATCATGGCATCTAATGCGGGAATTAAAGATTCATTTCCTTCTAAAGAAAATCGTTTTTGTCCAACATACTTTTTGTGTAAAAACGTTTCGAAAGACACTGCTTCATTCAGTTTTCTGAGAATATTCTTTTTTTCATCTGCCGAAAATCTTGGATGATTATCATTGATATTCAATTTATTCTGAATCCAATCAATTTCTTGTGGTCGGCGAATATACATATACTCAACACCAATAGAATCGCAATAAATACGCTCTAAGTGGTCTATAATCTCTTGAAGAGTAACTGAGCCTAAACCTATAATTTCTCCAGCTGAAAACTTAGTTGACAAATCACTTTTAGTAAGTCCAAAATTTTCAATTTCTAAAGTTGGTGCATACTTACGTCTTGCTCTTACAGGGTTGGTTTTTGTAAATAAGTGGCCTCTACCTCTATAACCATCAATAAGTTTTACAACTTGAAACTCTTTTTGAACATGTTCAGGAATTTGAGTCGATACGCCATCAACAATTTCTCCTTCTAAACCATAAGTTTCAGCTCCAAAATCATACCCTTGAAAAAAGGCCCTCCAACTTGGTTCTACTGAATCTGGATTTTTAAGATATTGTTCGTATAAATCAGCGAAATATGCTGTATGTGCTGCGTTAAGAAAGGAATATTTATCCATTTGTTTTTATGAGACGTTTTCGTTTCAACAAAGTTTAAGCAAAAGTACAACTTTTAGCGTTTTTAGTAGCACATTTAGTATATTTATCAATGTTGAATTTTTAAAATATTAGAATGAGGTCTTTTTTCCTATCCATAACTTTCATGTTTTTATGTTTTTTTTCATTTTCTCAAGAAAATCAACCCTCTAATTTTTGGAGCAATGTGCGGTTTGGAGGCGGAATTGGATTAAACTTTGGTGATGGTTTTTTTAGCGGAACACTAGCCCCAAGCGCGGTTTATGATTTTAATCCTTACTTTTCTGCAGGAGTTGGTTTAACAGGAAGTTACAGTAGCCAACGTGATGTTTTTGACTCTACCATTTTAGGCGGAAGCATCCTTGCATTAACCAATCCTTTTCCTGAAGTTCAAGTTTCTGTAGAGCTAGAGCAAGTTAATGTTAACACTAATTTTGACTCGCAATTTACATCTACTAGAGATGATAATTTTTGGGCTACGGCGCTATTTTTAGGTGTTGGTTACAGAGCAGGAAACGTTACTTTTGGTGTACGATACGATGTGCTTTATGACGAAGACGAAAGTATTTACGCCGACCCTTGGTTACCTTTTGTTAGATTTTGGTTTTGACTTCGACAAGCTCAGTCATCAAAACACATCTAATAATTTGCTTTATACCAAACCTTTTGCCATTCTCGTTGAAGGATTAAAAATGTAATTTCTTCTGTAAGTCTTAAAGTATCATTACCATCTAACGCTTTAACTTTAACTTCGGAAACATCAATAATATACAATAGATTAAGGTATTCTGTGAATTTATTTTGAATGAGGTTATAGATTTCTTCTTGTAAAATCAACTTCAAACTCGTTGGTAAAACTTCATCATTAAACTCCAAATCTATATTTGCATACAACAAGTCTTTATTGAGCTGAATGATTAGCCTCTTATATAGCTTTAATCCGTTGGCTTGCTGTATTAACTCATCAAATGTAGAAGGTAATTGCATTACACATTTCTGGTCATGAGAGCTAGACCAAATTGTTTTAATAGTTGTTTTTTGTCATCAGAAACATTCAACATTCTTAGTAAAGAAAAAGCCTTTTCAGTATACTGCTCAACAGCTTCTTTAGTAGCGTTTTTTGCACCTGAAGCCGTAAAAATCTGCTTTACATCTTCTACTTTATGTGAAGTATCTTCTGGTTGGGTAGAAAAATAGTCTAATAGTTTCTGTTTGTCTTCATCTGAAGCAAATTCCATAGCTTTAAGATACAAGTAAGTTTTCTTGTTTTCTATAATATCACCACCAACTTGTTTTCCAAATGTTTCAGGATTTCCAAAGGCATCTAGATAATCGTCTTGTAACTGGAAAGCGATTCCTAAATAACGTCCAAAATCGTATATGGCATTCTGGTTTTCTTCAGAAGTTTCAGCCACAATAGCTCCCATTTTCATAGCAGCACCAACCAAAACGGCCGTTTTGTACTCAATCATTTTTAGGTATTCGTCGATAGAGACATCGTTTCGGGTTTCAAAATCAACATCATATTGCTGACCTTCACAAACCTCAGTTGCTGTTTTGCTAAATAATTTAGCTAAACCTTGAAAAACTTCTGGCTTATAATTTTCAAATAACTGATACGCCATAATTAGCATCACATCTCCAGAGAGTATTCCTGTGTTAATATCCCATTTTTCGTGAACGGTTTCCTTTCCTCGACGCAAAGGCGCATCATCCATAATATCATCATGTACCAAAGAAAAATTATGAAATACCTCAACACTTAAAGCGGCATCAAAAGCTTTATTATAATCCCCATCAAAACAATCGCAAGCCAATAATGTTAAGACCGGACGCAATCGTTTACCACCTAGTTTAAGAATATAATTTACGGGATCGTATAAATTTCTAGGCTGACGTTCTTTTACATAGCCTTCTAAATACTCTAAAAATTGAGCTTGGTAGTTCTTGATATGGTCCATGACAGCAAAAATACATTTTCAACACATTTAAACTCAACATTATGAATGTTAAAAAATCATTAAAACTTAGGAAACTATTTTTGTATTTAAAGTTTCCTGACGTATTTTTGCACTCGAATTATGAAAGAAAAAATAATAAATAAAGCCACAGATCTTTTTCTTAACCTTGGTTTTAAGAGTGTTACAATGGATGATATTGCTAATGAAATGGGCATATCTAAGAAAACCATATACGTTCATTTTAGTAATAAAAACAAGTTAGTAGAGGCCGTTACATTTTATCTTTTTGATACTATTTGTGACGGAATAGATGATATATGTGATAATGCTCCTAACCCTATTGAGGAGCTTTATTCTATAAAAATGTTTGTAATGCAGCATTTAAAAAATGAAAAAGCATCACCTCAATATCAACTTAAAAAGTATTACCCATCTATACATGACGCTTTAAAGTCTAAGCAATTTGATAAGATGCACGAATCTGTGTCCGAAAGTCTTGAAAAGGGAGTTGAAACCAAATTATTTAGATCAAATATAGATGTTGAGTTTATTTCTCGTCTTTATTTTAATGGGATGATAGGTATTAAGGACGAAGTTATTTTCCCTAAAGAGAGATTTAATATGGAGTATCTCATGGAGAACTTTTTAGAATACCACCTTAGAGCAATAGTTACCGAAAAAGGATTCAAAATCCTAACTCAATTTATAACAAAAAATCAATCATAAACTATAATGAAACATATTTTATCAATCTGTTTTATAGCATTATTTAGTCTAGGTTTCTCTCAAGATATACCGAGCAGTTTTAGTCTTCAAGAGGCTATTGATTATGCTATAGTAAACAACAGGCAATCAAAAAATGCAGCTAGAGATATAGATGCTGCAAAACAGCAAAAATGGGAAACTACAGCTACGGGGTTACCTCAATTAGATGCTACAGTAAACTATCAAAACTTTTTAAAACAACAAGTTTCTGTAATTCCTGCTGAATTTTTTGGCGGAAATCCTGGCGAATTTGCCGAGGTCATTTTTGGAACTAAACAAAATGCTACAGCAACTGCCACTTTAAATCAATTACTATTTGACGGCTCTTACATTGTAGGTCTTCAATCTGCAAAAGTGTTTTTAGAGATTTCTGAAAACGCTAAAATAAAAACAGATTTAGAAGTACGAAAAGCAGTAATTAATGCTTACGGCAATGTATTATTATCTGAAGAAAGTATTGAGATTCTCAAGAAAAATATCGATGTGCTTGAAAAAAACCTTTACGAGACCACAAAAATATATGAGAATGGTTTAGAGGAGGAAGAAAGTGTAGAGCAATTGCAAATTACATTATCTAACCTTAAAAGTAACCTTAATAATACTGAGCGTTTACGTGGTATTGCATACCAAATGTTAAACATTACACTAGGTATAGCGTTTAATGCTACTATAAAACTAACTGATGATTTAGAAACACTTGCAATTCAAAATATTTCTTTACAAACTCTTGAAGACGAAAATGATGTTGAGTCTACTATTGACTATAAGATTGCAGCTAACGATACAAAATCTAAAGAGCTGCTCCTTAAACTCGAAAAAAGTAAAGCATTACCTAGTTTAAGTGCATTTTTGAATGGAGGATATAACAGCTTTAGCGATGACTTTGTATTCCTAGATAGTAACAACCGTTGGTTTGGTTTCTCGACAGTCGGTGTCAATCTTAATGTTCCAATTTTTAGTTCTGGTAAACGAAGTGCTGCAACGCAGCGTGCAAAAATTAATCTTGAAAAATCAAGAGATGATTTAACCGAGATTGAGCAACAGCTTAATCTTCAAATAGAATCTGCCAAAAGTAATTACCGTTTTGCAGTAGAAGATTATACCAACAAAAAGCAAAATTTAGCTTTAGCAGAGCGTATAGAAAAGAAAAATCAAACCAAATTCTTTGAAGGTATTGCGTCTAGTTTTGAACTTAGACAAGCACAAACACAATTATATTCAGCACAACAAGAACTATTACAAACTATGCTAGATGTTATTAATACAAAAGCAGAACTTGAAACAGTTACCAACAAAACATCAAACAACTAATCATTCAAAAAAACATGAAAATCATGAAACATATATTAGCACTTTTATTAATCAGTATACTTATCACGTCTTGTGGTGGTGAAAAGACCAAATCTGTTGAAGCAGTTATTGAAACAGAAAACTTAGAAGATATAAGAAAAAAGCGAGGTGAAATAGTTGCTAAACAGCAAGAAATTGCTGAACAATTAAAGCAACTTGATGCTAAAATCGCTGTATTAGATACGACAAAGAAAGTCCCTTTAATTACAACATTTACAGCAAAGCAAGATATATTCAATCACTATTTAGAGCTTCAAGGGAATGTTAGTACTAAAAACAATTTGGTTATTTTCCCTGAGTATTCTGGTATTCTCACACGAGTATACGTTACCGAAGGACAGAAGGTTACTAAAGGCCAAACTCTAGCAAAAATTGATGATGGTGGAATGAGTCAACAATTAGCTCAGTTTGAGATTCAAGCTAATCTAGCCAAAACTACTTTTGAGCGTCAAGAACGTCTTTGGAATCAAAAAATAGGAAGTGAAATTCAGTATTTACAAGCTAAATCTAATTACGAAGCACAGAATCAAGCTGTAAATCAGATAAAGCAACAAATCGGAAAAACAATTGTTAGAGCTCCATTTACAGGCACTATAGATGATATCATTACAGAACAAGGAAGTGTTGTTGGTGCTGGCCAATCGGAATTAATGCGTATTGTAAATTTAGATAACATGTATATAGAAACAGATGTTCCTGAACGTTATATCTCTAATGTTACTAAAGACAAAGATGTCGAAGTAGAATTTCCAATCTTAGGAAAGAAAATGAATACTAAAGTCCGTCAAGCTGGTGATTTTATAAATCCCTCAAATCGTACTTTCAAAGTTGAGATAGGAGTGCCTAATAAAGATAGAAGCATAAAGCCAAACCTAACAGCTAAGGTTAAGATTAACGATTATACTAACAAAGAAGCGCTTTTAATACCGCAAAGTATTATTTCAGAAAACGCAAATGGAGAACAATATATCTACGTTGTAAATAACAAAAAAGAAAACGGAGAAGGTATTGCTGAACGTGTAATCATAGTAACTGGTAAAACTCAAGGTGATGTCATTGAAGTTTTAAAAGGCATCGAGAATGGAACCGAAATTATAGAAGAAGGTGCAAGAAGTGTTAAAAATGGACAGACCGTAAAGGTTCTAGATTATAAAAACTAAAAGTTATGGCTAAAAAGAAAAGCACTAAAAAAGTAAACAAAGAGTTTCCTTTATCATCATGGGCCATTAACAACAAAACAACCATGTATGTGGTTATGGCTGTTATATTCTTCTTAGGTATTTCCGCATTTTTTGAAATGCCTAGAGAGAATTTCCCAGAAATTAAAGAGACCAAAATCTATATTAGCACTCCTTTCTTTGGAAATACTGCTGAAGATATAGAAAAGCTAATTACAGACCCTTTAGAAGATAAGCTTAAAACTATAAGTAATGTTGTAGAAATTACCTCAACATCTCAAGAAGATTACTCAATGATTATTGTTGAGTTTGATGAAGATTTATCTATTCCCGAAGCTAAGCAAAAAGTAAAAGACGAAATAGATACTGAGACTTCTAGTGAAGATTGGCCAACATTTAACGACGCAAAGATTGAACCTAATGTCTTTGCCTTGAGCATGAGTGAGGAAATGCCAATCCTTAACATCAATGTGTCAGGAGATTACACTGTAGTAAAACTCAAAGAATATGGTGAATACCTTCAAGATGAAATTGAAAATCTGCTAGAAATAAAAAAGGTAGATATTCGAGGTGTTCAAGACATGGAGGTTGAAGTTGCTGTTGACATATACAAAATGATGGCTGCTCAAGTTAGTTATGGAGACGTTATGAAAGCTATAGATAATGGAAATGTTACCATGTCTGCTGGTAATTTTATTACCAGTGGTCAACGTCGTACGATTAGAATTTTAGGCGAAGTAGAAAAGCCTTCTGAATTAGAAAATTTTGTTGTAAAATCAGAAAAAGGCAATTCTATTTATCTAAAGGATGTCGCTGAAGTTTCTTTTAGAGAAAAAGACAGAACAACTTATGCACGAAAAAAGGGAGACAGCCTTATTGGTGAGCGTGTTGTAATGCTAGATGTAAAAAAACGTGCTGGACAAAATATGGTTGCAGCTACAGACCAAGTAAAAGAAATTGTAGAAAAAGCAATTGCTGATGTATTTCCGCAAGATTTAGAAGTATCAATTACAAACGATCAATCCTCAGTAACTTTAGGTCAGGTTGATGACTTAGTAAATAATATCCTATTTGGTGTTATACTCGTTGTCACTGTTTTAATGTTCTTCTTAGGCTTTAAAAATGCCATTTTTGTTGGGTTTGCAATACCAATGTCCATGTTTATGTCTCTTATGATTTTAAATATGTTTGGTTACACATTAAACACTATGATTCTTTTTGGTCTTATTATGGGACTAGGAATGCTCGTAGATAACGGAATTGTAGTTGTGGAAAATGTTTATCGCCTCATGGACCAAGAAGGTATGAGTCGTGTTGAAGCTGCAAAGAAAGGTATCGGTGAAATTGCTTTCCCAATTATTATTTCGACTGCAACAACAGTTGCAGCTTTTATTCCTTTAGGTTTATGGCCTGGAGTAATGGGCGAATTCATGAAGTTACTACCAATAACTTTAGCTACAGTATTAGGATCTTCTTTATTCGTTGCTATCTTTTTTAATTCGGTATTGGTATCAGAATTTATGAATACAGAAGATAAGGATATGCCTTTAAAGAAGATTATACGAACTACTGTAATAATGGCAGTAATTGGAGTTATTGCTTTCATTTTTGGTGGAGATTATAGAGGTTTGGGTACATTGATGATTTTTACAGCTATTATGCTTTGGATATATCGATTATTTCTTCGTGGTTGGGCAAATAGTTTTCAAAACAAAACTCTACCTAGATTAGAAAACTGGTACGAAAAAAGGTTACGTGGTGCTTTATCTGGTAGAAGTCCGTATTGGTTAGTTGGTGGAACTTTTCTTTTATTAATTATTTCTTTTATGGCTTTTGGTGGTTCATTAGCCTCACAACGAACAAAAGTTGAATTCTTTCCAGATAATAAGCCCAATCAAATTATTGTATACATAGAATATCCTCAAGGAACAGATATTGACAAAACCAACGCTATTACTAAAGACATAGAGCAGAAAGTATATACGGTTTTAAATGATTCTCAATATACAGATGATGACTATAACTTTTTAGTAGAAAGTGCTGTTTCACAAGTAGGTGCTGGTGCAGGAAATCCTCAAACCGATGGTGGTTCTGATGCCGAAATGCCACATAAAGGAAAGATTACAGCCTCTATGCGTGAGTATAAGTACAGACGTGGTGAGGATAGTGAATTATTACGTCAAAAAGTTCAAGAAGCATTAGTAGGCATTTATCCTGGGGTTTTAATTTCTGTAGAGAAAGATGCTGCTGGACCACCAGCTGGGGCTCCTATAAATATTGAGATTGAAGGGAACGATTATTTAGAATTAATTAGCACAGCTGAGCGCATGCGTGATTTTATAAACTCTAAAAATATCCCTGGAATTGATGAGTTAAAAATTGATGTTAACAAAGATAAACCTGGAATGCAGGTTGTAGTCGATAGAGAAAAAGCAGGCGAGTTAGGAGTGAGCTCTATGCAGGTAGGCCAGCAAATACGAAACTCTATTTTTGGAGCAAAGGCAGGTGTTTATAAAGAAGATGGTGAAGACTATGATATTTATGTTCGATTTAATAAAGAAAATAGATACAACAGTAGTGCTATATTTAATCAGAATATAACGTTTAGAAACAATTCAGGAAAGATTATAGAAATTCCTATATCTACACTAGCAAAACAATCTAACAACTCTGGTTTTAGTGCTATTAAGCACAAAGACTCTAGACGTGTGGTAACTGTTTATTCAGCTTTATCACCTGGGTTTACTGATGCTGGAGCTATTGTAAATCAAGTTCAAAATGAAATGAAATCCTTTGAAAACTTGTCTAAAAGTATTAAAATAGATTATACGGGTCAGATTGAAGAACAGAATAAGCAACAAAGTTTCTTAAATGGAGCTTTGTTAACTGGACTTGCATTGATTTTTTTCATACTTATATTCCAATTTAACTCTATTTCAAAACCAACTATAATAATGATAGCTATATTACTAAGTCTAATAGGTGTCTTTGGTGGTATAGTAATCACCGGAAGCCCTTTTGTTATTATGATGACGATGATGGGAATCATTTCACTAGCTGGTATTGTAGTAAACAATGGTGTAGTATTACTAGATTACGCACAACTATTAATTGATAGAAAGAAACACGAATTAGATTTAGAAGATAACGAATACCTAAGTAAAGAATTGCTTTTCGAAAGTATTATAACTGCAGGAAAAGCGCGTTTAAGACCTGTATTACTTACAGCTATTACAACGATATTAGGGCTTATTCCGTTAGCCATAGGATTTAACATTAACTTCTTCACCATGTTTAAAGACTTTAATCCAAATATATATATGGGTGGTGATAATGTGATTTTCTGGGGACCTTTAGCATGGACCGTTATTTATGGTTTGTTAATCGCTACGTTCTTAACATTAATTGTTGTACCAATATTGTTTTACTTAATAACACTATTTAAAATGTGGTTAAAAAGGCCCAAACAAGTCTCCGAAGAATTAATTCCTCAAGAAGTATTTAATATGGACCAACGATTAGATGAAAATGCTATTTAAAAAGTATTAACTGAGATAAAAAAAGGAGCCTTGCTATAAACAAGGCTCCTTTTACATACTCAAATAAATACTAATTATTCATTCTCAGTTAAAGGTACTGGAAGTACATTAAAAATTTGATCTCCTGCTCTATCAATTGGAAGCGTATTGGATAAATTATAGCGTCTTAAATCAAACATCCTATGATTTTCACACCATAATGAATAACGTCTTTGATTTAACATTTCCATTAATACTGCATTATCATCAGAACTGTCACCAGTCCAGTTTGGTAGAGATGCTGCATTTCTAACAACATTTATAGCATTAACAGCTTCAGTATTATTAGTACCAATATTAGCTTCAGCATAAAGTAAAATTAGTTCTTCATTTCTAATAATATCTATAGGTGAAACATTACTGGCATACAACGCTGTTTGATTGGTCCCATTAAGACCATCTTGTGATGTAGGGTTTGACCTTACAGAAGTTTTAGTCGTTACACGTGTGTCACCAGCTTCGGCATCTACAATCCAAGAATCGTGTACAATAATTTGATCGCCATTATTATCTGTAATCTTAAACAAATCATTTGTTATATCTCCTGACCCTAGGCTAAACACATGCTTTGGACCAATAGTTAAATCTCCAGTTAAATCTAGGAAAGAACTATTTAAAGCATTCAGTGCTGAAGTTCCATCTCCTTCATAAACATAAGCCGTTGCCACTAAGGCTCTATTAAATTCAGCAAAAGTCGATGGGGTATCATAGCCTGTGAAACCTCCTAAACTGAAAGCAAATTCACTACCTGCTGCATTTAAATCAGTTAAACCATCATTAAGCATTGCAATTACTGCATCTAAAGCTGCATCAAATTCTAATATAGGACCAAGATTTGCTGGATCAGCAACATCAACTCTAGCTCTATTATAGGATTTTAAAACATCGATTAACTCATGCGCAATAATTGTTTTTGCAAACCCACTATAACCTGCACGCTGTGCATCAGTAATAGACGTTGTATTAGCTATCGATTCTAATAATATGTTCGCATTTTTTATGGCGCGGTATCGACCTGCCCATGGCGCTGTAGAATAAAATGAGTTATTGTCTAAATTCCCTCCATTAGCGCCTAATAAATCTGCTGTATTTCTAGGATCTGCATCAAAAAGGTATAATTCTCTAGCCATTGTACCAGAACCAGTTGTTTGTATACCTAAACCATTACGCATAGTTGCTTCAACACCAACAACCAAGTTGTTCAGTTGATTTATAGATGCATTTGTTAATACACCTTCTAAACTCGCTCTGTTAGGGTCTACTTGTTCATCAAAACTACATGACGATACACTAAAAATAAGAGCAATAGCGACAAGTAATCTTAAATATTTTCTATTATATATATATGTTTTCATATCTCTTTTTTTTTAAAAATCAACTTTTAAGTGAAAGTAGAACTGCTTAGAACTTGGGAATGGCGTCACCTCAATTCCACTAGATAATCCAGCGCCTCCATTAACCGAAACTTCAGGATCATAGCTACTATAATCAGTTATGGTAAACAAGTTTCTTGCAGATAGCCCAAGCTTAACACCACTTACATCTTTTCCTAACCAACTATAAGCAGTTTCAGGCAATCTGTAATATGTCCCTATCTCTCTTAATCTTAAATAACCTGCTGGTTCAACAAATCGAGTAGCAACAAAACCTAGTCCTGCTCTTTCTTGTCCAGCTGCCGTATCTAAATCTGGTGTAGTACCGCCTAAATCCGTCAGTAAACGTGATAAGTTTAAATTATTGCCTCCTTGTTTCCAGTGTAATAAAAATGAAATATCCCAATTTTTAAATAGTGTAAAAGAGTTATTAAATGCCATTTGAAAATCTGGCTCGACATCACCCACTCGCGTAGGGACATTATTGATGTTTCCGACCAATTGTGTTACAGGAGAACCTTGTTCTATAAAGAACGTTCCTAAACCTAAACCAAAACCTGCGCCTGGTTGTGGAAATGATGGCACTTCTAATCGTGTAACTTCAGAACGGTTTAACCAAAAATTAACGCCTGTATTCCATACGAAGTTTTCCTTTTCAACAGCGTTTATATTAAGTCCTAATTCTACACCATTATTTTTTAAATCTGCTAGGTTAGTTGTCTCTGTACCAAAACCTGAAGACGTTGGTAATACACGACTTAATATTAAATCGTCTACTGTTCTGTTATAGTATGTTAATTCTACGTTTACTTTATCAAACAATCTTGCATCAATTCCTACTTCAAACTCTGCAGAAGTCTCTGGATCTATATTTGGGTCTCCTTGAAGACCGCCTATTGTAGACCCTCCATTGCCGCCTATAGATACTTGATTTAAACTTGTAAATGTAGCTCCAAAGTTTGCAGAATTTCCTGACTCACCATAAGCTGCTCTTAATTTAAATTGCGAAATAGCGTCACTCTTCCAAAACTCCATATTATGAAGATTTGCAGCAATCGCCGCTCTTGGAAACGCATAAAACTTATTTGGATCTCCATTTAAAGTGGACTTATCAAAACGAATACCTAAAGTACCAATTAACATGTCTTTGTAATTTGCCTCAGTTTGTGCAAAATATCCAAAATCTTTAACGACTTGCTTCGTTTGGTTTATTTGTTGAGCTGCACCTTGTCCCAGTGTCGTTTGACCAGGAATGAGCTGTGTCGCTTGGGTCAACACAAAATCACTTTGATTTTCTATATAAATAAGACCTCCTTGAGTAGTAAAAGCTAAATCACCATTCATAGCATCATGATTCCAAACTGCAACGATTTGATGATTGAAAAACGTGAAATTATTCTTACCAACACCAATAAAACCATTTTGATTTCCACGTTGTGCTTGATGAATTTCTGGCACATAAACAAAAGTTTCGTTACCTAAGTAATCTAATCCGCCACTAAACGTAATCTTAAGTCTATCTTTTTCAGTTTCTAAAATATTTGCTGTCAATTTCACACTTTGTATAAAGCGGTTATTTCTATCCTCATTTTGTGCCAAATCTCTCACTAAAATTGGGTTACCAGAATAGTTTGGGTTATCAGGATAATTTCCATTTGCATCAGGAAATAAATTAATCCAAGGTCTTGTAAATGCTAATGTGTAACCATAACTCAACCCACCTTCATTCTCATTACCAGTAAAACTCCTACTAGAATTTGACCTCACATAATTAGAAGATACGGATGCCTCAAAAACTTCAGAAATTTTAAAATCAACATTTGCTCTTAATGAAAATCTATTAAAGCCTGTATTCTTAATAATTCCTTCTTCATCTCGATAAGAGGTTCCTACATAATACTTCGTAGTTTCATTACCTCCACTAACATTAATCTTAGTTTCTGTAATCAAACCTTGTTCGCCATAAATCTCATCTTCATAATCTATTAATCCTCCATTTGCAATAGCTTGATTAAATAGAGGAACTTCAGAAGCTCCAAATTGGGCTTCTACATTTTGAGCATTCCAAGGACGCATACCTAATTTATTAATAATGGTATTAAAACCAACATCTTGACTAAAAGACACCTTTGCCTTACCTTGTTTCCCGCGTTTAGTTGTAATTACTACAACTCCAGCACTAGCTCGTTGTCCATAAATTACTGATGCAGCTGCTCCCTTCAATACCTCAACGCGTTCAATATCATTTGGATCTAAATCTGCCAATCGATTCCCTGAATTTTCTTCATTACCTCTATTTGCACCTGATGCAAATCGAAGACCAGAAGGTATTTCAGCATTATTAACATAAACACCATCAATAATAAACAAAGGTTGATTATTACCATTAATAGATGTAATCCCTCTTAACCTAAGAGCAAAACCACCGCCAGGCGCTCCAGAGGACGCTGTTAAATTTGCTCCTGGAATTTTACCATAAAGTGCACCATCTAAAGTAGGTTGAGCCGTTTTACCAACTAATTCATCAGCTTTAACTACAGCAATAGAATTAGCCGAGTTAGCCCTTTTTACAGAAGTTCCTAAACCAGAAATTACAATCTCGTCTAATGCTTCCGCAGATTCTTTTAGTTGCACATTTACTGTTGATGCAGAATTTACGGTTACTTCTTTGGTTTCGTATCCTAAATACGAAAAAACCAAAACTGCTGGGAACTCAGAAATATTAATAGAATATTTTCCATCAAAATCTGTGCTCTGCCCATTTGATGTTCCCTTGACTAAGACTGTAGCCCCAGAAACAGGTATACTTGTTGCTTCATCTGTAACTGTTCCTTTAACCTCTTGTCCAAATAGGGCAATAGGCGAAAAAACAAATAAAAACAAAAGCCATTTAAAAAATAGTTTTTTACTCATTTTACTAATTTATATTGGTTAATTAATCCAAATTAATAAAAGATATGCAATTAATTAACATTTATTAAGGATTTTATTGCTTATTCTTTAATCATTGTTAGATAATTTTCAATTAAATATCCTTTATAAGCTTATCATTATCAGTATCTCTTTTACCTTAATATTTGTTGAAGCTTTTTATATACTTATCCTTTAAGTTGATTAAATTTGCAACCTTAATATTTCAATATGTACAGAAGTCATACTTGTGGCGAGTTAAGAACTGCGCACAACAATACAGAAGTAACCTTAAGTGGTTGGGTTCAAGGTGTAAGAGATAAAGGATTTATGGTTTACGTAGATTTACGTGACCGTTATGGCATTACACAATTGTATTTTGACGAGGAGCAAACAGCAAAAACTATACTAGAAAACGCTCAAAAATTAGGTCGAGAATTTGTGATTCAAGTGACTGGAAAAGTTCAAGAACGTGCTTCAAAAAATCCAAATATTGCAACTGGAGACATAGAAGTTTTAGTTTCAGAATTAAACATCTTGAATAGTTCTATTGTTCCACCTTTTACTATTGAAGACACCACTGATGGTGGTGACGACTTACGTATGAAATATCGTTATTTAGATATTCGTCGTAATCCAGTACGTGACAATTTAATCTTTAGACATAAGGTGGCGCAAGCGGTAAGAAACTATTTGTCTAATCAAGATTTTATAGAAGTTGAAACACCTTATTTAATCAAATCAACACCAGAAGGTGCTCGAGACTTTGTGGTGCCTTCACGTATGAATGAAGGTCAATTTTACGCATTACCTCAATCGCCTCAAACCTTTAAGCAATTGCTTATGGTTGGTGGTATGGATAAATATTTTCAGATTGTAAAGTGTTTTAGAGACGAAGATTTACGTGCCGATAGACAACCAGAGTTTACTCAGATAGACTGCGAAATGGCATTTGTTGAACAAGAAGATATCTTAAATACTTTTGAAGGGTTAACACGTCATTTACTTAAAGAAATTAATGGTGTAGAAGTCGATAAATTTCCAAGAATACTCTATGATGATGCCATGCGCTTATACGGAAACGACAAACCAGACATTAGATTTGGAATGGCCTTTGGTGAGTTAAATGCTGTTGCGCAACATAAAGAGTTCAATGTTTTCAATTCTGCTGAATTAGTTGTTGGTATTGCAGTACCTGGTGGAAATAGTTATACAAGAAAAGAGATTGACAAACTTATTGATTGGGTAAGGCGTCCACAAGTTGGAGCTTTAGGTATGGTTTACTGTCGTGTTAATGACGATGGCACTTATAAGTCATCCGTAGATAAATTTTACGACCAAGACGATTTAGAAAAATGGGCAGAAGTTACTGGAGCAGAATCTGGTGATTTAATCTGCGTACTTTCTGGCGAGACCAATAAAGTAAGAGCACAGCTAAGTGCCTTACGTATGGAATTAGCTGAGCGTTTAAGCTTACGTAAACCAGACGAATTTGCACCACTTTGGGTAATGGATTTCCCACTTTTAGAATGGGATGAAGATACAGAGCGTTACCACGCCATGCATCATCCATTTACGTCTCCAAAACCTGGGCAGTTAGAATTATTAGATACCAAGCCAGGTGAAGTTAAAGCCAATGCTTACGATTTGGTTTTAAACGGAAACGAAATTGGTGGTGGTTCTATCAGAATACATGATAAAGCAACACAAGCCATTATGCTGAAGCATTTAGGTTTTTCAGAAGAAGAAGCTAGAGCTCAGTTTGGTTTCTTAATGGATGCTTTTGAATATGGTGCACCTCCACATGGCGGAATTGCCTTTGGATTAGATAGGTTGGTTGCCATTTTAGGTGGACAAGAAACGATTAGAGATTTTATTGCTTTTCCAAAAAATAATTCTGGTCGTGATGTCATGATTGACGCTCCTGCGCCAATTGACGACGAGCAACTCACAGAGTTAAGTTTAAAACTTAACTTAAAATCATAAATTTAAAATCCTGCACATTGCAGGATTTTTTTATTAGATTTAGACAATGCCAACTAAATCTAATTTTTTTAGACGCTTACTCATTTGGAGATACAAACACATCTCCGAAAAGAACTTTGTGTTTTTATTAGCATTAGTTATTGGTTTATTGTCTGGTTTAGTTGCAGTAACTATTAAGAACATCACATTTGCTATTGAAGCAATTTTCGAAAAAGGGATCAACTTATCAGAAAACAGTATTTACTTTATTTTGCCTGTTATTGGCTTGCTTTTAGTCTATCTATTTGTAAAATATGTGTCAAAAAAACCTAATGAGCATGCTATTCCATCCATCCTATATTCCTTATCAAAACGAAATGGAATAATAAGCAAACGTAAAATCTATTTACCATTAGTTACTGCACCGCTTACTGTTGGTTTTGGTGGCTCAGTTGGACTACTTGGACCAGCAATTGCATCGGCATCTGCCATAAGTTCCAGTTTAGGCCAATTGCTTCATATCGATAGAAAAACTAGAAGTTTGTTAATTGGTTGTGCTTCGGCTGGAGCCATTGCTTCAATATTTAAATCGCCCATTGCAGCTATTATTTTTGCGATAGAAGTCTTTAGTTTAGACCTTACTTTTGCTTCACTTTTACCATTGCTTATCGCATCGGTTTCATCGGTGATTACTTCATATTTCTTTTTAGGTGATAGTGTACTTTTTGACTTTACTGTTTCTGAAAAATTTCAAATTAAGGACACGCTTTTTTATATTTTATTAGGTATAGGAACCGGTGTTGCTTCCATATATTTTACCAAGATATATTTTGGAGTGACTTCAATATTTAATCGATTTAAATCTGCACGGCATAAATTAATTATTGGTGGGTTAGCCATTGGTGCCATGCTTTATTTTATTCCGCCTTTATATGGCGAAGGCTTTGGTTTTATCAATGACCTAATGTTAGGTAACGATAGCAAAGCTATTGGCTCTTCGCTTTTTGATAATTACATCGATAATATTTGGGTAGTCATTGCACTCCTTTTTGGTATTACAGTTTTTAAAGCTATTGCCATGACCACAACATTTGCGGCTGGTGGTACTGGTGGAA
>SHBX01000023.1 GCA_004211785.1 Winogradskyella sp.
AGATGTATAACCAGGTAGTGTAGCAGCTTCAATCTATAACATTACGACTATAAATACCAATGGTTTAGTAGCAAGTGCTGGTGCACCAGCTACTGGCAATGGCTTTGGAGCTAATGAGATATCGGATGATGCCTATACCAACACCACAAATGCACCGGTTATAGTGACGTATACAATAGTACCAGTAAGTGCAGATAATTGTGAAGGTGATGGATTTGATGTTAATGTGACGATTAGCCCTGAGCCAATATTATCCACAACTTTAGATGCAACAGTATGTAGTGATGATGTTAGTGGTGTCGTTTTAGATGTAGAGCCAGGCAGTATAGCAGCAGCAACATTTAATATCACAGCGATAAATACTAATGGTCTAACTGCTAGTGCAGGCTTACCAGTCGTAGGCAATGGCTTTGGAGCTAATGAGATATCGGATGATGCCTACACCAATACAACCAATGCACCGGTTATAGTGACGTATACAATAGTACCAGTAAGTGCAGATAACTGTGATGGCAACCCATTTGATGTAAATGTTACGGTTGATCCGGAGCCTACACCAAATTACACTAATCAAGTAACTGGAAGTCCTCATGAAATTAGAGTTTGTGATGATGATCAAACACAACTTTTAGTAGAATTATTTGATCTAACTCAATTGGAAGGTGATATAATACCTCTTGGTTCAGGTTATAATGTAGTTTATTTTAGAACCTTACAGGATGCAATAGATAGAGTTAACGGAATTCCAGATCCAATGAATTACCCTAATATAGACCCAGTTGAAACTATATATGTAAGGGTCGAGAATTCTTTTGATTGTTTTACTATTGTAGAAATAGAAATTGAAGTATTTCCATTACCTGATGCAAGCGTTGCTGTTACGGACTGGTTAGTTTGTGAAAACGATACAGATTTCCTTTTTGATTTTGAATTAAACTCTAAAATTCCTGAAATCTTAGGCCCTAATCAAAGTGAGATTGATTTTGAAGTAACTTTTTATTCTACGCAAGTTGCAGCTGATACTGAAGACCCAACATTTTTGTTAGACGGTACTTCTCATCAAAATGTTGGTAATCCGCAACCTATTTTTGTAGTTATATCTAATAGAATTACTGGTTGTACAATTAGCCAGCAAACATTTAACATTGAGGTACAAGATGGTGCTGATGCTTTTGACGTTGTTTACGAAGAATGTGATGTTGTCAATGATAATGATGGTTCAACCCAGTTTGATTTAGAATCTCAAATACCTTTCATATTAGGCCCTGCTCAGAGTCTAACTGATTTTAGTGTGGATTTTTATGCTGATTTTGATGATGCGTTTGAGGGCAATACTAATATATTACCTTTAGTATATGAAAATGTAGACATACCCACCCAAGTTGTTTATGCAAGGGTAAGTAATGTGTTAAGTCCAGAAGAATGTTTTGATATTGCCGAAGTCACGCTTCAAACTAACTTACTTCCAATTTTTGATTTAGATGAATCTTACACCTTATGTTTGGCAAGTAATAGTGAGGCAGTAGTTCCTATTCCTCCGGTTATAGATACAGGATTGTCTGATGCAGATTACGCTTTTGAGTGGCGTTTTAATGGCGATGTTATGCCTACTGAAACCAGTTCTAGTTTAATACCAACTCAAGGAGGTACTTATAGTGTGCTTGTTACTGACATATCAACATCTACAGTGACGATGTGTACTAATTTTGACGAAACAGAAGTTGTTGAAGGAGGTATTCCTGATATGTTTGATGTTGAAGTGACCTCACAAACATTTACGGGTAATAATATGATCATTGCAACAGCGACTGGCAATAGCACCTACGAATTTAGTTTAGATGATGGTCCGTGGCAATTAAGTGGAGAATTTGAAAACGTTACAGGTGGTGACCATATTATAGCTGTTAGAGATGTTTTAGGTTGTGGAATTTTATACGAAAACATTACTGTAATCGATTATCCAAAATTCTTTACACCAAATGGTGATGGTAATAATGATACTTGGACAATAAAAGGAATCGACTCACAGCCGTCATCAGTAATATATATTCATGATCGTTATGGTAAGTTGTTAAAACAATTAAGCCCTACAAGTCCTGGTTGGGATGGAACATATAACGGTAATAGAATGCCAAGTAGTGATTATTGGTTTACTCTAGAATATACTGAGCCAACAAATGACGAAAAGCGAACATTCTCTGCGCATTTCGCTTTGAAACGATAATATGATTCAAATATGAGTCATAAAAAAAGCCTTTGAAGATATTCAAAGGCTTTTTTTATTATGATAAAATGTTAAGTCTTAACCGTTCATTGAGATTAAAAACTCTTCATTATTTCTAGTTTGTTTAAAGCGGTCATTAATAAATTCCATAGCTTCAACTGGGTTCATATCAGCTAAGTATTTACGCATTACCCACATACGTTGTATTGTTGTGTCGTCTAATAACAAGTCGTCACGTCTTGTACTAGATGATGTTAAATCGATAGCAGGGAAAATACGACGGTTAGCAATTTTACGATCTAACTGTAATTCCATGTTACCAGTTCCTTTGAATTCTTCAAAGATAACCTCGTCCATTTTAGAACCTGTCTCTGTTAATGCTGTGGCAATAATGGTTAATGACCCACCATTTTCGATATTACGAGCAGCACCAAAGAAACGTTTAGGTTTGTGTAAGGCATTTGCATCTACACCACCAGATAAAATCTTACCTGATGCAGGTTGTACGGTATTATAAGCACGTGCTAAACGTGTAATAGAGTCTAATAGTATTACAACATCATGACCACATTCTACCAAACGCTTTGCTTTTTCTAAAACAATGTTAGCAATCTTTACGTGCTCATGAGCTTCTTTGTCAAAAGTTGAAGCAATAACTTCACCACGAACATTACGTTGCATGTCTGTTACCTCTTCAGGACGTTCATCAATTAATAAAATCATTTGATAAACTTCTGGGTGATTAGCAGCAATTGCATTTGCAACATCCTTTAATAACATGGTTTTACCAGTTTTTGGTTGTGATACAATCATACCACGCTGTCCTTTTCCGATAGGAGCAAAAAGGTCCATAATTCTTGTCGAAATCGTCGCTTGCTTATCGGCAAGGTTAAACTTCTCTTTCGGGAATAATGGTGTTAAGTGCTCAAAAGCAACACGGTCTCTTACAACTTGTGGACTTTGACCATTAATTTTACTCACTTTAATTAAAGGGAAATATTTTTCACCTTCTTTTGGAGGACGTACATGTCCAAGAACAGTATCTCCAGTTTTTAGACCAAATAATCTAATCTGAGATTGAGATACATATATATCATCAGGAGATGTTAGGTAATTATAATCCGAAGATCTTAAAAAACCATAACCATCTTGCATGATGTCTAAGACACCTTCACTTTCGATGATCGCATCAAATTCAAAATCTGGCTCACGGTAACGGTTTCTGTTGTCCTTATTGCCATTATTTTTTTGATTCTGATTTTTGTTTTGGTTTTTGTTACGATTGTTATTATCGTTTTTCTGATTCTGATTCTTGTTTTGATTTTGGTTACGACGATTATCATCTCTTTTTTGAGGTTGCTTTTGGTCGTTTCTAGAGTCTTTTGAATGCTGCTGAGGTTTTGCATTAGACTTATCATCAGTTTTAGTTTCTGAAGATTTGTCATCAAAATCCATCTTTTGTTGTTCTTTTTTCTCTTGCTGAGGTTTTTGTACACGCACTCTTTTTTGACGTTGTTGAGGTTGTTTTTGTGTACTTTTTTCTTCAGAAGACTTGTTATCTTCTTTAGCAACTGCCTTTACTGCACTAGGATTGGCAGCTTGATAGTCTAAGATTTGATAAACTAAATCTAACTTCTTTAAAGAGCGATACTTTGGGACTTTTAGTTGTTTTGCAATCTCCTGTAATTCAGGTAGTTTTTTTGCTTTTAACTGTGAAATTTCAAACATTAATATGTGTGTATAGGATTATAATAATGGGTTTGATTAATTAAAATTTTCTAATGAAATACAATAAAAGAAAATGAGAAATTAAATCGGAAGAAGTACTTTGCAACTTTTTGATTGCTATAGCACTAGTGCAATAATACAATTTTTATTTAAAAATAGGTATATCATTTAAAAATAAACTGCTAATTTTGTGCATTAATTATATAGAATAGCAATGATTCAACGTATACAGACACTTTATTTGTTAATCGCAGTAGCAATATCTGCTGGTTTAATTTTTGTGTTCGATTTGTATACAGATAAAAACCAAGCACTTGTGTTTGCTAAAGATAACTACCTGTATTTAGGTTTGTTTTTGAGTTCTGCTTTGTTATCTTTGATTTCGATATTTAGTTTTAAAAATAGAAAATCTCAGTTTGTTCTGGGACGACTTAATATAATATTAAACTTTATTTTACTAGGAGTGTTCGTGTATCAGTCTCTAAATTTATCTGGAGAAACTTTGGTTTCTGAGAAAGGTATTGGGTTGATTCTTCCTATTTTTTCTATCGTGTTTTTAGTCTTAGCAAATAAGGCAATTAAAAAGGACGAGGATCTCGTAAAATCTGTAGATAGATTGCGATAAACACCCAAAATCTTAGTAGTATTAGTGCGAAAAAGCCCGATGTGAAAACTTCGGGCTTTTTTTTGCTTTTTTCACCTTCTGGAAAATTCAATAACCTCAAGGTTATCAATTTTTTTTCCATCAATTGTAAATCGGAGCATAGTTCTTACTTTATGAAATCCATGTGTGCCAATAGCTCCAGGATTAATATGTAAAACATTTAGCTTTTTATCGGGCATTACTTTTAAGATGTGTGAGTGCCCACAAATAAATAGTTTTGGTGGATTAAGACGTATTTCATCCTTTACTCTATTATTATAATTTGGTGGATAACCACCAATATGTGTTATCCAAACATCAACATCTTCGCACATAAACCTATTATGCTCTGGAAATTCTGCTCTCGCTTCTGCATTGTCGATATTACCATAAACAGCACGAAGTGGTTTCAATTTTTTTATGGCATCGGTCACTTTTAAGTCGCCAATATCACCTGCATGCCATATCTCATCAGCTTGCTTTACATGTTTTAATATATTTCCATCGATGTAGCTATGTGTGTCAGATAAGAGTAGGATTTTTTTCATGCTTATGTTCTGAAAATACTAGAGATTGAATTAAAAATATTTAGGATTTCTTTAGAAGTAAAAACAGTTATCTTTGTTGCTTTTAAATGCAAAAATAAAGTTTTTTGAGGTATTTTATTCAATTGTCATATAACGGAGGTGCTTATCATGGTTGGCAAATACAGCCTAATGCTGTAACTGTTCAGGAAACCATACAAGATGCACTTTCCAAATTATTGAATACAGAATTAAGCATTACCGGTGCTGGTAGAACGGATACTGGTGTGCATGCATCACAAATGTTTGCGCATTTTGATATTGATGAAACTATCGACACTGAAAAACTTGCATACAAACTCAATTCATTTTTACCAAAAGACATAGCTATACAATCTATTTTTCAGGTTAATAATGATGCGCATACAAGATTTCATGCTATAAAGCGTAGTTATGACTATAAAATTGTTTTAAAAAAAGATGTGTTTCAGTTTGATTATGCATATTACATGCATCAAAATTTAGATGTAGATAAAATGAATGAAGCGGCAAGTATATTGCCTGAGTATAAAGATTTTCAATGCTTTTCAAAAAGTAATACCGATGTAAAAACATATAATTGTAAAATTGAATATGCACAATGGAAATTAGAGGATGATATGCTCATCTTTACCATTAGCGCTGATCGTTTTTTGAGAAATATGGTAAGAGCAATCGTAGGGACATTAGTAACTATTGGTTTAGGCAAGCTTGAAGTCGATGATATGCACAAAATTATTGCATCAAAAAATAGAGGAGAAGCAGGATTTTCTGTGCCAGCAAAAGGCCTATATTTGACAGAAGTTCTGTATCCAGAAAATATAAAATTGAATTAGTATCACGTAAAAACGTGACAATAATATGGCAGAAGACCAGAAGAAAATATTTGACGTAAGCTTGTTCAAACGATTGCTTAATTATATTAAACCATATCGCATGGTTTTTATAGTGTCCTTAATTTGTGTTGTTGGCTTGGCTGTTTTTGGAGCCTTAAGACCTTATGTGCTAAAAGAGGCTATTGATTCTCAAATTGCACTTAAAAAGTATAATGGCTTTGTGTTCTATATTGTTTTAATGCTTGGGCTTCTCTTCCTTGAAGTTGTATGCCAATTACTCTTTATATATTATGCGAGTTGGTTGGGCCAATCTGTTGTAAAAGATATAAGAGTTAAGCTGTTTAAGCATATGCTAAAATTTAAAATGACTTACTATGACAAGTCTTCAGTTGGTGTTTTAATTACAAGAGCTGTAACTGACATGGAGCGTATTGCTGATATTTTTGGACAAGGTCTGTTTATGATTTTTAGTGATATTCTTAAGATGGCTGTGGTCGCAGGTTTTATGATTACTATGAATTGGAAGTTGAGCTTGATTGTTTTTGTAACGTTACCAGTAATTGTTTTTGCAACTAAGATTTTTCAAAGGTATATGAAGCGTGCTTTTGAAGATGTACGTACCGAAGTCTCTAACCTTAATTCTTTTGTGCAAGAGCGTGTTACGGGTATGAAAATCCTTCAGCTTTTTACAAGAGAAAAAACAGAATATAAAAACTTTACCAAAATTAATGAACGGCATAAAAAAGGCTGGTTAAAAACGGTCTGGTATAATTCTATTTTCTTTCCAATTGCTGAATTTTTATCGTCAGTAACACTAGCTACAATAATTCTTGTTGGAGGTTATAATATTGTCGGAGAAAATTCTATGACAACTATAGGTCAACTAGTATCATTTACGATGTTTATACCAATGTTGTTTAGACCATTGAATCAGATTGCTAATAAGTTTAATACTCTGCAAATGGGTATGGTAGCAGCAGACCGTGTGTTTAAAGTTTTGGATACCGAATCTCAAATTGATGACATAGGTCAGCTTGAAGCTGATAATTTTAAAGGTGATATTTCACTTAAAAATGTTCGTTTTTCTTACATAAGAGGTGAAGAGGTGCTAAAGGGAGTGTCGTTAGATATTAATTCTGGCGAAACAATAGCTATCGTTGGTGCAACTGGTGCTGGTAAGTCAACTATAATTAATCTATTAAATCGTTTTTATGATATCGATTCTGGTGAGATAGTCATTGATGGCACAAATATTAATGCATTTTCTCTAAAATCTTTACGTGAGCAAATTGCTGTAGTATTGCAAGATGTTTTCTTATTTGCAGATACTATTCTGAATAACATAACTTTAAATAACCCAGATATTTCTGAAGTTGATGTTGTTGAAGCAGCTAAGGCTATAGGTATTCATGATTTTATATCTAGCTTGCCAAACGGATATCATTATAATGTAAAGGAACGCGGTGTGATGTTATCTTCTGGACAGCGACAATTGATTTCCTTTTTACGTGCCTACATGACTAATCCTAGTATATTAATTTTAGATGAAGCGACGTCTTCTGTAGATTCTTATTCAGAGCAGTTAATGCAAGATGCAACAGATAAAATTACTCAAGGTAGAACATCTATTATTATTGCTCACCGTTTGGCAACCATTCAGCAAGCTGATAAAATAATAGTTATGGATGCTGGACAAATTGTTGAAATTGGTACACATCAAACACTTCTAGAAAGAGAAGATGGTTATTATCGCAATCTATACGAAGTGCAGTTTCTTAATGCCGAAGCAGTCTAGTTAATAGTGTCTTTAACTGTTCTTGCGGCCTCATTGGCTGCCTTCTGGGCTTCAATCATTTTTTGAAAATCACCATTAAAATACATTAAAACAGCAACAGCTACTGAGGCGAGAACTGTAAATGCTATAAGCGCGCATATGAAAATTAGCGTTCGTAAAATAAAATTTGTCCAATCTAAATTGAAGATACGTTTAAGAGCGTAACCAATATATAAAAACTGAACAGGTGATAATATAATAGAAGTAGTTCCTAAAGATAAATCAAAAGCTGCTGCCGTTAATGTAATAACAGTACTAATAGCACTTAATTGGGCCAGTAGATACATATATATAACTAAATGTTCAGTGTAATTGTACTTAAATTTCTTTTCGCCAATAAATACCAATTTAGAAACGAGCGCATAAATAGGAACATTTAGCATCATAGCAATAGATTGGTAATCTTGGATAAATTCTAAAATCTTTGTATTAAATTCTTTAGTGGCTTCAGTAGAAATAGATTCCATACTCATAGCTTCAGGAAAGAATCTTTGAAGAATAAAAAGCTGCACTCCTGCTATTGTTATTGCAATGGCAAAGTAACTGATGACATTGACGTACTTTTTTCTTGTTCCAGAAATGTAAGATCGTACTACAGCTTCAGGTTTTAAGAAAAGCGCTATAAACGTTTGTAGGAGCTTGTTGTCATAGTTTAAAAACTCTTCAGAAAAATGAGAGAATAGATTACCAAACGTTAATCTATTTCTAATGACACGAGCACCACATTTGTTACAGTAGTCACTATCAGGCAAGAGTTCTATTTTACAATTTTTACAATTTATCATATGGTCGATATAAATTGGCCTTTATTGGCAATAACATATATAGCAGTAATTATTCCTATTAAGGCCATAATAATTATAAAAATTACAGCAAATACTAGTAGCATAAATATGAAATAAACAACAGTACTCCAAAACGAAGTATTAAAAACACGTTTTAATACATAGAAAAGATATAAGAAAGTAAGAAAGGTTATTGTAAAAGAAAGCGTGAAGTAATTATATCCTAATGCTAGAAAAATTATATACAAAAAAGCTGATATAATAACTGTTTGAGCTCCATAATAAAGGTTTATGACAATATGCTCAGTAAAATTAAATTGCCTCAGTCCTAATAACCAATAGGTTAGCCAACTGCCTAAAGCAGAAAAAGGGATACCTAATGTAAAAAATATACTTTGAGAACTATTAAACTCCCCAAAATCCATTTTATTAAACGGATTATTTTCATTTCCAGGCATTTTAGAAATACTATCCATTAAATCTGAAGTATACAATTCAGGGTCATTTAACCAATGTTCCATTAAGAAAACTTGAAGACCGAGCAAGGTTAATGCTATTGCAAAGTATTGTATAACATTTATGTATTTTTTTCTGGTACCTTCTATAAATCCATTAATTACAGTTTCCGGTTTAGTGAATAAATGAATAAAAGTCTTTAGAAGTTTATTGTCTACTGACATAAACTCTGCATTAATTTGCTGAAAAAGTACTTTTATAGTCAGTCTGTTTTTGATTACACGGGCACCGCACTCAAAACAATAACGTTGCGACTTAGAAAGAGGTATTTGACAATTCCTACACTCCATTATACCAGGTCTTTCTTGATTTTATCAACCAATTCTTCTTTGGTTTTATACATTACAAATTCGGCATTTTTCACATAAGATAATGTGCCAGTTTCTTCACTAACAACCAATGCTAAAGCATCTGTTTTTTCTGTAATGCCAAGTGCAGCACGATGACGTAAACCAAAACGTTTTGGTATAGTAACTTCGTTATTTACAGGTAATATTACACGTGTAGCTTTTACCACATTGTTGTCTATAATTATAGCGCCATCATGCAATGGACTATTCTTAAAAAAGATACTTTCTAAAATAGGTTGCGATACGATGATATTCATTTTATCACCTGTATTGGTCAAAAAGTCAAGATTATTATTACGTTCTATAACGATTAAAGCTCCTGTGTTGGTAGTTCCCATTTTAATACAAGCATTAACAATGGTCTCAACATCATTGGTGGTTTCTGTATCGCTATTAAGGAATTTAAAATTTTTGAAAATGCGTCGTTTACCTGAGAGGTTAGTAGAGCCGACCATGAGTAAAAATTTTCTAATTTCTGGTTGGAAGACCACAATCAAAGCAATAATACCAACTTTCATAAAACCATCGACAATGCGATAGAGTAAGTGCATGTTAAGGTAATCGGTTACAACCCAAACCAAATAAATAATAAGAATACCGATAAAGATATTTATGGCAACTGTACCACGAACTAATTTGTAGATATAATAAAGTAGTATAGCCACAAGGAAGACATCTACAAAATCTATAAATCTAAAATCCCAAAGTTGTATCTCGCTCAAATTGGATGGTTTTGTGCTAATTTAACAAATTAGGTTTAATAAATTATTAGATTAATTACTTTTCAGTTTATTAAAAAGCATGATACATTCCATAGCTTCTTTTACATCATGCACACGCAAAATCGAAGCGCCGTTTTCTAAGGCCATCATATTTAGCGCAGTAGTACCATTTAAGGCTTCGCTGGCAGATGTGCTTAGTGTTTTGTAAATCATGGATTTTCTTGAAATACCTGCCAATATTGGTTTGTCAGTGATTTGCAGTAATTTCATTTTATTCAAAAGCTCAAAATTCTGTTCAAGTGTTTTTGCAAAGCCAAAACCTGGATCAATAATAATATCATTGATTTTTGCCTTGTAGGCTTCAGATATTCGCTCACCAAAATAACTGATTATGTCTTTTACTAAATCTTTATAATCCGTTTGTTGTTGCATGGTCTTTGGATTGCCTCTCATATGCATCATAATGTATGGTACATCGAGTTTTCCGACAGTTTCAATCATATCTTTGTCAAGTTTCCCGGCTGAGATATCATTAATTAAGACAGCACCAGCTTCAATAGTTTGCTTGGCGACTTCACTTCTAAAGGTGTCTATTGAGATTAAAGTTTCTGGAAATTCTTTCAATATGAGCTCGACAATAGGAAGTACACGTTTTAATTCTTCGTCATCTGAAACAAAATCTGCACCTGGTCGCGAACTGTAACCACCAACATCAATAAAGGTTGCACCTTCTTTCAGCATAATTTCAGCTTGGTTCAAAATTGCAGTTGCATTTTTATAGCTTCCGCCATCATAAAAAGAATCTGGTGTTACATTCAATACACCCATCACTTTTGGTTGCGATAAATCTATAAGTTGCCCTTTACAGTTTATAGTCATAACTACTTAAATTTCAATTTTTAAAAACCAAATCTCAAAAACTTTGAACTTCTAATTTATTTATGCGAAATTTACGCAAAAATAATAGGAAACTAATGTCTGAAACCTCTAAACAATATGATGCTGTAGTAGCTAAATGTCAAAGTTTATTTGTCAACAAAATGAGCGATTATGGCAGTGCTTGGCGAATTTTAAGATTACCATCGTTAACAGATCAGATTTTTATTAAAGCCCAACGTATTCGTAGCTTACAACAAAATGATGTTAGAAAAGTAGACGAAGATGAAGTCAGCGAGTTTATAGGTATTATTAATTACTGTGTAATGGCGCTCGTACAGCTCAAAAAAGGTGTCGTAGAACAACCAGACATGAATACTGAAGAAGCTACGGAGCTTTATGACCATAATATCGCTATAACAAAACAATTGATGCTTGATAAAAATCATGATTACGGTGAAGCATGGCGTGATATGCGTGTGAGTAGCCTAACCGATTTAATTTTACAAAAGTTATTGCGTGTTAAGCAGATTGAAGATAATGCCGGAAAAACAATTGTTAGTGAAGGTATTGATGCTAACTATCAAGATATGATTAATTACGCAATTTTTGCAATGATTCACTTAGGTGAAGGAAAATAGTTTTTTACGGTCACTGAGCGGAGTCGAAGTGATTTTTTAGTGTTATTTTATGTGGCTTCGTCCGCTCAACCACCATAATTTATCATTCCTTCCTTGGGAGGAATCCATTTACTAATATGATTTATAAAATTATAATATGAAATACATAGTTCAAATTTGTAGGATTTTCGTTGGTGTTTTATTCATCATTTCAGGATTTATAAAACTTAATGATCCACTTGGGTTTTCATACAAACTGCAAGAATATTTTAGTACAGATGTACTTAATATTCCTTTTTTAGAACCTTATGCATTGGCTATTTCGGTTTTTGTTGTGGTTTTAGAAGTGGTGCTAGGCGTGTTTTTATTGATTGGTTATAAGAAGAAATTTACGATTTGGATGCTATTAGGAATGATAGTGTTTTTTACGTTCCTAACCTTCTATTCAGCATATTTTGATAAAGTAAAAGACTGTGGTTGTTTTGGTGACGCTTTAAAATTAACGCCTTGGGAAAGCTTTACGAAAGATGTTGTGCTCTTAGTATTGATTCTTGTTTTGTTTTATGGACAGAAATACATTAAGCCTATCTTTAAGACTTTGCCAACAACTATTATAGCATTATTGAGTTTTATAATATCACTTTGGTTTGCATATCATGTGTTGATGCATTTGCCATCAATTGACTTTAGAGCTTATAAAATAGGAAATAATCTATCTGATGAAATGGCAATTCCAGAAAACGCAGCGCGTCCTATAATAGAGTACACATGGACTTATAAGCTTAATGGCGAAGAAAAAATATATGTAGATAATGGAAGTGGACCAGCTAAATATGATGAAGTTGTAAATGTTGAAACCAAAGAAATCGACCCTGGTTTTATTCCATCAATTCAAGATTTTACTATCGAATCTAATGATGAAGATTTAACAACTTATTTCTTAGAGCAAGAAAATCTAGTTGTTGTAGCGATGTATAATATTTATAATGCTGAAGCTGATGGTTTATTAAAACTAAAAAACTTTACAGAAGACGCTATTAAAAAAGGATATACAGTTATAGGTTTATCTGCTTCTGGTGACGAGGCTAAGTTGCAGTTAAAGACGGATTACAACTTAAATTTTGATACTTATCTCTGTGATGAAAAAGTAATAAAAACGATAGTGCGTTCTAATCCAGGAATTTTCATTTTGAACAAAGGCACAGTAATTAATAAAGCCCATTGGAATGATATTGAGGATATTGAACTTGTTGATTTACCAGAGGCAGAACTTGAGATTATTAGAGAAAATTTAAATAGTAAAAAAATTAATAACGTACAACGTGCTATTCATCTTACGCCTTTTAAGAAACCATATTTTATAATTGATACGATTCCATCCACAAAGGATCAGGCCTTTTCTTTACCAAGTGAGAGTATTGATAATGTAAAAGTTATAGAGAATCAAGAAGAGGTTAAGAGACGTATTGGTGAAGATTATAATGTTATTATAATAGTTACCACAAAAGATTAAAAACTCTGCTCAGCTACCTCTTAAATAAAGTCTTTTACGCCGTTCTTACATTAGTAGGAGTAGTCACAGTTATATTCTTATTGTTTACCGTTTTGCCTGGTGATCCAGCTAAGATGATGTTAGGGCAAAACCAAACCGCTGAACAAGTAGAAGCTGTAAAAAAGAAATACGGTTTTGATAAACCGCTAACTACTCAATACTTATACTATCTAAATGACTTGTCGCCTTTATCTTTTCATTCAATAGATAGCGAAGATTATACTTATGTAGAATCAAATAAATATTCAGCAGCTAAGCTTTTTACAATTGGTAAGACCACAACTGTAATTAAACTCCCATATCTAAGAGCATCCTTTGCTAAACAAGGAAAAAAGGTAAGTCAAGTTATTGGAGAGACTTTACCCAACACCTTTGTTTTAGCGATGTCTGCAATAATTATTGCAATGATTATGGGTTTAATATTTGGTGTTATTTCGGCCTTAAAAAAAGATACTTGGATAGATAGAAGTATTCAAGTGTTTAGTACGTTAGGTATGAGTGTGCCTTCGTTTTTTAGTGCTATTTTATTTGCTTGGTTATTTGGTTTTGTACTCCATAAATACACCAATTTGGAAATGACAGGTAGTCTTTATGAGCTTGATGATTTTGGAGAAACAGTAAACATCAAATGGAAAAATTTGATTCTTCCGGCAATTGTTTTAGGCATTAGACCATTGGCAGTAATTATTCAATTAATGCGTAACTCGCTTCTCGAAGTAATGAGTCAAGATTATATTCGCACAGCTAGAGCTAAAGGCTTGAGTGAATTTCAGATAATAAAAAACCATGCGATAAAAAATGCTTTAAACCCTGTAGTTACTGCAATTTCAGGTTGGTTTGCATCTATGTTGGCTGGTGCTGTTTTTGTAGAATACATTTTTGGGTGGAATGGCCTTGGAAAAGAAATTGTAAATGCGCTAAACACCTTAGACTTGCCTGTAATCATGGGAGCAGTTATAGTCATTGCTACCAGTTTTATTGTCATTAATATTTTGGTAGATATTATCTATGCTATGCTAGACCCACGAGTAAAGCTCTCATAGTAATACATGAGATTTATCAATTAAACTTCGAGTTTAAACACTTATTTTTGTAATTCAAAAATTACGATTCAACACTTCAATATTATGAGAAAAAATATAGTTGCTGGTAACTGGAAAATGAATAACGATTTACCGCAAACGGAAGCCTTAATAACAGACTTAAAAAATCAAAATCAAACTTCAAATGCTGAAGTTATGATAGCGCCAAGTTTTACTAATCTTTGGCATGCTTTTGAAGCTTTGCGTCAAAACACAATTGAGGTTATTGCTCAGAATATGCATTTTGCCGAAAACGGAGCTTACACAGGTGAGGTTAGTGTGAGTATGCTTAAAAGTGTTGGCGTTAAGACTGTGATTTTAGGTCATAGTGAGCGTCGTGCTTATTTTAATGAAACAGATGTGTCTTTAACTAAAAAGGTAGATGCTGCTTTGGTAAACAATATGCGAGTTATTTTTTGTTTCGGAGAAGAATTAGCAGATAGAAAATCTGGTAATGAAGAACCTGTTGTTGAAAGCCAAATTAAGAATGCGCTGTTTCACTTAGGTGCAGATGCTTTCAAAAATATTGTATTGGCTTATGAGCCAGTTTGGGCAATTGGTACTGGAGAGACGGCAAGTCCTGAACAAGCACAAGATATGCACGCTTTTATTCGTAAAACATTAGCTAATAAATATGGTGCTGATGTTGCTGATAGTGTTTCAATTCTTTATGGTGGAAGTGTAAAACCAAACAACGCTAAAGAGATTTTTTCTAAGCCAGATGTCGATGGTGGTTTAATTGGTGGTGCATCACTCAAAGCTGAAGATTTTTTTGCTATTGTTAATGCATTTTAAGAATGTCTAATATCATATACATAGGTTACGAGTTTAAAGTCTCACCACTGCAACCAGCGGTAGAAATTCTTATTGCAGAACTTGGTTATGCAGGTTTTGAGAGTTTTGTTGAAAATCTGGATGGCGTTACAGCCTATATCCAGAAAGGTGAATGGCATCTGGATATTTTAGAAGATGTACAGATTTTAGATTCTGAAGAGTTTGAAATTACTTACAAATTCAACGAAATAGAGCAAACCAATTGGAATGCTGAGTGGGAAAAGAATTTTAAACCTATAGTTGTTGATAATCAAGTTACCGTAAGAGCACCTTTTCATGACAAGCCTCAAACAAAATATGATTTGATTATTGAGCCAAAAATGAGTTTTGGTACAGGGCATCATGAAACCACACATATGATGATTCAACATATCCTTAAAAATGATTTTAAGGGTAAGTCTGTTTTAGACATGGGATGCGGAACTGGTGTTTTGGCAATTCTTGCAGAAAAGGTAGGTGCAACACATGTAGATGCCATTGATATTGATAATTGGTGCTACATTAATAGTTTAGAGAATGTAGAACGCAATAATTGTATTAATATATCAGTGTATGAAGGTGATGTGTCGCTTTTAGATGGTAAAAATTATGACATCATTATTGCTAATATTAACCGTAATATTCTCTTGGCAGATATCTCTACTTATGCCAAATGTTTAAATGAAAATGGCTTACTCTTTTTAAGTGGTTTTTACGAAGATGATATACCAACTATAGAAGCAGAGAGTAAAAAGAACACCTTGCATCTTAACGATAAACTTCAGAGGAATAATTGGGTCGCTTTGATGTTTAATAATTAACACTTTTTAATAATTTTGTTCGTTATCGACGAACTACATAAAATTTTAACTAAAAAGTTAAGAAATTGTTAAAAATATGCGGTTTTCCCGTAATCTATTTTCATTTTCCCAGCGTACTTTAGAGTAAATAATATTATTTAATTGTAGGATTTTTATTTCGGGCTATTGTAATAGTCCTATAGACTCTCTATGCTTTGTTTTACGTAAACGATTTAAACCAAAATTATTAACAAAACTCAAAATTAAAATGAAAAAATTAGTTAAAAATTGGATATTATTAATGTCCGTGTTTGCCTTAGTTTTTACTGCTTGTGAAAAAGATAATACAGCGGAAGACGAGGTGTTAAATACAAATGGAGACATCATTAATACTACTAATCTTGAAAACAGAACTGTAGTAACAGATACAGATTTGCTTAATTCTATTAAATCTTTGGATATTGATGTAGGTGTTGTCTCTATAGGAGACTTTCATTTGCCAGATGGAATCATAGAAGAAAGGATTTTTATAGGTAATGATATTACGTTTACTAGAGAAGAACTTGATTTATTAATAAACCCAGATACTGATGGACAGCGTCAGTACCGAACGTTTAATTTAGTAACTGGTGCCAATAGAACTATTGATATCTTGGGATTTACTGGTGGTAGTCAAGCATTATCTTCAAAAGCACAAACAGCTTTGCAATGGGCAGTGGATAATTACAATAACTTAAACACGACATTGCAGTTTAATTTAACTTTTGGAACAAATTATCAAGCTGCTGATATGGTGGTCTATGATAACTCTATAAATGTGCCACCAAGTCAAAGCCAAGGTGGTGTTGCAGGTTTTCCAAATTCTAGTGGGGAGCCAAATAAGTTTGTTCAGATTTATAATATCGAGCAATTCTCTACAAATGTTAATGAGCATGTGATTACACATGAAATAGGACATTCTATAGGGTTCAGACATTCAGATTGGTTCGATAGATTAAGTTGTCCAGCTTCTTCTCAAGGTAATGAAGGAGCAGGTTCTGATGGGGCAGTTCATGTTCCTGGGACTCCAACGGGAAGAGATTTAACATCTGTTATGCAAGCTTGTTTTTCTACAAGTGAAGATGGTGAATTTAATGCTAATGATATTGTAGCTTTAGAATTTATGTATCCAGAAAGTACAGCTGGTCCTTGTGATGGAGTTTCAGAATGGCAAAGTGGTGTAAGCTATAGCATTGGAGATCGTGTTACTTATTTCGGTAACCTCTATGAGCGTGTATCTGGTGGTTGGACTTTAATAGGTCCTTGTAACTAAGATTAAACATTTCTTACAAAATGAGTTACTTTCTTTCTAGAGAGTAACTCATTTATGTTTATAGACATTAAAGTGTTGAATAAGTAAGAACATCTGCATTAAGACTAAACTTTAACATATTCTAGACGCTAGAGTAATGTTATTTCTCGTTTTAGTAACGAATATTTTTTAAATTAGCTTAATAAGATTGTAGTAATGGAGTTTCAAGAGAAAGCAAAAGAGAAATTATTAATTGAAGAAGAAGTTGTCAAACAGAATGAAATTGTTTTGTTTAATGATGATATTAATACTTTTGATCATGTCATAGATACTTTAATTTATGCATGTGACCATTCGCCTGAACAGGCTGAACAATGTTCCATTATAGTACATTACAAAGGAAAGTGTATTGTAAAAACAGGTCCTTATGACGATTTAGAACCACGATGTTCAAAGCTTCTTCAAGCTGGACTTAGTGCAGAAATAGTATAAAAAATAAAATCCCGCAATTGCGGGATTTTTTATTGTTTCAAAATAATTGAAAATTATTTTGTCATTCTTCCTATAGCACAACTGACAAAAGATTTTGCTTTTTTAGGAATAGAGTTAGCTTCGCTTATTAATGGATAACCTAAGTCCGAAAGTTTTTTTGTTACTATTTCTAACTGATTTTCTGTTCCGAAGCTTATATTAACTTCATCAGTTTCATTATTTACAGTAACATCAGAAACACCTTCAATTTTTGATAACTGTGTAATAATTGTATTAGCACAGCCGCCACATTTAAGATTCTGTATTTTAAGGGTTGAAGATGTCTTCATCTGATTTTTTGTTTTATAAAGTTGAAGGACAAACAAAATCTGTTGTTGGTAAATCTGTTTTTTTAATAGCACCAAAACCACCCGCTACATCTACAAGTTTATCAAAGCCTCTGGCCTTTAAAATTGATGCGGCTATTACCGAACGATATCCACCAGCACAGTGAATATGATATGTCTTATTTTTATCAACCTGACTCATGTTTTCATTAATAAAATCTAAGGCAAAGTGTTGTGCATTTTCGAGATGCATTGCATTAAACTCACCATCTTTACGAACATCAAGAATATTGATATTCCCTTTTTTTACACGATTAGCAAATTCTTCAGCTGATATGGATTCGAGATTTTCTATGTCTTTTCCAGCAGCTTTCCAGCTTTCTATTCCACCTTCTAAATAACCTAAGGTATTATCATATCCTACTCGAGATAAACGTGTCACAGCTTCTGCTTCTTTTCCTTCAGGAGCGATTAAAATTAATGGTTGTTTAATATCTGTGATTAAAGCCCCAACCCAAGGTGCAAACTGACCATTTAAGCCAATAAATATAGAATTTGGGATATGTGCTTTTATATATTCTGCTTGAGGACGTACATCTAAAACCAATGCAGATTCGTGATTAGCTAAGGCTTCAAAATCTTCAGGATTTAGAGGCGTATCTCCTTTTTTAAGAATGTCTTCAAAATTTGCATACCCAGACTTATTCATCATAGCATTTTTTGCAAAATATTGAGGAGGAGGAGCAATGCCATCTAAAACTTCTTTTACAAACTCAGCTTTTGTCATATCTACACGAAGCGCGTAATTAGTTTGTTTTTGTTCACCTAATACACCTACGGTTTCTTTACTTAAATTTTTACCACATGCAGAACCTGCGCCATGAGCAGGATAAACAATAACATCATCTGCCAAAGGCATAATTTTATTACGTAATGAATCAAAAAGCATTGCGGCCAAATCTTCACTTGTTAAATCAGATTTTATAGCTAAGTCTGGTCTCCCTACATCTCCTAAAAATAAGGTGTCTCCTGAGAAAATTGCATGGTCTTTTCCATTCTCATCAATTAATAAATATGTAGATGATTCTAAAGTGTGACCAGGCGTGTGTAATACCTTAATCGTTAATTTTCCGATTTTAAACTCTTCGTTATCAGAAGCAGAATGGATATCATATTTTGTTGTTGCTCCAGGTCCATAAACGATAGTTGCTCCTGTTTTTTTTGCTAAATCTACATGGCCAGAAACAAAATCGGCATGAAAGTGTGTTTCAAAAATATATTTGATTTTAGCTTTATTGGCTTCAGCTTTATCTATGTATTGCTGGGTTTCTCTTAATGGGTCTATAATAGCAACTTCGCCATTGGATTCTATGTAGTATGCGCCTTGTGCTAAGCAACCTGTATATAATTGTTCTATTTTCATTTTTTAATTTTTGAGGTACAAATTTACAAAACTTGAAGTTTCAAAATGTGATATTTGTCACATAGCTTATAGTAACTCTTTCCAGATAATATAAGAACCCATTATTAAGGTGAAATACCCAAAGCCTTTTTTTAGTTTTTTTCCATCTATAGATCTAGAAAAATAAATCCCTAAAAGAATTCCAACTATTGAAAGTGATGTGAATTTTATTAAGAACATCCAATCGATATCTATATGTTCAATATCACCTAAGAAACCTATCAAAGATTTTATTGAAATGATGAAGAGTGAGGTTCCAATAGCTGTTTTCATAGGGAGTCTAATAAAGAAAACTAAGACAGGAATATTTAGGAAACCGCCACCAGCACCCACAAATCCGCTAATAATCCCTGTTACTAATCCTAATATTAATACAGTAGAAATATTATAATTAGTATCTGGTTCATCATCATCTATGCTATTGGCCTTTTTAGTAATCATTGAAATGCTAGCGAGTAGAATAACTATAGCAAAAACTAACATTATAAAAATGCCACTGGTCACTTTAAAATCACCTACAGAAAACATTACTTCGGGCAATGCTGGTACTAAATATTTTCGCGTTAAATAAACGCCAATAATTGATGGTATGGCAAAAATTAGTGCTGCTTTATAATCTACAAGACCACGTCTAAGACTTTGTACTGCACCAATAGTTGATGTTGCTCCGACAACAAATAAAGAATATGCTGTAGCAATGATTGGGTTAAACCCTAAAAGGTAGACTAATATTGGAACAGTTAATATAGATCCACCACCACCAATAAGCCCCATGATGATTCCTGCAACAACTGAAGCTACATAACCAAATATTTCGTTGTTATCCATTAATGAGGTAATTTATCTTTTAATACACCATACATATATGTCCCAAAAATGGCAGCTGCAATGACTATAAGTATAGAAAAAACGCCTGTACCGAATAAGATATACATTGGGCCTGGGCATGCGCCACAAAGTGCCCAACCTAATCCAAATATGATGCCGCCAAGGACATATCTTCTAAAACCATTAGCTTTTTTAGGAACTTTTAGGTATTGATCTTCTATAGTTTTTAATTTCATTTTTTTAGAAATTAAAAGAAGAATGATTCCTGTTGTTACTGCTGAGCCAATAATACCATACATATGGAAAGATTGAAACTTAAACATCTCGAAAATACGATACCAAGATACCGCTTCGGACTTAACCAATACAATTCCAAAAAACAGACCTACTAAAAAGAATTTTATATACTTATTCATGATTAAAATAGGATTGGATAAATAAGGTGAATCATAATTAATCCCCCAATAAAAAAGCCGATAACCGCTATTAAAGATGGGAGCTGTAAGCTACTTAAGCCAGTTATAGCATGACCAGAAGTACAACCGCCAGCATATCTTGTTCCAAGGCCAACTAAAAACCCTCCGATGATAAGGATTAAGATTCCTTTTATACTAAATACATTTTCCCAACTGAATAATTCCGGAGGTAAAAGTGATTTGCCTGCGTTAGCAAAACCTAAAGTATTTAAATCTGAAACCGTTTCTTGACTCAAATTAATATTTGTTGGATTAGATAGAAAATGATGAGCAATAAAACCTCCCACGATAGCGCCAAGTACAACAACAAGATTCCAACGTTGTGCTTTCCAATCGAATTTAAAAAACGCTACTTTCTTACCAGCACCGCCAATAGCGCAAAGTGTACGTAAGTTAGAAGACATTCCAAAAGTTCTTCCAAAGTATAAAAGGATAAACATGACTATAGCAATACATGGTCCGGAAATGTACCAAGGCCATGGTTGTAAAATGTATTCCATAAATTAAATTTTAAGCAAAAATAGAATTCTAAGACCATCTATTTGTAATGAATGACAATAAAAGGCTAAAACTTATATTTTAAGAATAAATAGTTTGGATGTTTTTTAAATAATGTATTATATTTGCACCCACTTAAAAATGGCCTCGTGGCGCAACTGAATAGCGCACTTGATTACGGCTCAAGAGGTTACAGGTTTGAATCCTGTCGAGGTCACAAGATAAATCCTGATTCATTAATGTTTAATGAGTTAGGATTTTTAGTTTTCCGTTTTATTTGATGCCCTAGAATCATTATTGATAAAATTTGATTTTCCTTTATTGTTGAATTCTATTTCCGCTCCAATTTCTTCAATAAAAAATCTATTCTCAGATTTTGGTTTTAATTCTAATTTATCAGAACCGTTTGGTTGAGCATAGAGTTTATCATCTCCATATCCTTACACATTTTATTTATATGACTAAGTATAAATCACTCCAATAAATTTTCAATATCTTTCAAATACACTTTATCTACTGGATGAGTATATGAATCGTACATTTTCCTTCCTTTTAGATAAAGATCTTTAGATTTTAAGAGACTTTTTTTATGATTTATACTGTCTTTAATTGCTTTGTATACTAGTGCAGAGTAATATGCATTTTCTGCGCAACTATATTCTTGTTCTTGCTTTTTAAATGTTAAAAGAGCTTCTTCATACTTGTTATTTTCTAGATATAAGACACCTAAGTGTAAATAATCATAAATACCAATACTAAAAGGATCATTTTCTATTTGCTTTTGAATTATACTTATGGCTATATCTTTTTTGTCAAGCATCTTGTAACATAATGCTTTGGCAATATTAAGATGATAAGTGCCATTTTGTGAATATCCAATATCATTATCCGATATGCTATCTAAATATTCAAAATCACTTATGGCTCCTTTATAATCCCTGAAAAATTGAAACTTAGCCCATCCTCGATACCCTAAATGTTCAATTGGGTTTATTTCTACAGCTTTATCCATTAATTTCTTCCAAGAAATAAAATCACCTGTTTTTAAATACGCTACTGATTTTGCCCTATAAGCATCACTATAATTTGGGCAAATTTCTAGTGCTCTATCGTATACTTTGTGAAACTCTTTTCTGAGTTGAAAATACTTAGGTGCATTTTCTAAATAATTGCAGGCTTTGTAACGACAAGTATCTCCTTCCCATTTATAAACACTGCAATTTCTTTGCGAATGCATATTGTAATATATACTTATAATTACCAATATTAGTAACAACTTTTTCATCTATGGAAGAATTTCAATTATTTGCCCTTTTTCAATTCTAAATATCAAATACTGATAATAATCACGGCCAATACCTTTAACTGTCATTGATTTCCATTCTTTTAAGGATTCTGTAGCTTTTAATAGTTGATTACTTATCTTTTTTGAAAAGATTTTTGGTTTATAATTTAAGTCTGATTCTAGCAAGCGGAACCTACCTGATACACCTTTACAATTGACTATAAATCTTACTCTGATGTAACCAGACTCTAGATTGTTTTTTGAGCAAACGTAGTTTTCATGAAAATGCGCTTTTATAGCTGTTTTTTCTCCTTGATAGGTTTTTTCAGAAAAAGCATAGTACTGAATTATTCGGTCTTGTTCACCACAAAGCTTAAAGTCCTTATTATCAATTATGGAATCTGTAAAAATTTCACCAACTACATTAACAATTTTGTGAGATGTTTTCTTAGCGGTTCTAAGCAATAATAAAATGCATAATATAAATGCCGAAAAAAACAGAATAACTATTTTCTGTTTGTCTATTTTAATACATTCCATTCTTTCCTTTTATTTTTTTAACTCAAAAGGAACAATTTATATTTATTTAGTTTGATTTTTGCTCCCTTTTCGCATAAATATGTTCGAGTTTATAAAGCAACACTATTTTATTATTTTAATTTTGGTTAGCTGTAAATAGAAACGACTAAGAATTTATGTCCTTGACCTTAAGTTTATACTAACTTATTTTCCTGCCTAATAATGCGATTACATTATTTATGAGTATGTTTTTGTGTAACAATACAGTGGATTTATCGTCATAAGGGTAGTATGAAAATTAGACCAGAAAATAAAGAGCTAAGAAAGTATATAGATTATTATTGGATAGTAAAAGATTCAGAGAAAGTATTCGGTAGTGCTACTTCTATATTGGCTTATCCAGGTATTAGTCCCGAGCTCATAATTATCTTAGACGGAAATCTTACATTTAGCTACGAGAATAAGTTTATATCAACTTCAAATAGTCTTTTAGAAAATCATATCAAAAGAAATTTTACACTTTACCCACAAACATTGAAAAGTTTCATCTTTGTAAGATTTAAATCAAAATCATTAGCGTCTTTAGTCCCTTTTTTAAATGAATCTGCTTCAGAATTAGCCAAAGTAGATTTGAGTGACGCGAATAAAGTTTTTGGCAAAGAATTTAAATTATTTACAAATCATTTAAGAAACTTGTACCCAGAAAGCATAGCTGAAGCTTTAGATGAATGGTTCTACAGTAAGTTAAATAAAAATCATAATGGATTCGTGACAGAGTTTTTTCAAGAAATTGGTTATACTAATACTCTAAAGGAATTAAAGGAATACACAAATTATTCATATTCAACATTAGAACGTTATTTTAAAAAGGAAACCGGAATGACTCCCAAGAAATTCCAAACTTTAAAACGTTATAAAGCTGCTGTTGAAGAAATTTATGATACTAATAATAATGACTGGTTTCATTATATTTTAAAATTTGGTTATCACGACCAAAGTCATTTTATCAAAGAGATAAAAAAGTTTACAACTTTTACACCAGAGCAGTTATTACATATTTCTAGTCTAAGAACTTATAGGTAAATGCAAATTCTGACGAAAATTTACAATGGTAAATTATTTCGTAAGACGAAATTTGTATTATGAAATGCTCATGTTTTATTTGCATTATAATTTTATTGTTTTCTTTTTGAAGCAATAGTGAAGTTATAATACATTCGTTTGATGTATATAGTCTATGCTACGTGTATTTTCATACTAATTTCGCTTACATAATTACTGAATTAAAAAAGATAGATTAAATGAAAACTAGATTAATGAAGACTATTCTATTTGCCTTATTTATCGGTTTTACATCGTTATGCCAAAGTCAAGCTCAAACAGAAATTCTCATAGAAAAATTGGAGAGCTATATTAAGAGAAATAATATTCCTGGAATTTCAATTAGTATTGTAAAATCCGATTCTATTATTCTTGTTGGTGGTATTGGATTTGCAGACATCGAAAAAAAAGAAAAAGTTACTAAAGAACATTTATTTCGTCAAGGTTCAATTTCAAAATCTTTCACCGCTTTGGGCCTTTATAAATTACTTCAAGATTCACCTTACAATCTCAACAGTACAATTAATAAAATTGATAATTCACTTCCATACACTAACAAATGGGAAAGTACAAATCCTGTCAGAATTTCTCATCTTTTAGAACATACTTCGGGATTTGAAGACTTTCATCTTCATGCAATATATAATAATAGAGACAGTGTAATGCCACCTGTAGTTGATATGGTTATAGACCACAGAAAATCATTAAATGTAAGATGGAAACCTGGAACCAGAAAAGCCTATTCAAATCCTAACTACATAGTCGCAGGGCATTTAATAGAGATTATTTCAGGCAATTCTTATAACAAATATATTAATGAAAACATATTGAAACCGATTGGTATGACCTCTTCCGGATTTTATTTTAAAAAGCCTAAAAACAAAGTTTTTGCTAATGGTTATCAGAGAATAGGTTCATCATTAAACTCAATACCTTTTACCACTATTAATGGGGGTCCAGCTGGTGATTTTTGCGCAAATTCAGAAGATATGGCTAGATATTTACAGTTTATGTTGTCAAGGAATACAAAACTCTTTTCTAAGAACGAATATGATAGGTTTGAGATACCAGAAACGAGTATTGCTGCAAAAAAAGGACTCAAATTTGGCTATGGACTAGGTAATTATTCTATTTGGAAAAAAGGATATCTTTTTCATGGACATAATGGGCAAATTGATGGCTTTACTTCGAGATATTTATACTCTAGAAAAGCAGATTTAGGAATTGCTATATCAATGAATCGTAATGGAAATGATAGAGAAATAGTTGATGAAATTTTAAATCATCTTCTTAGTGACGAAAAAAATAATCAGTCTAATGTAAGAATTACAAAAACAATACCTGAATCACTTAAACAAAAATTCATTGGTTTTTATGAGTTCAAAAGCTCAAAAAGTAAATTGTTGTCTTTTTCAGATAGAATGTTAGCCGGATTGACATTAGATTTCAAAGATGATAAAATTATAACTAGAACTTTATTGGGTAAAGCTAAAGACACACTGTATTATTCAGGAAACAATAAATTTTATTTAAATAATGAAGCTGTACCTTCAGCTATATTAATTGAAACGAACTTAAACCAAAAAGTACTCTGGATAAACGATAATTACACAGAAAAAGAATCAAGAATCATACGTCTATTTATATTTTTTGCACTATTAATTTCAGTGTTAATTTTATCTTCATTTTTTGTTTATAGTATTTTCTGTCTAGTAAAAAGGTTATTTAAACGAGACAATATGCCGCTAAGTAGTCATTTAGTAATTTTTGGATATGGAATAGTCTTAATTCTAATTTTTTTAGGTTTTGCTTTAAGTGTTGAGAATATAAAAACTTTACCTAGTAGAAACTTCTATTCTATTTTAATGTATTTAAGTTCGTTCGCATTAGTAATTCTATCTTTTCTTTCTATATGGCAATGTTTTAAATTATCCCAAAAGAAAGCATTCCGTATTTACTATATATTAACTTCTATTTCTACTATTACAATATCAATATATCTTATGAGTATGGGCTTTATTGGATTGAAACTATGGAGTTATTAGAAAACTCATACTCTAGCACTAAACTATACATTTTAAGAAAATGAGTAACAACGTTATATTTTACACTTTTTAAGCGCTTTTACAACGTTAAATGGTGTAATGCTTTCCTTTTTTTAGATCACAAACTATTTTCTAACCACATTAATAACGCTATTTAGTATTCTAGCTGCAGTTGCTGCATTAGTGTGCTATAATTATGCCCTAGATTGATTTTACTTTACTATATGTTTCTTTTAGATTCTTTTTAATTAAGACTAAATATTATCTATTTTAGACATAATAGTATTATGCAATTTGGTTATAAAGTCACAAATGATTCATTAAATCACTCTAGTTTTAAAGCATCTCATTCTTTCTGAGTTGCGCGGTTTTTGATATTCCATTAAAGCATACCATTTGTTATCACGTTTTACGAGTAGTATTTCAAAAGGAATAATAGATTTTTTACTAATATTATCAGTAAACGTGTTTACGAATATTCCGGTTTAATGAGCTGTAGTTTTGTTTCCTATTCTTTGTGAGAATCGAAAACCTATATTCATCGTGGTCTTCTTCTTTAGTATTTTTAAATACGTCATTCCAAAGTTCCAATGTAGTAGAAATTGGTAGTGAAGTCTTGTTTTTTCCAGAAGCAAATATGATTACGGCATCCTCATGAAAGTAGCTTTTAAAGCCTTCTAAATCTCCCTCCATTACTGCTTTATTTAATCTTTCCTAATATTGGTCAAGTTCGGCGATACGGGACAAATCCTTTTCTATCTAATTAAAGGTTGGGTCGTCTTTTGTAGTAGCCATTGTAATTTACACACTGACTATTAGTAGAATTGCTGAAAAGAATAAGCTTTTATTCATGGCTTTTGAAGTTTTATTTGACTTAAGAATTATGAATCCGCACTTTTTGAAACGTGAAAAGCTAAATTCGAAAATGTATTGTCTGTTCTTGAGAAACTGATAATTTTTCCTGTATTATCTCTTTGAAATTTTATATAGCCAAAGTGTTCTTCTCTAAACATGTCTTTTGAAAATGGGGTTAGCACTACCAATTCTTTGCCTTCAATTAATAATTGTAACTGGCCTTCTTTGGATTTAATTTGATATGTAACATCCAAATCTTTGTTATAGTAGTTTTTCTCAAACTCTTCAAGTTCATCATGGTCGTAAGCAAAGTTTTGGTAGCGTTCAAGAGGTATTGGGTCTTGGTTGTTGACGGTGAAAATCATTGTTTTATATGCCTGCTCAAAAGATAGCTTGATAAAAGGAGCTGTTTCAAAGGCTAATTCGTTGGAACTGGTAATTGTCAATGGAGAACCAGGTAGACTGGGCGCACGTTTATAAAACAACTTGCCATCCAATAGTTCTACGGCTCTAAGATTACCGTTTACTGTATTATAAAAGTTTCCTGTGAATTGTTGTTTTTCCTCTTTATTCAGTTTAATATTTTTTGCTGTCAATGATTCAGTGTTAACTCTAGCCAATTGTTGTGCTTCAGCAATTTCATCTGCTAATACGAGAGGTGTCAATTGGTCAAGTAAAGCCCAGACATTTGTATCAGAATTATTACTCAAAATAATAAAAGCCAAATCTTGTTTTAAAAATTTGTAATAAAGCGACCGGAAACCTCCAGTAGCCCCAGCATGACGTATACTAGGTAAGCCTTCAATATCATAGTGGTTTTGATTATAAATACCACCAGCGTAATTGGTTTTTATACCAGAGTTTAAAGTACCTGGTGTAATAATTTTGGTAATTAAATCTTTTCCTCCAACAGCTCCAGTACTTAAATTGTTACTCCATTTTATTAAATCTTCCAAATTAGTGTATAGTCCTCCGTCTCCAATCACTGCAGAATTGAAAAAATGATTGAGGACAAATTGATTTTCTTTTTCTTCTTGATACGCTATTGCTCTGTTTTTAATAATCTTTTCTGGCGTATCAACAAAGAACGTATTTGTCATGTTTAGTGGGTCAAATAGGTTTTTCTTAGCGTATTCAGGCATTTTTTCACCACTTGCTTTCTCTATGATATCACTCAATAATGCATAGTTAGAATGACTGAAGTCTTGCCTTGTGCCAGGTTCGTAATTCAAATTTCGCTGATTCATGATTAGGTTACGTACATCTCCATTATCAAGTCTGTCTCCAGCGTATCTATTTTGACTAAAGAGAATGGCTAGATAGCTTCTTATACCACTGGTTTGATATACTAAGTTTTTAATAGTCAGTTTACCTTGGTCGTATTCAGGGAATTCAGGGAAAAATTTCTGTATGGGGTCATTAAGACTGAGTTTTTCTTCACTTTCTAGAAGAAAAATACAAGCTGCTGTAAATTGCTTGGCTACTGCAGAAACATCAAACATAGTATGTGAAGTGATAGGAATATCATATTCTAAATTTGAAAAACCATATCCTTTTTTGAACAGAGTTTCGCCTTCTTTTACAATAGCCAATGCACAACCTGGATTGCCTTGATAACTATCAAAAATGGAATCAATTTTCTTTATTAAATCCGAAGAAATTTTATCTTGCGCATTGATCAAGTTTGATAACAATAGAAAATAAATAATAAGGTAAGAATAAGTAAATTTCATAGTTTAAATTTTTATACTCTAATGTCAAGATTTATAAAATTAAAGTTGTGAAATATTACTTAAAAAGAGTTTGAATTTTGAAATGAATACAATATTATATTACTATTTAAAACCTATATTTAAGTTAGAATAACACTTATTTTTAAAAATTACATTCAAAAATCTAAATAAAGCTAGAAGGAGTCTTTCCAGTAATTTTTTTGAAAGCATTATAAAAAGATGACTTAGATTTAAAACCACTTTCTTGACCAATGGCTTCTATAGTGTAGTTATTATTTGAGGTTAATAATACTTTGGCATATTCTACTCTAAATTCATTAACATAATTTGAGAAATTTTTGTTATAAGATTTGTTAATTATTTTGGAAAGTTTATAAACTGGAATCCCTAGTCTATCAGCAACTACTGAGGATTTTAGGTTATTATTTTTGAATAACTCTTCCTCATTCATAAGTTGTTCTAGTTTTGTGATTAATACCCCATCATTTTTAGCGTGTGATACTATTTGCAATTTAATTCTCTCTATTGAAAACAAATTACTCTTGTAAGTTGTAAAAATTAATAAAAAGATTAAAGAATATATTAGAAGCCCAATTGAGAAGGAGATATACGAATAAGAAGTAAACTTAGATGTTATATGAATAAGCCATAGCATTACATTACCAAAATAAATAAAGACTAGCCAGTTTTTAAAATCATTATTTTTTAACGTTTTAAAAATAAAAGTTCTTATAATACCACCTGATTTTATTATGTATAACAACCATATTAAATAGGCAGCGTATATCAGGTAATTTTTCCATAACAAGAAAAAATCCATACTTGGCAAAACAATTCCTAGAATTATTGCAACTACCAATATAGGTATACAATGATAAATCCAATTTCGATTTATATTTTTTTCAGGATGAAAAAGAGATTCAATATAGAAATATAAAAAAGGTCCAAAAAAAAAGCAAACAGTAATACCTAATTGAAAGTAAAATGAAGCAAAATCTTGATTTACATATATTAATATTGATTTACCTACTCTAATACTAAATAATAGAAATAATGCACCTAAAAACTTATTTGAAATATGTTTATATTTTATAAAAAACAGCAAATAAAGTGATAAAAACACCCCGTTTATTAGCGCAAATGCACTTAGAAATAATATAATAATTGTGCTTGTTTTCATTTATTTTTTTGTTATAATTTAAATATAAAAGAAATATAATTTATATAAACTGAATAGCTGCAATTATAATGTGAGCAGCTATATGCGCAATTATTACCATTTCCAACCTCTTTTTCCAGCGTTGAAAACCCAACCAACTCTAATAGGATTACCATTTTGAACATATTGCATTAAATCTTTTATGTTCCCAGAAATAGCATTACCATTCTTATCGGATTCATGTATAATCTTGTAGGAGTTGTTTGATTGCAAAAAGCAATGACTTGTGAGTAGAATAACTCCAAAGATCAGCAGGGTTTTTCATATTAATTGTGTTTTATTAGATATACTAATTTCAGAAACTCTGAATAAGTTATATTCTAATTATTTTTTTTGTATTGATTTTGCCACCTGAACTTGTTAATATATAATACACATTACTTTTAAGATGAGATAAGTTAATTTCTGTAGTTCTTGCTGAAGGCTCAGTTACGATTACTTTTCTACCATAAGAATCGTATATAATAACACTGTCTAAAATATCTTTTGAAATAATTTTAAGTTTATCTGAAAAAGGATTAGGAAATATTTCAATATTTTTTGACACTATATTATCTTCTACACTTAGTGTAGAATCATTAACTATAAATATTGCTAGAACACCAAAAATGCCTGCATTACATGTGTTGTCTGTGAAATAGTGAATTTCTAAATCTGTTGCTGTTGCTACAAACGATAATGGTGCAGCTCCAAATTGTACGACCGAATTATCACTAGGGTCTCTTATAGTCATAAAAACTGTGTAGTTAGGAGGTTCCTGTGTGTTAGTAATAGTATAAGTATCTCCTACGGCAAGATTTGTAATAGTACTATAATTATTAGAAAATAATATCAGAGCAAATGGTCCGCCAGAGTTGTCTGCAGTTATAGTAGATTCTTGAATAGTGGCCTGGCATTGGGCATGAAATTTAGTATTAAAAACCAAGAAAACTAAAAGGGATAAGAAGGTGATTTTTTTCATAGTCAGTAAAATTTAACAGTATAATTATAAACTTACTGTACAGAGTTGAATTAGAAAGTTAAAACTTCATCAAGATTGTCCTTTTTTATAAATCTATACTTTTTCCAATGCCAATACATGTAGCTTTCTGTTTTTTAATTCCAATCCACCACCTTCAACAAACTTCATAAATTTTTCACTGTAATCTTTTGAAATTCCCCACCAAAAAGGCCTTTTGTTTTTTTGGGTGGAAATATAATAAGTTTCTCCCAACGAGTATCATCACGTAAATTATTAAATTAGTATTCGTTGTCATACTGATTGTAATTATTCCAATTGATTATGAAGAGAGAATATTTTTGCGCTTTTATTCTTTCTATTTATTGTACCCATCGTTCCGTAAAAATTATTTTTTAATTGTTCTTCGTAAACTATCCATTTTTGAAACCTACTATTGTCTCCCGTAAAATCGACTGTAGTAGATGCTTGATCGATGGTAAAAGGTTCTATACCTGTTGTCTTCCAAAACTGATAGCCCATAGGATAAAAATCGCTAGAAGCGTGCTTCGCAGGTTTTTTATTCAAATGAGAGTTTCCACACCATACTAAAATTTTGGTTCCTTTTTTATGGCTCTTTAAAATTTTAGCTAAATTATTTGCTTGCTCTTTTTCTCTCCAATTAATACTCTCTGGGGAGTTATTCAATTTAGATTTATCATCAGTATAAGCCTCATATGCTACTAATTCCCAATTCAAATCTAGAGCTAACTGCATCAAATTCCTCATTTCTGGTTGATGCAAGTACCCAAAATTACTTGGAGCTTTTGGTACTTTTCGTGTAGAATTTGCTTCATCTGCAAATTCTTTTGTCAACGCTTCCATGGCAAGAATACGAACACCTTCAGCGTGTGCTTTTGGGAGTGCCAATTGTCCAATAATTCTGGTTCTTATATTCCTCTTTTGACCAAAATGAGCCTCATTCATCATTACAATATTAGAACTACGAAATGCTTCACTCATAATCTCTTGAACTGTTATTAACTCAGAATTCTTCTGAGAAGAATTTTGTGAATTCACCATATAACTACATATAAGAAATAAAGTTGTAACTATTATTTTATATTTCATAGTTTCTAGTTTCTTTTATATAATCGTGATAGATATATCCATTTTACCGTACGACACTATTCCAACATAGAGAAATAGTATTATCATAATTTGTTCTGTTCTTTTCATGGATTTGTTATTTACTACTGGTTAGTACAGACCATTTGGTTTTAAATGTCATAGTTTCTTGTTTTTTATATTCTTCTTTAATTTTCTCGTCAGAATAGCCCATATCTTTATACATTTTAGTCATTGTTTCACTTTCAGCAAACTTTTGACGCATTACACCTGTAGTGCCAATAATGCCAACCCAGCTATTTGCCCTGTCATCGACTAAAAGTACTCCTGGAGGATTAGCAATCATTGGACCTTGTTGAAAAATGCCTTTTACTTGAGCGAAGACATGACCTTTTAAAACTGTTATAAAACCTGCATCCGCCCAGTGTTCCATCTCAATTATGCTACCCTTTTCTTCAGGGATTTGACTTGGGAATCTTAAAACCCAACCCACTCTAATTGGGTTGCCATTTGTTGCATGCGCTATTAATTCTTCTAAACTTCCCGAGATAGCATTACCTTCTCTGTCTGCCTCATAAATAACTTTGTAAGCATTATTGTCTTGTCCAAAAGATATTATTCCAGTAAAAAGGAATACTATTAGCATAAGGTGTTTTGTTTTTTTCATGATGATTTGATTTATTGTTTGTTAGTGATTAAGATCAGCGATTTGCTGGACCTTTTGAAATTTTTTATTTACACTAGCTTGATTCTTTTTTGTAGCAAAGAAGTATTTTTTTCAAAAAATTAAATGACTATATTTCACTTACTGAAAGTAGTAATCGTAAGAAAATAAAACAGTTAACGATTCTTATTTAGTGTTAATTATTGTTAACTAAAAATATAGTTTATAATAGTATGATAAAGCAGGTTAAGCTGTCGTAAGGTCTGAAGTACTCTTGAAAAAAGGAGTTCAATCCGAAATTCTTTACACATTATTGGAAGAACAAAAAACACTCGATTAATTGTCAAAAAGTTAAGCTGTCGAGGTCATTAAAGCTCATCTAATGGTGAGCTTTTTTTAATTTTCATTATGTTTTTATAATGCATTTCAAAAGAGATTATTAACTTAGTAGCTGATAATCAAAAGTGGAGGTAAATACTATTTTAGGGTGTTTGCTTTTATAGGTTTGACTGTTTTATGCAAGATAACGAAAAGAAATCATCATACCTTTTTTGGTACTTTTTGGTACCATTTCTTCTTTTATTGGGCTATAAATATCTAAAATCAGATACGTCAAATGATTACTCTAATATAGAGACTTCTGATGTAGCTATGGTTGCTGCAAATGAAGTTTTGCCAGAGACTGTAGATTATATTTTTCATGTCAAGCCTATTCTTTCAGACAGGTGTTATCTCTGTCATGGACCAGATGCTGGCACTCGAGAAGCGGGTTTACGATTAGATACTCAAAATGGTGCTTTTGCAGCTTTAGGTAAAAACAAAGATCGTTTTGCTTTAGTGTCTGGAGATACTATTTCTAGTGAGATGGTGCATCGTATCTTAGCAACAGAGTCAAGCAAAATGATGCCACCTGAAGATTCTAATTTGAGCCTTAATAATTACGAAAAACAGATTTTAATAAAGTGGATAGAACAAGGTGCAGTTTGGAAAGATCATTGGTCCTTTGTAAAACCTATAAAGCCTGAGATACCTGTAGTTGATATAGACAACACTATTGATAAGTTTATTCATAGAAAACTCCAAGAAAAAGGATTATCTATGTCAGTAAAGGCTAAAAAGGAAAAATTAATAAGACGTGTTTATTTTGATTTAACAGGCTTACCTCCATCATTAGATGATATTGATGCTTTTGTAAACGATAGTAGTGCTGTAGCTTACGAAAGAGTAGTTGACAAACTATTAAACTCTATACGATATGGAGAACATATGGCTACAAGTTGGTTAGATATAGCTAGATATTCAGATACGCATGGTTATCAAGACGATTTAGAGCGGATTATGTGGCCATGGCGTGATTGGGTAATTAGTGCTTTTAATAGAAATATATCTTATGACGAATTTATAAAATGGCAACTTGCAGGAGATTTGATACCTAATGCTACCAGAGAGCAAGTTTTAGCGACTGGATTTAATCGAAACCATAAGATAACCCAAGAAGGTGGTGTTATTGATGAGGAGTACCGAAATGAGTATGTCTTAGATCGTACAAATACGGTTTCAAAATCTTTGTTAGGTTTAACAATGGAATGTGCACAATGTCATGACCATAAGTATGACCCAATCTCTCAAGAAGAGTATTTTAGTTTTTACGCATTCTTCAATAAATTAGATGAAAAAGGACGCATGGATTATGGTGAGATACCAAAACCAAACATTAAAATTACTCAAAAAGAAGTAAAAGATGTTTTAACGTTTATAAATATGCCAGATTCAATTCCTGAAGTGAATTTAATGGTCATGAAAGATGATAAACAAACTCGAAAAACTTACATATTAAAGCGAGGTGCATACGATAATCACGGAGATGAAGTATCTGAGGGCGTACCAGAAACTATTTTGCCTTTCACAGATAAATATCAAAAGAACCGTCTAGGTTTAACAGAGTGGTTGTTTGATGAAGACAATACGCTTACAGCAAGAGTAGCAGTAAACCGATTGTGGCAGCAAATTTTTGGAACAGGTATTGTTGCTACGAGCTCAGATTTTGGAAACCAAGGAGCTTTGCCATCGCATCCAGAATTATTAGATTGGTTAGCTATAACTTATAGAGAAGAAGGTTGGGATACTAAAAAGATGATAAAACGCATGGTTATGTCAGAGACGTACCAGCAAACTTCTAAAACAACTAAAACACTTTTAGAAAACGACCCTGGTAATAAATGGTTGGCTAGGAGCTCAAGACAAAAACTAACGGCAGAAATGATTCGTGATAATGCACTTGCTGCAAGTGATTTATTGGTAGAAAAAATAGGAGGACCAAGTGTTAAACCTTATCAGCCTGAAGGTTTGTGGGCAGAAACTACATCTGGTCAAGGATTAACCAAGTACATAATGGATAAAGGCGAAAATCTTTACCGTAGAAGTTTATACACATTTTGGAAACGTACAATGCCTCCACCAGCCATGCTAACTTTCGATGCTGCAACGAGAGATTTTTGTAGTGTAGAACGTCAAAAAACCAGTACGCCTCTACAAGCTTTGGTTATGTTAAATGACCCTCAACTTATTGAAGCCTCAGAGGCATTGGCCGTATTGTTATTAAAAAATAAAAATGTATCGGATAAAGATAGAATTAAAACTATTTTTAGAAGAATAACGTCAAGAACGCCAGATGAGACTGAGGTTGAAAAATTATTGACATTCTTAAATGATACAGAAACTAATTATGATGCTATTGAAAAAGAGGAGTTTCAAGTCTCTAGTAAGTTTGAAGAGCTAGATATATCAAAAAAACGAATATATGCATTTACTGCATTAACAAGCCTCATATTTAATCTTGATGAAGCCATCGTAAAAGGATAATCATGGAAGAGATTTCTAAACACTTTTTAAATAATAACAGAAGACATTTTCTTAAAAAGCTAGGATTAGGTATTGGAGGCTTGGCAGCAGCTTCAATGTTAGACCCTTTTTCTTCTATTGTAGAAGCTGCAGATTCCCCTTTAAAAGGAATGAACCTTCCTCATTTTGCTCCAAAAGCGAAACGTGTTATTTATTTGTTTCAAAGTGGTGGGCCTTCACAGTTAGAATTATTCGACTATAAACCACTACTGCATGAAATGCGAGGTCAAGACTTGCCAGATTCAGTAAGGCAAGGACAACGTTTAACTGGGATGACTTCGGGACAAGATAGTTTTCCTTTAGTTGGAAGTCAGTTTAAATTTAACCAATATGGAGAATCCAGAGCTTGGGTAAGTGATTTAATGCCTTACACAGCAAAAATTGTAGATGAACTATGTTTTATAAAATCTATGCATACTGAGGCTATTAATCATGATCCAGCTATTACGTTTTTTCAAACAGGTTCTCAGCAAGCTGGAAGACCAAGTATTGGCTCATGGATGAGTTATGGTTTGGGTAGCTTAAATGAAAATTTACCAACATTCACAGTTTTATTATCTCGTGGAACAGGCCGACCATTGGCTCAACCTTTATATTCTAGACTTTGGGGTAATGGATTTTTAAGCTCCTTACATCAAGGTGTTCAGTTTAGGTCTGGAAAAGATCCAGTTTTATATCTCAAAGACCCAGATGGAATGACTAGATCAGAGCGTCGTAAAATGCTCGACCATATTAGTGAGTTAAATGCTAAGCAAGAACAGGAGTTTGGTGATCCAGAAATAAATAGTAGAATAGCTCAATATGAAATGGCTTACAGAATGCAAACTTCAGTTCCAGAAACTATGGATGTTGAAGGAGAGCCAGACCATATTATACGAATGTATGGTGCAGATTCTGCAATCCCAGGAACATATGCTGCTAATTGCTTATTGGCAAGGCGTTTAGTAGAGAAAGATGTGCGTTTTGTTCAATTATATCACATGGGTTGGGATCAACATGATAATTTACCATCGCATATAGAGAAACAAGCTAAAGATATAGATCAAGCCACAGCAGCATTAATTATGGATTTAAAACAACGTGGTTTACTTGAAGATACTTTGGTTGTTTGGGGTGGCGAATTTGGACGAACAAATTACAGTCAAGGAGCACTTACAGATACAAATTATGGTCGTGATCATCATCCAAAATGCTTTACTATGTTTATGGCTGGTGGTGGTGTAAAACCAGGTTTTACTTATGGAGAAACTGATGATTTTGGTTATAATATTGTTAAAGATCCAGTACATGTACACGATTTACAAGCAACGATGATGCATCTCATGGGTGTGGACCACACCAAATTTACATACAAACATCAAGGCAGACGTTTTAGGCTAACAGACGTTTCTGGACATGTCGTTAAAGATTTATTAAGCTAATAATGAGCAGAAGAAAATTTTTAAAACAATCGTCTTGTTTGGCCGCAGGGTTACTAACTTATCCTGCATTTGGTAGTGCTTTTTCGTTTTCAGATTCTAAAGATATTATTGTTGGCCATAATTCTCATAGGTATAAAGTGGATTTAAATTGGGGGAATCTTAATCCACTAAAAACACCAGTAAACGACTGTCATGAGATGGTTCAAGACTCTAAAGGACGGATAGTTTTATTAACCAACGAGATTAAAAATAATGTCATTGTTTACGATAAGTCAGGCAAGTTAATAGAAACTTGGGGAACAGATTATCCTGGAGCTCACGGTTTGACTTTAGTCAAAGAAAATGGTAAAGATTTTTTATTGATTACCGATTACGAACGCCATCAAATCATAAAAACAACAATTGATGGCAAGGTCGTTTTTACATTAGATTACCCTGCCGATATTACTGCATATAGATCCAAAGGAGATTATAGGCCAACAGAAACTGCTGTAACTGAAAATGGCGATATTTATGTAGCTGATGGTTATGGTAAGCAATTTATCTTACATTATAATTATAAGGGTGAATTACAAAACTATTTCGGAGGTGCTGGTAATGAAAACGATAAATTTTTAAATGCCCATGGTATTTGCTATGACAATCGTGATGCTAAAAATTCATCACTATTAATCACTGCTAGAGAACTCAATCAGTTGAAACGTTTTAGTTTACAAGGCGAATATTTAGAAACCATAAATGTACCAGGTGCATTAATATGCAGACCAGTAATTCATGAGAAGGATATTTATTTTGCAGTCTTGAGATCTAAAAATTCTATTTACGAAGATTCTGGTTTTGTGCTAATTATGAATGAAAAAAATGAAGTGGTTTCTTGTCCTGGAGCAACCGCACCTTCTTATAAAAACAATCAGTTAGATGAGTTATATCAAACTATTAGGTTGTTTCAACATCCACATGATGTTTGTGTAGATGATGATGAAAATATGTATGTTGCCCAATGGAATTCTGGAAAAACCTATCCAATAAAACTAACGCGCATATGAAAAAGTTGTTAGTTGTTTTTTGTTGTTGTTTTTTATTTAATTGTTCTGAAAAGAAAGAACAAGCTTCTACGAGTTTCTTGAAAAACAATACACTAGAGTTAGCACCGCCGCGAGTTGTAGCTCCAAGTACAATCATTGATTCTATAGTAACTGTAAACGCCGAATTGAAGATGGAAGGTGTGACAATTCGATATACTTACAATGGTGAAGAACCGACTGAAAATTCAATGTTGTATCAAAATAGCTTAGAACTTTCAAAAGAAGGAAAATATAAGTTCAAAGCTTTTCATCAGGATTGGAAACCTAGTGCAACTTCAGAAATAGAACTATTCAAAAAAGGAATAAAACCTCAAGCTTTCTTATTTAAAACAGAAGCAAGTAAAGTATATCCAGGAATAGGAAAAGGAACACTTTTTAATAATAAAAAAGCAAGTTTGGCTTTTAAGGATATACAGTGGTTAGGTTATGATACTACGACAGTAGCTGTAGTTGATTTTAAAACTAGTGTTGCTATAAAAAAAATAACAATTGGGTATTTGGTAGATACAAAATCGTGGATTTTTCCACCAGAAAAAGTTTCAGTTATAATAAATGAAGAGGATTCTGTTTCTGTAGTAATTCCAAAGTTTAAAGAAGGCGAATACAAGCGTTTAAATTCAGTAAAAATTCCAATTAACAAGGTTGTAGAAACACTAAAGATTAAAGTGGTAAATAGTAGACTGCCCGATTGGCACCCAGGCGCCAGTAATGGTGCTTGGTTATTTATGGACGAATGGATTTTTAATTAAATGAAAAATATAAACAAACTTTATAAAAATACGTTTACAATCGTCTTATTCATTTTTGGTGTTATTACCTTATACACTTTAAAAACTGAAGAAGTTCCTCGTTTTATATTATTTTTGGGGCGCTTTCACCCTTTAGTTTTGCATTTGCCTATCGGTGCTCTAGTTGTTACTTTTTTTCTTGAAGTTATTCGACGACTTCAGAAAAAGGAAATTTCAGAAACTATAAAACACTTATTTGGTTTTACAGCAATTTTTTCAATAATTACCTGTTTTTTTGGTTATTTTTTGTCGTTGGAAGGTGGTTATACTGATACCACACTAGACTTACATTTTTATACGGGTGTTGCTACGTCTTTTTTTGCTACTGGCTTGTTCTATTTAACAACACGAGATGATTTTAAAACTAATAAAGTATTTCTTCCTCTTTTTATAATAACTCTTATTTTAATTAGCATTGCTGGCCATTTTGGAAGTGTTTTAACCCATGGAGACAACTTTTTAACCGAGTATGCAGGAGCAGAACCAAAAGAAAAAACTATAGAAGTTGTAGATAGTTTAAGGATTTATGAAGATGTAGTGTTTAAAATTTTAGATTCCAAGTGTATTCAATGCCACAACGCTTCTAAACAAAAAGGGGAGCTGTCTATGATGACGCCAGATTTGATTTTAAAAGGAGGAGCCTCTGGCACAAATCTCATTGCAGGAAATCCAGAAAATAGTTTGCTTTTTACGCGTATGCTATTGCCAATCTCTGATGAAGAACACATGCCACCAGAAGGTAAGGAGCAACCTACAAAAGATGAGATTTGGCTTGTAAATCATTGGATTAAAAACGGTGCAAATTTTGAAGGTTATGCATTAAGTGTTTCATCAGATGATACTTTACGTGATAAGTTGAAAAACTATCTTGTGCTAAACAAAATCAAAATCCCTATGGCTTCAAAAGACGATATCGAAAATATCAAAGCTTTAGGTTTTAGGGTTTTTGAAATAGTCCCAAGAGAAGGAGCACTTAATGTTAAATTACTTAACAAAAATCCAACTTTTGAGGATTTACAAAAACTTAAAAGTATTGAGGAACAAATAGTAGAATTAGATTTTGAAAATGCAGAGCTTACAGATGAAATGCTGAACGTGGTCAAGCGAATGAAGAATCTTAAATTTTTGAGGATTAATAATCAGACTATTACAGACGCTTCGCTCAAGTACTTAAAGGAATTAGAACAATTAGAAGTTCTTAATCTTTACAATACATCAATTACAGATACTGGTTTATCAGAATTATTGGAAAGTATAAACCCTAAGAAAATTTATTCTACTGAGACGCGAGTTACTGATAATATTGCTATGGATTTGCAAGAAATGTATGGTGTAAACATCCAAAACAGTTTGCTTAAAGGTTTTGTTGAAGACAGTCAACTACAACTGCCTGTAATTTCAACAGGAAGAACATTATTTAGAGATACGATTCATGTAAATGTTAAGAGTCAAATTAAAGATGTAGACATTCGTCACACTTTAAATGGAGAAATACCGGATTCTTCTTCTAAGAAGCTAGACAAAACATTAATCTTTAATAAAACATCAACGCTAAAAGTAGCTGCTTTTAAAGATGGTTGGTTGCCAAGTGATATCTTAACAACTGAATTTACAAAAATAACTCATAATGTTAGTTCTTATGAGATTGTTCACAAACCTAATGAGAGTTACCCAGATGCCGATAAGTTATTCGATTTAGAAGAAGGTACTACAGATTTTAAAGACGGTAAATGGACTGGTTATTTTGGAGATGACTTAATCACCACTATAGATTTAGGAACTAAGCAAAACGTGAGTAATATATCTTTTAATTGTCTAGAAGATGTTAATACATGGATTTTATACCCAAAGTGGTTCACAGTATATGCTTCTAATGCTAAAAATATTGGTTTTAAGAAGGTCGGAGATATTTCAGTTAGTCGAGAAGGGCAAGGAGGTGATGCAGAGTTTAAAAAGGTGCATTTAAAGTTAGGTGATGTTCAAGCTAGGTATTTTAAAATTGTGATTGAAAATCACGATAAGTTACCAGATTGGCATCCCGCAGCAGGAAATCCTACTTGGCTTTTTGTAGATGAAATATTTTTCTGGTAACCTATATTTTAATCCAAAGCATTCATAGTCACGTAAGCGCGCCAACCTATAATTGCAAGTTGAAACTTACTTGCTTTTGCAGGGTCCAATTGCCTTTTAGTAAATGATGGTAATAGTACCTTATTGGTTTTTGCTAAAAACTTGAAAACGACTTTTCTCATAAATTATATTAATACTCGAATATAACTAAAAAAAGAAAACTTAGCTTTTGGCTAAGTTTTACGTTTTTTGATTGGTTGGTGTTGTCTTAGATAGAAAAAATAATTTCTACAATAACTTTTACAATAGTTAGCATGGTTTAATGTTTTTAAAGGTTAATATTTTACTACAATTTCTTGATTGAGTTTTCAATATATATCGACCGTTAACCTTCTGCCAAACACTTTTAATAAAATCTATGAATTTAAATATAAATTTATAACTAAAAAAATCATTTGTATATAAAATTGAAACATATAAGTCTTGATTATTGTTTATAAATGTAATATTAAACTGAACATATGGTTGCGTTTTGTAATAATTGTAGGGTGTTTTTGAGAGTATTTTTTTTAACCAAGGGAAATTTTACTCCAAAAAGTATGATTTTTTGGGTTTTGATCTTTTTTAAATAATAAATTAGTATTTCAATGCAAATTTTTAATTGCGTTATTAGATAACTTTCAGAATACTATTTTTTAACATTACTACCATTGTATTAAGTGTATATTTGCAAAAAATAATAATATGCGATTTTTAGGTTTTTGTATGCTAATGTTATTCTTTGGCTTTGGTTGGACACAAACATTAGTTATCAACGAATTGGATGCCAATGACCCAGGAACAGACGACGAGGAGTTTATTGAGATAAAATCCCTAACACCAAATTTTTCTACTGATGGATATATTTTAGTGTTTTTTAATGGTAATACTACATCTCAAGGTAATAACCTAAGTTACTTAGCAATAGATTTAAACGGAATGACAACAGATAGTAATGGTCTTTTGGTATTAGGAAACCTTAATGTTTCTCCTTTTCCGCAAGTTTTACTAACTAATGGTTTGTTTCAGAATGGTGCGGATGGAGTAGCCATATATCAAACTTCTATAGATAATTTTCCTGATAGGACAGTTGCTACTTCGGCGCCAGAATTTAATCTTACTGATGCCTTGGTATATGACACAGGTTCTAATAGTGCTGTTGATACAGATTTGCTAACTGCTTTAGGCGAAACAACTCAGTATTTTGAAGGTTCAGATACTACCAAATCAATACAACGAAAAACAGATGGTACATACGAATCCAACCCACCTACACCAAGAGCAGAAAATGACGGTAGCGGAATTATTTTTAACGCTATAGAGATTTCAACTTCTGCATTAGAATATAATGAAGGCGAAAGTTTCAGTATTACGTTTACGGCAAATCAAAATGTAACGTCAGATGTAAGCTTTAATATTTCATTGTCAAATGGAACATTTACAACCGGAGATTTTTCAGGTTCTACGAGTGTTACAATTCCTAATGGTCAAAATACCGTAAGTACATTCATAACACTTCTTGACGACCCAAATGATGAAGGCGATGAAGAAATAGAAATTCAGTTTCTTAATTTAGTAGAGCCAATAATAGCATCTAATAATTTTGTAAAAATCAGAGTCATAGATAATGACTTTACAATGACTGCTTGGGGAACACCATTAAATCCAACTTACGACCAAGTGATTAGTACACAGCCAGCTGGTTATTACAGTAGTTTAAATGGAAAGGCAGGACAAGATTTACGAGATGCCGTACAAGCCATTATTGCAGACCCAAATGTTGTGAGAACCCATAGTTATGCAGATGTTTTTAATATCCTGAAAATAGCTGACCAAAACCCTCTAAATTCTAACCAAGTTTGGTTGGTGTATACAGAAGAAGGGCGCTCAAAGTTAGACCAACAAAATTCTGGAATTAGTACAGGTAAGTGGAATAGAGAGCACACTTTTCCAAGGTCTCGAGGAGATTTTGACGATTGGGATGATTTTGATGATTTTGCTACTGGTATAAATACGTTTATTACTACCAATGCAGATTCTACACGTCATGCCAATTCTGATGCGCATGCATTGAGAGCTGCTGATGCGAGTGAAAATAGTCGAAGAAGTAACCGTCACTACAGCAATAATTTTGTAACCACATCTGGTATTGGCGAATATAATGGACCAGCTGATGTGAATCCCGCTAATGGTATTGGAGTGAGTTTTAGAGGAGATGTGGCACGAGGCGTTTTGTTTTTAGAACTACGTTATAATGGACTACAAATTGTTAATGGATTCCCTACATCTTCTGGAAGTACTTTTGACGGTCAATTAGGTGATTTAGCTACAATACTGCAATGGCATGAAGATGATGTTCCTGATGATTACGAAATGAATAGAAACAACATTGTTTATGATTGGCAACGTAACAGAAATCCATTAGTTGATTTACCAGACCTTGTAGATTATATTTGGGGAGATAAAGTTGGAATGGTTTTTAATGGTGCTTTGAGTACTAACGATAATGAGTTAGACCGATTTTCATTCTATCCTAACCCAACTCATAAGCAACTAACCTTTGAAGGTGTAACCTCTTCGACCATAATAGAAGTATTGTCCATTGAAGGACGAAAAATTGAAACATTAAAACCAGATAGCTCTAATAGTGTAGATGTTGATTTGACTTCAGGTTTGTATCTGCTAAAGTTTTCTGATGGTAGTCAAATAGAGACGAAGCGCTTAGTTATTAAATAATAAAAAAAGAGCCTGAACATTTGCCCAGGCTTTTTATTTTAGTAGCTAGAAGAAGTAATGAGTTTTTTGCCTTTTTTGCCTACTAGTATTTTTGATATTCCATCGTCATCTTTCCAGCTGGCACTAGATTTAGCACCATTTTTGTCTGATAAAGAAATTTTAATGCTAGTAATCTCTCCAGAATTATTTCTTCTAACTTTATTGAATTTTGCTGTAATATTATGTTCTGCTAGCTTGTTTTTATATAATTTTAGTTGCTCGTCAGAAGTATCTTTGGTTACGTAATAGAAAATTGCATTTTCACTTTCATACTCATCATCTACATAATGTATCCCAGATACTACTACTTTTACGTTATCTGCTTTAACTGTATTCTTATCTTTAGTAAATATAACTATAGCCCCATCTTTAGCTTTTGCTCCATATAAGTCTTTTGCAGATTTATCTTTTAGTATGCTGATAGATTTTATGACATTGTAATCAATATCTTTTATTTTTATAGCATCCATAATCTCATTGTCAATTACTATTATTGGTTTTTTACCTGAGGCAATTAATTTCTTTACTTCACCCTTAGATGACTTCTTAAAGGAATTTATAGAGTTGACTTTAGTTGATGTTTTCCAAGGTCCTTTTTCTTCTGTTTTAATTACAACAACACCATCTTTAGCTGCTTTGCCATATAGTTTTATAGCTGATTTGTCTTTGATAATATCTATTGTTTTGATTTTACTTTGTTTTAGTTTTTTGAAATCTTTTTTAGATATGCGTTTGCCGTTTAATATGTAAATTGGATCGGTGACATTTGCATTTCTGATTTTTATTGAATCAGTTTTAATTGTAAATGAATTATTTCTAATCTTAACGTTACCATTAGCTTTAACTTTTTTGTTTACAGGTCTATTAAATACTATTGTGTCATTAGAGATAAATGTATATGAAGCTCTTACTTTTGGTTGACCTTCTACAATTACGATAGAGTCGGCATCAATTTCTATTTCATCTTCATTCTCATAAATTAGAAAGGTATTTCTATTTGGTTCTTCTTCAATTTCTTCCTCTTCAATAATTTCTATGATTGGCTCTTCTTCGACAACCTCATATACTTCATTAGTTATTGGCCCAACACTAACTGTACCGTCATCATCTTTTCTAAAATAGAATGGTTTTATACCATCACTGTCTTCAGCCTTGTAGTTAGTCATGCCTTCATTAAATTTGAAAGAGATATCAATTTCTGTAATTAGGCCATCAGAATTTCTTTCAATTTCATTAATAGTCATTGTTATGTCTTCTTTTGACAATAAAGATTCAATGTAACTGAAACCTTTTTTAGAGGTGTTTTTGTCTATAATTACTTCAATTAATTTATCATCTATTGCAATAAAATTGTTTTTTGTGATTTCAGTTTCATAAAGATTAGGCTCTTCAATATTAGGTTCAGAAGAATCGATATAAATTTCTTTGGTGTTAAAACTCATTAAAAACACTACCAAGAGTGGTAAAATGAAAATGGACTTCCAACGATTAATTGATTTAGATCGGTTTTTTTGTAACATGAGGATTCGTTTTTTGATTAATGAATTGTAAAAATTTGATGTAAGATTTATATTTTGATTGCCAACACTTGCCTTTAATAATAGATGTTGGTAATTTTTCTCTGAAGCTGAACTGTTTTGTGCATTTTCATCAGCGATATATTCTAAATTTTGCTGAATGTCTTTATGGTAAAACCATATAAAAGGATTAAACCAGAATAAAACACATGCCAATCTAGAGATAATAATATCTATAGAGTGCCATTGGCGTGCATGTACTTTTTCGTGATTAAGAATCAGTTTTAATTCTTCATCCGAAAATAAGTTTGGATTGTAAACAATCCATTTAAAAAATGAAAATGGAGAGATTTTATTTTTTACAATGACATAAGTGTAAATACCATCTTTGTCTTTTGAGTTTTTAAGCAAAAGAAATGCTAAAGAGCCAAATTGCAATAAAAATTGTATAAAGAAGACTATTATACCTATTAAGTAGACATTAGTTAATAATTGCAACCAATCAAATGGTTTTGCTTGAGGAATGTTCTCAGCATAGCTTGCAAATGATATTGGAGTTTCTACTATTGTTATTGGCTCTGCAGTAATATAAACAGGTATAACTATTAATGGTAAGATTAGTACAGTAACAAGGCCAACTAATAAAAACCAACGGTTATGATTAAAAAAAGTTTCCTTTTTAAGAAAGAGCACATAACCTAAATACATAAGCAAAATAAGAGCACTCGATTTTATTAAATATTCCATCTTATTTTTTCTTTTCTATTAAAGCAATAATTTCTTTAAGTTCGTCCACACTAATTTTTTCTTCTTTAGCAAAAAACGATACCATGTTTTTATAAGAATTATTGAAATAGTGGGCTATGGCAGTATTCATAAATTTGGCTTTATAATCTTCTTTACTAACAATAGGGTAGTATTGGTGTGTCTTTCCGTAAGCATTGTAGGCAACATAGCCTTTCTCTTCAAGGTGTCTAATAATTGTCGATAGCGTATTGTAATGTGGTTTGTCTTCTTTGATTTCTGCCAAAACATCTTTAACAAATGCTTTTTCTAATTGCCACAAAATGTGCATGATCTCTTCTTCCTTATTTGTTAGTTTTTGCATGGTCTACGTTTTTATTTATGAATATGATATCAAATATAACTATTTTTATAGTTATTAAACTGTTTTTATAGTTATTTAACGAAAAATTTAGTTTTGATCCTTTAAAAAGAATAGAAGATATAGTTGAAAAGGAAATACTATCTTCGCAAAAAATTGAACTTAAATGAATGTATTGCTCATAATTCTAGGATTGGTTTTACTAGTTGTTGGTGGGGAATTTTTGGTAAGAGCCTCAGTAGGATTATCTTTTAAACTCAAGCTATCTAAATTAGTTATTGGTATGACAGTTGTATCTTTTGCAACATCTGCGCCAGAGCTGTTAGTGAGTTTGCAGGCAGCTTTAGATGGAGTGAGTGATATAGCTTTAGGAAACGTAATAGGATCTAATATTGCTAACATAGGGTTAGTTTTAGGTATAACTGCGATAATTTCGCCATTAATGGTAGATAGAGAGTTTTATAAACTCAATTGGCCAATGCTTATGTTTATGTCATTTGCATTGTATTTCTTTTTGAATAATGATAATATGCTTTCTTCAGTTGAAGGCGCAATATTGTTTGCTGTTTTGGTTGTGTTCTTGTTTTTACTTATCAGAGATTCTCGAAAGAAAACAAAAGCAAGTATTGCAGAAGACGTTGATGAAAGTTTGGCAGTTGTTTCAAATTTTAAAATAGGAATTTGGCTTATTATTGGTGCTGCTGGTTTATATTTTGGTTCTGAGTGGTTAGTAGATGGTGCAAAAGGTTTTGCTAAGGCCGTTGGTATAAGTGATTATGCCATATCAGTAACAGTAATAGCAATTGGAACAAGTGTGCCAGAATTAGCTGCATCTGTTATTGCCGCTCTTAAAAAGGAAAAAGCCATCTCTTTGGGTAATTTAATTGGGTCTAATATATTTAATATTGCTTCTGTATTAGGGCTTACGGCAATGATAAAACCTATAGCTGTTGAATCTTCTAAGATTCTATCAACAAATATATTTTGGATGATTTGCTTTGCAGCGATTCTTATTCCATTAGTATTTTTTGGTAAAAGATTTACTATTGGACGTCGTAAAGGATTATTACTATTTATTGCTTACCTAATATTTGTAGGATTGGCATTTAGTTAATGATAGATTTAGATAAAAAAAGCAGCTCATTTTGAGCTGCTTTTTTATTGATTATAACCAAATGTATTAAGATATGTCTGCAGATTTTACTGTCTTAATAATACGTCCTGCAATTTTATATGGATCACCATTAGAAGCTGGTCTACGGTCTTCTAACCAACCTTTCCATCCTTTTTCTACTGTAATAATAGGAATACGGATTGAAGCACCTCTATCAGAAATACCATAAGAGAAATCATCAACATGAGCAGTTTCGTGTAATCCTGTTAAACGTTGGTCGTTATACTCACCGTAAACTGCCATATGTTCTTTTACAACTGGTCTAAAAGCTTCACATATTTTTTCATATGTTGCTTGAGAGCCACAAGTTCTTAAAACTGTATTTGAGAAGTTAGCATGCATTCCAGAACCATTCCAATCACCTTTTACTGGTTTTGGGTGGTACTCTATATAATAACCATATTGCTCTGTTAATCTATCTAATAAGTAACGAGATACCCAAATCTCATCACCTGCTTTTTTAGCACCTTTGGCAAATAATTGATATTCCCATTGT
>SHBX01000024.1 GCA_004211785.1 Winogradskyella sp.
CTGAGCCCATAGATGACCATACTTGGTCACCCCATTGATTAACATATATTATCTTATATGGGTTTAGACTTTGTCTATCATATACAAAATATATTCTCGGGAAATTCCCTCTGATATGTACTTCGTAAGCACCACCTTCACCATAGTCGTGTGTGATATCTCCAGTAACACCAAAATCATCAAAAACTCCGTCACCTTCCCAGTCTACATCGTAATTATATGTTTCTCCAGCAAAAGTTGGTATTGTAATGGTTGGGTCGAAATCATCAACTTTCCATGTGGTAATAAACATCTCATCTGGTTGTGTGCTAATACAGCCAATTTTAATTTCTTTGTCGTCTTTCGCACAGATTTTATCCGTGGTTAGGTCAATTACCCGATAGCTAATAGTATGTATTCCATTTTCGTTGAAAGTTATGGTATTAACGCCTTCAGATAAAGTTGTAAATTGACCATCGTCAATTGTATAAGATACTTTATAACAATCATATAATTTTGGAACAAAAATCTCATAAACACCGCAGTCTTTAGTCTCATTGATTGTTATATTATTAAAAATATCTTTATTACAATCCGGACAAACATTAGTAACACAGCCAATTTTGATTACATAATCTTCCTTTGCACATGCATCTCCAGTCTCTAAATCAATTACGGCTACATCAATGATAAAAGAACCATTTTGATTAAAGGTAATTTGCGATATACCTTCATCTAAAACACCTTGTTCTACAGTATTAATATAGTAAACAACCTTGTAACAATTATTTAATTCTGGTACTTTAAATTCATATACACCACAAGTCTTTGTCTCTGTAAAAGTTATATTAGCTAAAATTTCCTTGTTACAATCAGGACAATCAATCTGACAGTCACTAAAATCTATAATTTGCGGTTTGTCTAATTCTTCAGGTGGACATGTATTTCCTTCAGAATCTTCCGCAATGATTATGGCATTAACTGAATACATACCTTCAATTGGAGTTTGAAATAAATCTTCTGTTATTGTGAAACAAAAGTCTCCCATTGGATTTCCATTGGCGTCTTGATTAGCTGTAGGAGGATTAAACTCAATTAAATTGAAATTATCAGGACCATCGATTTGATTAAAAGAAAGTATTAATGTAGATGTCGTAGTACCTTGAGGAATGATATAGCTAAGACAAATTGATGTACCATTTGGGTCTATAATTTTTTCACAAGGTGGAAGGTCTCGTGATAATTTTACAGTGAGAGCATCACATGAATATGGCGGTTCACAATCATCAAAAGAGACACCTTGAGTCGTTTCACTGACCTCGTAGTTATTTCCATCAGCATCTTGGAAAAAGGCCGTTACAGTAAAGTTATAGTTACCTTGAAGACCGTTTATAAAGTCCACATTAAATATATTGAAGCAGAAGTTACCATCTATAATAGAAGGATTTCCAGGTAATGTATTTACAAGTAAACCAGTATCAGTATCAATGATACCTAATTCCATATTCATTAATGGGTCATCCTCACAATAGGTGCCACAAACACTAATAGCTTTGCCGTTAACGATAGTCTCACAATCTCCTGAAACCGAGGTAATTTGTAATTCGCCTTCAGGGCAGTTGTCTTGTTCTATAGTATACTCTAGATTAATATTGTCTAATCCAAGCCTTATCATACCATTATTAGAAGTAGCTACAAATCTTAACCTAATTTCATTATCCACAAAAGGCGTCAAGTTTACAACTCTTTCACCCCAATCGCCATTTTGTAAAGGAGGTAACCAAGATCCTGGTACAGATGCCCAACTCAAACCGTTATTCAAGCTAATTTCTAATTCTAAATTGCTTTGTTGTGTAGGTATTCCATTATTATCTGGTCCCCAAAAAAATGTATCGAAATCAATCTGAGCTGTGGCCATACCTCTTAAATCTATACAAGGAGAAACAAGAGCAGTTGTATTAAGAGGTCCTGTGTTTTCTTGATTTAATAAGGCAAACCATGTTGTTCCATCTGATCCTCCATTAGGTGTTGGATAGTTTGGGTTTGGAGCTACATTATTAGCTCTTACCCAGTCAATAGTATTAGTTCCTGGTTGTTCCCAAACACCGAAATTACTTTCAAAACCCTCTGATGCTTCTTCGGGCGTAATATTGGTATCACAAATAGACTGTGAGTTACACTCATCAAAGTCAATACCGCTAACAACTGTTTCTACATTATAAGTTTCGCCTAGACCATTTTGGTAAGTTGCAGTAATTTCAAAATCATAATGGCCAGTAAAACCGTTTACAAAATTTTCATCGTTAATGGTAAAACAAAATTCACCTGTAGCATTAGATTGATAATTATCAGTATTAAATATGCTTATCTGATTATCATGATTAATAATATCTAGCTGAATATTACTTAAAAAGTCGTCCGTACAATATGTACCGCAAATATCAAATGCAAAATCTGTTTGGTTTAAATTTGGACAGATTGGAATACTTCCAGCATCAGCATACAATTGATTTTCGCACAAATTATTTGGGTTACAATCAAATGATATGGTGAGCTCTTGACTTGCAACAGGCACTTCACAATAAATAGTTTTTACTCTAGTATAGAATAATACCTGTACTGTATAATCCCCCTGTAATCCACTGCTAAAGTCTGATGCGTTTAAGTCAAAATCATAAAGTCCTATAAATCCTTCAGGATATCCAGTTAATTCTACATAACTATTTGGATCAAAATTGTCTATAATAAGAGGTGTTTGAGGATTTCCATTTTCAGGAGTAATTACTAACTCTATTTGTACCGCTTTATATCTCCCGACTAATTGGAATGATCCACTAATATTTAAAGGAAATGGTATATCTTGTGTAACACATGACGGGAAATTATCTGTATCAATATTAATCTCATTCATTTCACAAGTATATGCATCGCAATCGCTTAAGTCAATACCTGGTACTCTGTGATTATTTACAGACCCATTTAAATTTGCATTTATTTGAAAATCATAGTTTCTTGCCCAACCAGGCTCAATATCTAAAAATGTATTTATATTAATTGGGAAACTTAGTTGTATAATGTTGTTTTCTAAATTAGCAACATTATTATCCGCTAGAATTGTTTTTAGAGAAACTGAAACAATACCACCGGTAAAGAGTTCCAATGAGATATTACCAGCATTTAAATCTGAAGTTAAATCCCCTGAGTTATAGGTTTCAGGAACAAGAACATTAGCAGTGACATAAAACCATGGGTCTTCGCTTTCGTAATCAACTTCATTACAAGTTGGGTAATCATTGTTGGTTATATAAACGCTTACATCGGATTCATCACACTGGTATTCATTAAATGAGTGATAAAAGTCTATATAGGGACCAAAAATATCTGAGTATGCACCATTACCAAATCCTCTGTTAGTAAATGCAGTTTTTATGTGGCATTCAAACGTACCATTAAATAAGTCTTGATCAGCTGCTAATAGACCGTTAAGACCAGTTTGAAAATCAGGGGTACTACCTGTGTAGTGCATTGCTTCCATAACAAGCTTTAAAGCCATGTTGTTTCCACCATTACCATAGTATACATCAGAGTCAAACCCGTAATCATCAATTAACGCCCATGTTAAGTCCCATAGAATAGCTCCCCATACTTCTGCGATATGATATGGGTTAATTGTTTGCCCTTGTTCATTAGGTCCATCTTCAACCAATCCGTCTAGATTTGCATAGTTATAATAACCCAAATCATTAGGTGACCTATTTGCATCGTAAGTTCTTAACGCATTATTACTATTATTTCCTTCATGCCAAATACCTAAAGGCCTATATCTATTAGGTAAACTATTTTCTTCATGATTCATAGTTAACATCATACCAAACCAATCTGCCCAACCTTCGTCCATGTGTTCAGGATTGTTAGGATTACGATTATTACCAATTATTCTATTCACAACACCATGAGCATATTCATGTACCATTACCCAATTATCGTATGCACCATCCATATTAGCCCCAGATGCATTGCATGTTGAAATTTTTATAGTTGGACTTATTCCATCACCATTTACAAATAGTTCAAAGAATGAACCACATGATCCTGAATGAGTCAAAACTGTTATAGCATCTCCACCTGCACCAAAAGGCGTGTAATTATGTTGCTGAAAATTACCAGCAGCTTCATCAAAACCATATTCATAAAAAATGTCATGACATAAATTTGCCCAATAAAATGCATTAGTTACTGCTGCTCGGTCAGCAGTAACGGAGTACGTATTATAAAATGGATAATCAACAAAATTTAAATCATTTTCAACGGGCCTAAAGCTGGCGTTACCACTAGAGTAGGCATCTATATTATTACCTTTGGTGGTAAACTCATCATCTTCACCAACTATGTGGTGCCAACCATCAGGTGATGCTGTTGTGTTATATGGATTTACTTCAATTGTACGTTCGAAATTTGCCTCTGTAGGATTCTGTATTGGATGTGCAAAAACCTCATAACTTTGGTCTTGGGGCATGAAGTAGTTTGTTACTTTTTCTATGGACTCATTATTTTCTAAAACTGGACCGTAGGTCGATAATTCATCGTGGTTATGGTCGTGATTTGCATCACTACATTTCAATGCTAGATCCCATTTGCTTATTATTTTGTTTGTAGATGCATCTACAATAACATTCCAAGAATCTCCATGATTTAACTTTCTAATTGTGTAATGCCATGCAAGAATTCTCGCATCTTTCTCATCTTTATAATAGAACAATCTTGCAGTAGCATCTTTTAAAGATCCACCCTCACAATTAAATATGTTAATAGGTTCAAGTTTACTTTCTCTAATTGATATTTTACCATAATTGCTTATACCTAACTCAGGCAAAACACTTTTTAGGGTATTAATTCCACTATTTGAAGAAACATTTGATGAACTTTTAATTTTGGTATTAAGGTTAGACTCAAAGTTATTAGTGTATCTAATTACTTTGCCGTCCTTTAAATGCATACTAAAATTGGCTTGATCTATGTCTATACCATTATGCTGTTGTATACCATGAACATGGCGGATACCGCTGAGACTGCTTGCATAGTTTTTGGTGATTCTAAATTCTTTAATATCGTCATCGGTAAGATTGTATTGTGCTTTATTTTGCGCAATATGTTGTTTTGTAATTTGTTGTATGTTTGATTGCCCATAGTTGTTATCTGTGGACGCAAAATAAAAGAACAATAAAAGGCATAATCGTAGAAAGTTTTTCATATGTTTTGATTTTAATTAAACAACGTGTTATATGTTGTTGTTCTCAAAATCAAAATATGTCACCCTAACTTTTTTGTCTTTTTTTGTAGAAATAAAAAATGAGTAGTACTCCTAGACCAATCAATACAAATAACAAGTAGTTAAAATCGCTGCCAAATTCAATTGCGGCATCATTACCAAGGACATAAAAACTACCCCAATAAAATGGTTGTGATTGTAAAACGCCAGAATTTTCTAGATGTGTAATTTTTGCAAGCCTTAGTGCTTCACTTTTTACATGCCCATCTTTTAGATTTTTATAGAATTCTTCTATTATTTTTGGTGTGGTTTCATCAGAAACTTCCCATCTACTCAACAATAAACTCTTGGCACCTGCGTATTGAAAAGCATTACCAATGCTCATGATACCTTCTCCCTTATTCACTTCACCTGTTCCAGTATTGCAGGCACTTAAGACTACTAGGTCTGAAGGAATTTTCATGTTATAGAGTTCATGACTGTATAGTATATTATCATCGATATTTGGCTTATTATTGATTTCAGAAAATAGAATTTTTAAGTTGTCTCTTTCTAAAGAATCTATCTCGGCGTGTAATGCCAAATGTATAATCTTATAATCTGTTATATTATTTTTGAAGTTATATTCGCTTGCATTACTGCCATAATAGTAAGTACCGTCAATTATATTAGAAAGTGCTTTGATTTCTTGACGTGTTCCTGGTAAATCGATTTTTGAATTTCTTAATCGTTCTAGGCTAATATTGTCATAATTTTTATTTTCATCTTCTTCATTACTATAGGAAAATGCTAGACAATCTTTCTTTTTTTCATCGCCTAAACTAGACATTAAAGTTTCTTCTAAAAAAGAAGCCGAGTTAGCATAGCTAAATGCATAATCGTAAAGCAGATAGTTAGGATTTATAACACTAGTTTTTTTGCTCTTATTAATGAGTAAATCAAATTGAAGATGCCACAATACTTCATCAGGTATTATTATGACATTTTGACCTTTAATACTCGATGCAATAGGTTGAAATAATTCTGTGTATAAACTCTCTGAGGTAGTTTGAAATAAAGTTTGATTTTTATCTACGATACTATTGTTTAGTGCTCCGACTTTTTGTGATAAATCTTTTACTGATATACGTTTAATATGGTAAGAATCATTATTGATGATGAATGAAAAAATAATGTTTTCAGCTATTAAGAAATCGATAAGCGTAGTATCCTCATCTAGAAATGATTGAATCTTAGGTACATCTACAACTGAATTCTCATATTTTAACTTGTAATATTTTGGATAACTCTTTTCTATAGCTTTTTCTAGAGAATCTTTTTTGTGAATAAGATTGATTAATTTCTCTTGAAGCTCATATGTCTTCATAGTGTCAGCTTCAACTTTAGACTTTTCAGTAATAATATCTGTTCTTACTCTAGCAATTTTATTATTAATTGCATCATCACGAGATAATAAATCGTCGTTAATATCAATTTTCTCTTTGATTTTAGGATTACTAACGAGTTCTCTTAATACATTAGATTTACTTTTCTCAGAAAATAAAAACGCTTCATTTTCATAATCACCATCTGAATCTATATTTTGCATTAATAAACATAATTGGACATGGGTTTCATAGGCTTTTTTTACGATACTAGTAAAGTAAAGTTTGTCTCCATAATCTCGTAATGAATTTCTAGTTTTTTGTATAATATTATCTAACTGTTTTGATGATTTATATGTGGATATGAGAAGCCTAGAGTCATTATTTATTTTATATTTTGATAAATTAATTTCAATTCTTGTTAGTATTGCTTGTATAAATGTATGCGGGTCTTGAACTTTAGTTACTTCAAATTTTTCTTCACTTAAAATATCAATATCGTTGTCCAGTAGATTAGTAGTTATAGAATTATTTATTTCTTTTAAAGCGTTATCAAAATCTTTTAGATTAAAATAATTTCTAGCAAGTCCATTTATAGTTTTTAAAGTTCTTGAGTTATTTCTGTCATGCATGTTTTTTTGCATTTCAAGGGCTCTTTTAAGATGAACTCCTGCTTTTTTATAATCATTTAGATTGGTATATATTTCTACCAAATACATTTCATATAATGGAATAATAATTTCATTCTGACCTGATGGGTTTTGTTCAAGTAGCTCTATTGCCTTTTTAACAAGGGAAATTCCTTTTTCGTCACCATATATTCGACCTAGTTGGCTATAAGGAAAATGCATCATATAATGACTCTCTCCAAAAGCTTTTTTACCCATATTATAAGTCTTATTCGTATGATACAAAGCTTTTTCTTTCATACCCAGATTCGTATAAGCAGTGCCTATATTAAAATGTATTCTTACTTGACCAGGGTTTACACCATATTTTTTCACATTTAAGCTTAGTGCTTTTTGTAGATATTTTAAAGCTTCATGATTATTACCTTTATCAGTATAAACTATTCCTATTTGATTATATATTTCATCAAGAGTAGTATTATCATCTGGGACTACTTTGAGAGCAAATTTTAAGCTTTTTAAATAATAGCTCAAAGCTTCATTCTTAAAACTTTGGTCGTAATTAATTTGACCAAATATTTTATATATGCTGGAAGTTCTAATAAAGTTACTCGGTGTAGGATTTGAAATATAATTTAAAGCCATATTTAAATAGTCTTTAGCTTGACTATATTCAGCTTTCATTTGATAAGCCTTACCAATATTATTGTATGACGTTGCAAATTGCGAACTATCAATATCATTGACAGTTTTTTTTATTTCTAATGCTCTAAGATAATATCCTAATGAATTATCATATTTCCCTTCGTGACTCCTTATTCCGCCCAAAATATCTAGGGCAATAGCTTCCTGAAGTTTGTTTGTGGATAATCTATCTTGACTTATTTTTAAAGCTTTCTCAGCAAAATCTTGTGCTGATTCAAAATTTCCTTGCTCACGATAAGTTTCTGCTAATCGATTGTATATTAGTGATTTAAATTTGACTTTATTCTCTTTTTTAATGATAGAAAGTAATTCTTTATATAAAGAAACAGCTTCTAAGTAATCACCATGTAATACTTTATTATTTGCTTTGATAATTGCTTCGTTAAATGCGTTTTTTTCCTTTTGTTGAGCGGGACAGTTTAAAGAAAACAGAAAACTTAATAGAAAGAAATAAAATACTGACTTCATAGATGTTTTTTTATATGTTCTAAAATTGGTGAATTATCACCCAAACGAAAAATAAAATTTTAAATTTGTTTAAAATATCCTACAAATTACGTGAATAAGAATAAAGTATATTTAGAAGCTCTTCTAAATAGCGATAATAAAGTTATTACAGAATTGTATAAGATTAATTTCCCGAAAGTAAAATCTTTTGTAATTAAAAATAGTGGAAGAATTGAAGATGCCCAGGATGTTTTTCAGAAGGCTTTGATGCAAATAGCCGTAAGATATAAGGTAGATAAATTTGAAATTAAGTCTAGCTTTGAAGCTTACTTATTTACAGTTTGTAAAAACTTATGGCGTAAAGAGTTAAATAGTTCTAAAAATAGGGTGACAAATCATTATATAGAAGAACATACAAATGAAAACAGTCAAATTGCTGAATCTATAATGGTACAAAAGCGATGGGAGTTATTTACAGAAAAACTTTCTGAGATGTCTATTAAATGTAAAGAGTTACTAGATTTCTACTTTTCCAAACTTTCCTATGCATTAATTGTTAAGCAGTTTAATTACAATTCTGAAGCAGTGGCTAGACAGGCAGTATATAAATGTAAAATGAAGTTAAAAGAATTGATTAGAAAGGATATTAGGTATAATTTGTTAAGTAAATCATGAGCATAGAAGACAATATTCTCATTGAAAGATATATAAATAATCTACTCTCTAATAAAGAGAGAAAAGTTTTTGAAGAACGATTGAAGACTGATGTTGAGTTCCATAACGAATTTGTTTTAGAAAAGGAACTACGAACTACTTTAGCCTATTCTAAAGAAGAGGCTCAACATGAAAGAGGCGCAGAAATTCATAAATATGAAGATGCGTTAAAGGAAGAAGATTTAAAGTCTTTAAGTAAAACATTGTCTGAAATTGGGAAGGAGTTTAATTCCGAACCTAAAAAGGTAAAAAGATTATGGTATTATGTAGCTGCTGCATCAATAGTTGCTTTGTTAGGTTTTCAATTGTTTTTTAATACTACAGACTCTAATTTAGACTTGTATTATGATAATGTTGGTTTAACTAATTTACCATCTTTTGCCACAAGAGATGCCAGTGATTCTATACAGGTAAAATTAAATAATGGAGAGCAACAATTTAAGCAAGGAAACTATAAAGAGTCATTAAATATTCTAGAGCCTTTGTTAGAAGTCCAGAATAATAATCTAATATTTATATATGTTGGTTTAGCACAAACAGAATTAAATTTATATCAAGAGTCTGAGAATACATTTAATACTCTTGAAAATAGCAGTAATAATTTTTCGGCCAATTGGTACAAAGCTTTACTTTTTATAAAGCAAGAAAAGATTGATTCTGCATTAGAGCAACTGAATATTATTTTAGAACATTCAAACAGCCTTTATTTTGCTAAAGCCTCAGAATTATCTGAAAGTTTGAAGTCAAATAATTAAGCATAAAAAAAGGAACCAATTTGGTTCCCTTTTTTTATTAATCTTGTTGTTTGTATTTGGCAGAATAACGTTTCCAAAGTTCGGTTTGATGAGATTCTAAACTTAAATTTCGTCCATCAATAAAAGCATGAGTAACAATATTAGTTCTCATATCTAAAGCATCACCTTCACTAATAAATAGCGTGGCGCTTTTTCCAGATTCTAAAGTGCCATAGATGTTATCAATCCCCATTATCTTAGCTGGGTTTTGAGTGATTAACTGTAAAGCTTGTTCTTTAGTTAAGCCATGAGCTACAGTTGTACCCGCATAAAAAGGTAGGTTACGAGAATTCATACGTTCCATTTGCCCGCTTGGTTCTAAAGCTACCAAAACACCTGCATCTACTAAAGCCTTTGCATGCGCGTAATTGTAGTCGTAATCTTCATCTTCAAATAATGGTCTTGAATGAACACGGTCTAAGAAGACTGATACATTATTGTTTTTAAGGAAGCTGGCAACATTAGAAGCTTGATAGCCACCTATTATAGTAATTTTATTAATGCCTTGAGATTTTGCAAAGTTTACAGCATCTCTAATGTTCTTTTCTCCACTAACATTAATATACAAATGCTTAGAACCATCAAATAGTCCAGCCATAGCTTCAAACGGTAAATTGCGTTCTTTTTTAGCACCTGCATTATGTGTTTTAGCTTCATTAAAATACATTTCAAGTTCTTTGACTTGTTTGTCATAACCTTTATCTACTTTAAAACCAGGGTCTTCCCCGAGCCACCAACGTCCGGGACTAAAGTTGCTTGGCCAATTGATATGAATACCGTCGTCTGTTTTTATAGCTGCATCTTCCCAATTCCATGCATCGTACTGTACAACAGAGGATGTACCTGTAATACGTCCACCTCGTGGTACAACTTGACCTAAGAGTACGCCGTTTGGTCTCATAGATTCTACAATCTTAGATTCGGCATTATAAGCGATTATACTTCTAATATGCGGATTAAATGTGCCAAGTTCTGATAAATCATTAGAAGCCTTTACAGCGTCAACTTCTACTAATCCTAATGTGCCGTTGGCAACAATAAAACCAGGATATACATGTTTTCCTGAAGCTTGAATAACTTCCATGCCAGAAGTATTCATTTTCATTCTTGTTGCATCTCCGATATTGGTTATTTTTCCGTTAGAAAACGTAATAATACTATTTTCGATAACTTCACCATTCCCTATATGAGCAGTGGCTCCAACAATTGCAATAGCTTTTGTTTGCTTTGGTGCTGGTGTTTGTTGCGCATAGCCAATACTTACGGAGAGTAAAAAAGCTACGATATATATATAATTTTTCATTTTATAAATTTTAGTTTGATTAATAACCCGAATCCATAGAGTCACAGTGTAATAACACTTTTTCTTTCTTCTTAACAGGTTGCGTTTTTAAACCTTTGTTTTTATCCTGAAGCATCAAATTTATGAGTTCACTTTTCTCTTTCTGAATTGCTTTTCTCATTTGCTTATCTTTTTCTAAATCGAAATAGGTTATACCTTCTATAATCGTTTTTTCTGCTTTAGCGTAGATTGAAAGCGGATGGTCGGTCCATAAAACTACGTCTGCATCTTTTCCAACCTTTAAACTTCCTACGCGATTATCTAAATGTAAAAGTTTAGCTGGGTTAAGTGTTACAAACTTTAAAGCATCTTCTTCACTAACGCCACCATATTTTACTGACTTGGCAGCTTCTTGGTTTAAGCGACGAGACATTTCAGCATCATCACTATTAATAGCAACAGTAACACCTGCATTGTGCATTATGGCTGCATTATAAGGAATGGCATCATTAACTTCATATTTATATGCCCACCAATCACTAAATGTAGAACCTCCAACACCATGCTCAGCCATTTTATCAGCTACTTTATAACCTTCAAGAATATGGGTGAATGTATTAATCCTAAAGTTGAATTGCTCTGCCACTTTCATGAGCATATTAATTTCGCTTTGTACATATGAGTGACAAGAAATAAAACGCTCACCATTTAAAATATCGGCTAGAACTTCCATTTCAGTGTCTTTACGATACGATTTGCCACTCTTCTTAGCTTCATCATAAGCTTTAGCTCTACTGAAATAATCAATAAACACTTGTTCTACACCCATTCTCGATTGTGGGAAACGCTCATTACGTCTTGCACGTGATTGCTTTACGTTTTCACCCAAAGCGAATTTTATAAACTTTGGAGCGTTTTTATACACATAATCATCAGCAGTTTCTCCCCATTTTAATTTTATAATGGCAGAACGCCCACCGATTGGATTTGCTGATCCGTGTAAAATCTGAATAGAAGTAACACCACCAGCAAGGTTGCGATAAACATCTATGTCTTCATCATCAATAACATCTTCAATTGTTACTTCCGCAGAAGAATTATGTCCACCTTCATTAATTGATGCCGCAGCAATATGAGAATGCTCATCAATAATTCCTGCAGTGATATGTTTTCCAGTGGCATCAATGGTTTTAGCATTTCGGTCAGAAATGTCTTTACCTATTCTTGCAATTTTCCCATCCTTAATTAAAACATCAGTATTTTGAAGAATACCCTCATTTTCATTTGTCCAAACGGTTGCATTTTTAAATAATAGAGTTTCCGCTTTTGGCTTTTCAGTAAATCCGTAGGCCAAATTTGGATACGTTATAGGACTCATATAAGGAGTCTCTTTAGTGATATCCTTTTTAGTTTTTTCCTTTTTTGTCATTTCTTCTTTTGGAGTTTTGGTTGCAAAGAAGTTGTATTCAGTACCGTTTGGCATAATTGCCTTGCCACTTAAGTTATTAGTATTTATAGTATTTGCGGCAATACGCATAAACTCATTTTTTGTACTATCTGGAGTTTTAACTGTAAGATTTACCCAATCTCCTGAGTAATTTACTTTTGTGCCTAAGCTTTTATCACCAGACTCTAACTTAACTTTTGCTTTACTTGTACTTCCGCTGATGTTTAACTTATATTCTTTATCAGCTAATTTAAAACTGTAATCACCATCAATATCTTTTACATTCATATTAGCAATAATATGTTGCATGCCCTGTACCCAGTTTTCGTAAAGTTTAGTTTTGCTATCAAAAACATCACCAGATGTAATTAAGAAGTTAGCATAACTACCAGGCTTTAATGAACCGAGCATATCAGATTTTCCTAATAATTGAGCTGGGATTGTTGTTAAAGCCTCTAAAGCTTTCTGTTTTGAGAGTCCATTTTTAATAGCTTTTATTAAATTACTCTTAAACGATTTTTTAGATTTTAAACCATGTGTAGTTAAAGCGAATTTCACACCATTTTCTGCTAATAATCTTGGGTTATGAGGTTCTTGATTCCAAGCGCGCATATCACTTAAAGTCAGTATCGAAGCTAAAAATTGATTCTCAACATCGTAAGCCAATTTAAAGTTTATAGGAAGTATAATGGTTGCATTTGTTGCTTTTACTTCGTTAATACGTTCGTATTCATCACCACCACCAACAATTACATATTGTATGTTGTGAGCATCACCTACCTTATCAGCACGCAATAAATTAGCACGACTTCCTGCTTCGAAGATTTGTAGAAGATTTTTATTTCCGTTTAAAGCTTCGAGTGATAAATCTTTGGTATCTACATTTCCAGCAGCATACCACTTAGCATCATCATACATCTGACGTAAAAGCGACATGCTTCCCATGATTGAAGACGGATACGACTGACGAGATTTTACACTTTTCCTAAACGAGAAATTTTGAGTTGTTTCTCCATCCACAACGCGAAGCGAATTATCAGCATCGTTGTTAAGTGCTATTAGTGCACCTGTTCCACGAACAATACCGTCAGGATTATGTGCGTTAACAATACCAAAACCAAGTTTGTGCATCTCAGAAGCAGACTTAGCATCGTATTTAAAGCTTGCCATCACATCTTGTTCTGGCATAATATGGTCATTCCAGTAAAAACCACTTCGGCTTGCAGCATATTGTGGACCATTACCGCCACGTTTTGGTTTAGCAACACCAAAAGTAGTATACATGTCTATAAACGATGGATAAATAGATTTGCCAGATAGGTCTACTTTAGTTGTATTTTTTGGAATACTAACAGATTTACCAACACTAACAACTTTGCCATCTTTGATAAGAAGTGTGCCGTTTGTAATAACTTCTGTTGGTGAAACATGAATTTTTGCATTTGTAAATGCCATGTAATTGGAGTTGTTAGATTTTACTCCAGAATTACTTGGAAAATAATCTTGTGCAAATAATGAGAAACTGCACATGAGCATGAACAGCCGTAAATAGAATTTAATCATAGAAGGAGTGAGTTTTGTTAGTGTTCTAAAGATAATAGTTATGTCTAAATCTTAAATTGTTTTTCTGTTTTTTAACGTTTTTAAAGAGGTTTGTTATCATAATAATTAACCAATAAGGCAACAATGTAGCTGTAACTCTCTATACCAGCAGTTTGGTTATTGGCCTTAAGAAAGGTGTCGAAGGTTTTCTCAAAAGCTGGTTCTAGAGGGTTTTGATAAGATTTCCAGAAATCTTGAACTTCTTTATAATTTTTAAGAATCCCTTTATTGACAGATTTTAAGATGTCTTTGTAATTGTCACGATCACGCTTATATATTTCAGAAAGGCAATATCGCAGTGCAAACGTATATCCAGAGTATTTAAAATAAATATCTTCATTGTTTACAGTGGCTAGCATTCCAATAAAATTTGCTTCATTCTCAGCGGCATAACCCAGTTGATGAGCAACTTCGTGGCAAGATGTAGTTGGGAACTTATATACGGGAATTAAGCCATCAACTTGCGCTTCGTTAGTAAACGGATTCAAATAACCCGAGAACCCCATATAAGTTAGTGCCGTACTATAAATCGATTTCTTTAAGCTTTGCGGTTTGTAAACTAGGTGCGGATATGTTTTTGAAAGCGCATTATATCCAGATTGCACTTTTTCAAAAACTTCAGATTTGGTATAAGGCAATTCAATTTTTAGAGAATCATTAGCACTCAATTGATTGTGAATGGTGTTTGATTTTTCTATTAATCGTTCTGTAAAAGCAATGAGTTGTTCAGTAGAGTATTCAACTTCGATATTCAAGGCCTTGTGAAGCGGTTGTCGGTAATAATTATATCCCCAAAGTATATGAAACGCAAAATATGCGATTGAAAGAACAGAAATCACATCTAAAAACCAATTGATTGTGTCTTTATAAATGTTTTTAAAATTTAGGATAAACCAGCGTATCAGATATATTCCAGCTAAAGTATAAAGGATATCACCAACGGAGAATGGTATCCATCCAAAGCTATAACGCATTAATTTTGATAAAAAGACATATAATACATTACTGTAATATTGTTCTATAAATTCAGGATAATGTTTTAGAATATTAATGGTAATAATCTGAATTCCTAAAAAAATAAGTAAAGCTCTTTTTTTTGTAATACGCATATCTCAAAAATAGAAAATAGTTTTAGTTTGGTTACCTTTGACCGACTTAAAAAAAAGATAAATATGAGTTCAGAAATAAGAGCTTTAGAACCTAAAGCATTGTGGAATAAATTTGCAGATTTAAATGCAGTACCAAGACCTTCAAAGAAAGAAGAGCGTGTTATACAATTCATGAAAGATTTTGGTAAAAGCTTAGGTTTAGAGACAATTGAAGATGAAGTTGGTAATGTTATTATCCGAAAACCTGCTACTAAAGGTATGGAAGATAAAAAACCTATTGTGATGCAAAGTCATCTGGATATGGTACATCAAAAAAATAACGATACTGTTTTTGATTTCGATACTCAAGGTATTGAAATGTTTGTAGAAGGTGATTGGGTTAAGGCAAAAGGAACCACTCTTGGTGCAGATAACGGACTTGGCGTTGCGACTATCATGACTGTTTTAGAAAGTGATACCATTTCACATCCAGCATTAGAAGCCCTATTCACTATTGATGAAGAAACCGGAATGACAGGAGCAATGGGTTTAAAAGGGGGTTTACTAAAAGGTGATATACTTTTGAATTTAGATACTGAAGAAGATGACGAAATTGGCGTTGGTTGTGCTGGCGGAATTGATGTTACTGCAACTCGCGATTATGCTGAAGAAGAAACACCTGAGTTTAAGATTGGGTATTCAATTACCGTGAAAGGTTTACAAGGTGGACATTCTGGTATGCAAATTCATGAAGGTTTAGGTAACGCCAACAAATTGATGAATCGTTTATTATTTGACGGTTTTAAAAATTTTGGTTTACGTATTTCTGAAATTGATGGTGGAAGTTTACGAAACGCCATTCCAAGAGAAAGTAATGCAACTGTAGCTATAGATGCAGTACATGAAGAGGCTTTTAATTTTGAAATGCAACAACTTTCAGAAACCATAAAGAAAGAATACAAAACCATGGAATCAGACTTAGAAATTATTGTGTCTAAAGTTGACACTCCAGAGAAGATTATGGATTTAGGTGTTCAAGAAGGATTAACTAGAGCTATCTATTCAGCCTTAAATGGTGTTTACAGAATGAGTCCAGATATTAAGGATTTGGTTGAAACTTCTAATAACATTGCAAGAGTTATTGTGAAAGATGGTCATATTAAAATAGGTTGCCTAACACGCAGTTCTGTGGAGAGTTCAAAACTAGATTTAGCAAACACATTACGCGCCACTTTTGAATTGACAGGATGTGAGGTAGAGTTCTCTGGAGATTATCCTGGTTGGGCACCAAATATGGACTCTGATATCCTTAAAGTGATGGTGCCAATTTATGAGCGACTTAATAATGGAGAGAAACCTCATGTAGCAGCTTGCCATGCGGGATTAGAATGTGGTATTTTGGGACAAAATTACCCAGAAATGGATATGATAAGTTTTGGGCCAAATATTAAAGGGGCGCACTCACCAGACGAACGTGCTCAGATTTCTTCTACTCAGAAATACTGGGAGTTTGTTTTGGAGATATTAAAGAACATTCCAAAATCATAATATCTAATAATGATAATAAAAAAAGCAGCTTAATTAAGCTGCTTTTTTTATTAATAGGAATATATTATTTCTGAATATCTACCATTTCAATAATGAATGCTAAATCAGTATTTGGTTGTACTACAGGAGGACGACCACCTTCGCCATATGCCAAATGAGATGGAAAGTAAAAGAAAGCTTTGTCTCCAACACGCATTGTTGCTAAGGCTTCTTTAAAACCTCCAAATAAATTAGCATCAGGGCTAACCTTCATTGGTGAAGGCGCGTACATCCCACGTTGTAACTTTTGAGGGTTAAATTTACCGTGTTTTTCTTCAATGTCTTTAAGATTACTATCCAATAATTTACCATCGGTAAAGTACCCTTGGTAATTTATTAAAGCTGTCTGCCCCGTTTTTGGTTTTACACCAGTACCTTTATTTAGTGAATGTACTTTTAAACCTGAAGCAAGTACTTTTGCTTTTGAAGTATAATCATCAAGTGTAGATTTAAACTCATCTGCAGCTTTTTGCATTTTTTCTTCAGCAATACGTTTTTCTTCTTCTGCTTTTTCACGAGCTTCTTTTTCAGCAGCAGCAACTTTTTCTTTTATCTTAGGTAATTCTTCTGTGAATACTTTAGCTGCATCAAATTTTTTAGCGTCCATACCAATGCGGACGATGTTTAATTCTTTGATAACTACATCTTCAACAGGCTTATTTCCAGCTCCAACTTTAACGTTAGAGATGGAATCTTGTACATCCAATCCTAAAACCAATTCGCCAAATACAGCATGGCACCCACCACCAGGGAAGGGCCCACACTTCTTTAATGTACCATCAGCTTGGTATGCATCTAAAAATTGTGTTGCTTTCTCGGTAATAAAAAATTGAGAACCATTTGTGTTTGGTCCAGAATTAGCCATAGATAAGATACCAGGCTTGGTATGTTTTAGGTCATTGCTAAATTCATCTTCAAATTTATAACCTGGGTCACCAGAGCCAGTAGCTGTAGGGTCGCCACCTTGTATCATAAAACCATCCATAACACGGTGAAATGTTGTGCCATTGTAGTATTTTTTATCTTTAAATTCGTCCTTTATCAACGGATGTTGGCCTTCTGCTAATGCTACAAAATTTGCAACAGTTACAGGTGCTTGTTTATAGTAAAGTTTTGCAACCATTGTATCTTTTGAAGTTACAAATTCTGCATAAAGTCCATCTTCTAAATCGTAGCGAGGTTCTTTACAGCTTGATATAGATAGCAATAGTAGTGCTGCTAATGGGATAAATAGTTTCTTAATCATTGTTTTGGGTTATTGTTTTTATAGTTACGTTGCAAATTAATGGCACATTTGTGCCTATTCTGTTGTCATCACCGTAATAGCCGTATGCTTTTTGTGATGGAAATATAAATGTGATACTTTCAGTAGCTTTCATAAGTTTTAAGCCTTCTCTGAGACCAGAAAATAACTCTTCCTTATCCATTGTGTAATATTGTGTACCAATATCACTTTCTGAATAAATTTCATTGCCATCAAGGTCAGAAATATTAAAAGTATAAGCAATACGATCACCAAATTGTGGTGTAATACTATCGTTCTCGACTTTAGAATTGTAGTGATACCAAAAGCCATTTTCGGAAGATATAAATGTTCTATTCGAAAAACTAGCAATGACTTTCTGAATTTTTTCGCGCTCTATTTTATTAAGCGCTTTATTGCGTTCAACAGATTCTTTAATAAAAGAACCAGAATTGACAACTTCAGGTGGTCTTGCTTCTGGAGACTTGCAACCCAAAAACAAACTAGCCAGAATAAGAATAAAAAGTAGGTTTTTCATTATGTGAGTTGACTTTTATATTCGGGCAATATAGCAATAAATTTTTCAACTGTAGCTTCTAGAGAAAGGGCACTACGACCACCTGCAGCGTTAGTATGTCCGCCACCATTAAAGTGTGTTCTCGACATTTCGTTTACCGAAAGTTCACCTTTACTACGTAAAGATATTTTAATAATACCTTCTTGTGTGTTTTCAATAAATATGGCTGCTAAAAGGACTTTGTGTACTGATAATGCATAATTAACAACAGCTTCAGTATCTCCTTTTTTATAGTTGAATTCATCCAAATCAGATTGAGAAAGCGTGATATAGGCCGTATTATATTCAGGGATAACTTTTAAATTCTGTAGCGCCCTACCTAAAAGTTGAAGTCTATTATAACTATTAGTATCATAAACTTGATTATGAATTTCAGTATTATCTGCACCTTTTTCGATGAGACTGGAAATTACCTGATGTGTTCGATTAGTAGTTGACCTAAATCTAAAAGAACCAGTATCTGTCATGATACCTACATAAATACAAGTCGCAATATCTGCAGTTATTTTATCGGTATCATCAAGCATTTCAATAAAATTGTAAACCATTTCGCCAGTTGAAGACATTTTGGGGTCAGAGTACATGTATTTTGCGTAGTCATCTGGAGCTAAGTGATGGTCTATCATAATCTTTAGTGACCGAGATGTTTCCAAGACTTCAGCCATATCATTACCTGTTCGATGCAAGGCATTAAAGTCTAAAGTGAACATGATATCTGCTTCAGCAATGAGTTTAGAAGATACTTCGTTTTGCGTATCGAATTTTAAAACTGAATATTCACCTGGCATCCATTTTAAAAAATCAGGATAATCGTTAGGAGCAATAACAGTTGCCTCATGATTATATTGCTTTAAGTAGTGCATTAAAGCTAGAGTAGAGCCAATAGCATCGCCATCAGGGTTTCTATGCGGAATGATTACTATTTTTTTTGGTTCGTTAAGTAGTGCTTTTACAGCTAAGACATCTTCTGTTTTCATAACGGACGAATATACAATTTAATCGTAAATCATTGAAATGCTTTGTGTATAATTTAGCTTAGTTTATGTGTCAAAATTTAAAACCAATTAGATAAAATTTGATGCTTGCTTATTTTATAAAATAGCGTATTTTTGCACGCGAATTCATCAAGAGTTTTGATGATAATTAAAAAAGAAAAATATGGCAACTAACAGAACATTTACAATGTTAAAGCCAGATGCTGTTGAAAAAGGACACATTGGCGCAATATTAGAAAAAATCAATGCTTCAGGGTTTAGAATCGTAGCAATGAAATTAACGCATATGACTAAGCAAGATGCTGAGGCATTTTATGCAGTACATAACGAACGCCCTTTCTTTGGTGAATTAGTTGAGTACATGACACGTGGTCCCATTGTTGCAGCTATCTTAGAAAAAGATAACGCTGTTGAAGATTTTAGAGCTTTAATCGGAGCTACTAATCCCGCAGATGCTGCAGAAGGTACAATCCGTAAATTATATGCAGTTTCTATTGGAGAGAATGCTGTTCACGGAAGTGATAGTGATGATAATGCAGCTATTGAAGGTGCTTTCCATTTTTCAGGTAGAGACATGTTCTAAGACTTTAAAAAAATATAATATAAAAAAGCCGATGCAATTGCATCGGCTTTTTTATGATTAGACTAAAATCATCTTATTCTTTAATTAGGAAGCCATTACCTGTATATCCCCAATCGCTATTGTCATCACTACTATCATCGTCTTTATTGCTAACATGTCTGAAAAAGTAGACAGATATTTTGTTACTATTTATCCAAGCCATAGAGTAGCCTTGCGTTTCTGTCCAAACACCACCTTTGTTCATCCAAACATAGTTTAGTTGCTCACCAAATCCTTTACTCAATGCGACTTCTTTTTGTCTGTCTTTAACTCTATCTCCATCCTCATCCGTAGTTACACTGTAGACATTGTTATCTACAATATATAAGGTTATTTTATTAGTACTACCATTAGATAAGCTAATTTCCCCTGACCAAATACCGTCGAAATCTCTTCCTTGCGCTTGAGATAAAAGACTAATAAACAATAAAGGGATGAATAAAATAAATACTTTTTTCATAATAAATTTAGTTTAGATTTACGATTGATAAAATTAGTGGCTACTCTCCAGAAAGGAAATACCTAATAGTGGGTATATTTGGATACCAATTTCAACTAAGTTTATATAGATTTAAAGATTTTTCTCAATAAGTTTTTTGAGAATTACGATTTGACCTAAATGGTAGTATGTGTGCTCAATCGTGCCATTAAGATTACGGTAATAGGTGCCATATTTTTCTTCTACAAATGATTGGTTAATAATGGTGTCATCAAACTGATTAATTTTATCAGCTAATACATCTGCGTTTTTTAGAACTTTAGTTTTATACTCTTCCCATTGTTTTTCTGAGGTGAACTCAGGTGCATCAAAACTATACTTATCTCTTATTTCTAAATCACCTCCATCAAATACAGGTAAAATACCTTCAACATAATAGTTAATATGAAACATCAAAACTGCAATGGTATTAAAACCTTCTATTTTATGATTGGCTTGCTGCAATGTAATTGACATAATGCAGTCTTTGACATTAACTCCAGGCCAATTGCCTCCGAAGAAGAGTTCTTTTAGGTGTTTAGATATGTGTTGTATGTGAGACATGATTTCTGTTATAATTCAAAAATCAAACCTTCCTTAGCAAAATTAAAACCTAAATTGATAACTTCATTTTGGGCTTTAGAATTTTTTTGTAAGAGAGGATTTGTATGATTAAAATGTATAAAATATACTTTGGATTTATCATTTGAAGTCATGTTTTTTAGTCGTTTAAAACTTTCTTCAACAAAAGGATGTGGTATCTCAGACATGTCTCTATTTCCTACTTCACCATTTTTATAGAAAGTTGCGTCTAAGAACGCATAGTCAACTTTTTTAATTTCGTCTTCAATAGAAATCTTCCACTTCTCCCATTTATCAATATCTGGAATAAACAAAGCAGTCTTATGAGGTCCTTTAATCTTATAGCCAACAGTTTCAGTATATTCTTCTCTGTGCGGGACAATGAATGGTGTTATTTTTAAGTTAGAGCTTATAGAAATTTCGATATTATTACTAATAGGTTTTAAATCTATATTTCCTAATTCAACTAGTTGATTCCAAGGGCCATTAGAACTCAGATATTTGAACATTCTTGGCATTGAAAAAACCTGAATGTTTTTAGCGTTTATTGCTTCACGCCCTAATTCCATTAAACCAGTGTAATGCCCAATATGAGCATGTGTTAAGAAAATACCATTTGGTAGTTGTATGCTATTATTATCTATATATGATGATAGCTCTTTAATTTGAAATTTAATATCAGGGGTAGCTTCAAAGAGATAAGTTTTTTTTTCTTTTGGTTCTATAACACCTATACTTGTAACTAGAGTTGATTTTTTGCCATTCCATTTATTTATACAACAAGACTTTGTACATCCAATCTGAGGATAACCAGCATCTTGAGCAGTACCAAGTATTACTAATGAAGTTTTTGATACAGCTTTAATTCTAGACGAATTTTCACTATTATTTATTTTTTTATCACAAGTAGTAAGGACTAGAAATAATAATAAAAAAGTAATTTTGTTAAACATAATAAAGGTGTTTACATAACCTAAATATAGAAAATATAAACACCTTTTATAAATTGTAGCTTACTACTGATCCAAAGCTTCGTAGGCAGGATTCAATAATACAGGCTTTCCAAAACCTAATTGCTCTAATTTATCTAATTGTGTAGCTGCATCTCCAACCACTAAATAAATCATTTGGTCAGATTTTAAATATTTACCTGCTAAAGATTTAATATCTTCAACAGTAAGAGCTTTCACAATAGCTTCGCGTTGTTTGGCATAATCATCAGCAAAACCTAAATCACTAATATTAGACAACATACGTAGTTTTGCACCAAGCGTTTCAAAAGCTCTGGCATTACTTTTAATAGTAAAACCTTTAGTAACCTCTAAATCAGTACTATCAAAATCTTTGGCATAATTATCTAAAATCTCTTTGACTAAAGCCGCAGACTCATAAGTAACGTTACTTCGTACACCGCTAGAAATGGTAAAGCTTCCTGTGTTTTCGTTACCTCTAAAACCAGAACGTATGCCATAAGTATAACCTTTGCCTTCACGTAACTCCTGCGTCAATTGAGATGCAAAACCACCACCACCTAAACGGTAGTTCATTACCGTTGCAGCGTAATAGTCATCGTCAGTTGCTTTTGGTGCTGGATAACCAAAACGTAATTGAGATTGTTTAGCATTTGGCACATCGTAAAAATATACGGTTGCTTTTTCTGGTGTTTTTGCTGCTGGTATTTCTGGAATTGTCACATCTGTAGCTTCCCATTTGGTATTAATAGTTGCTAGATTGGCAATGACTTTATCTTGAGAAATATCTCCTACGATATTTAGTGAGGCTAGTTTTGGTGTTAAATTACTATTGTAATAGTTTTTTAAATCTTCAATACTAATTGCATCTACAGAAGCTTCAGTACCTTGGTTGTTTTGAGCTAAAATGTGATCTTTGCCATACATAATCTTAGCATACTCATTGGCTGCAATGGCATTAGGATTTGCCTTTTGACGTTGGATGCTCGATGTTATGCTTTGCTTAATTAAATCAAACTCTTTGGCATCCCAACGTGGTTCTAATAAGATTTCAGAAACTAAAGCCATAGTCGCTTCATAGTTTTTTGATAAACAGCTTCCTGTAATAAACACTGCATCATCAGTAGCGAAGGTGTTAACTCGCGCACCTAGGCTTTCAATTTCGTTTTCTAATTGCTCAGGTGTTTTGTTTTTTGTGCCCCGAGACATTAAATCTGCCATAATATTTGACACACCAATTTTATCAATGCTTTCTAAAAGCATTCCTCCTTTAATCTTTAGTTGGAATTGTACCAATGGTACTTCAGCATTTTCAATTCCTGAGACTTTAATTCCTGAGCTTAAATTCTCTTTCCATACTTCTGGTACATTGACATTTGGACTTTCGCCATAAGGTGGCTCAATGCTTCTGTCAAAACTCGAAGGTGTCTTCTCATAGGTAGCAGCAATAGACGCGTCAAAAGATTCTTCGGCACCTTCAACAATTTGCTCCTCAATTACTTCTGCTAATTCAGAATTTTCAAGTGCAAAATTAGCCTGTCCTTTTGGCACAAAACTCGTAGCGATGTAGTTTTTGTCTTTGATGTATGTGTTGTAAACACGCATAACGTCTTCTGGAGTTACGGCTAAAATGTTTTCAACATCTTTAGTGATAAAACCTGCGTCTCCAGCAAACATTTCGTACTGTGTGAGCTGTGCTCCTTTTCCTAAAACACTAGATAAGCCACTGTAGAAGTTAGTTTCTTGTCCGGCTTTAATTCGGTTTAAATCCTCTTCTGAAATGCCATTGGCTTCAAAATCTGCAAATCCTTTGTTAATTGCTTTTGCTATATCATTTAATTCAACTTGGTTAAAAGCAGTTACACTTAATTGTATTTGTCCTGAAACTTCAGAATTATATTCGCCCATGCCTACAAAACTTGTCAACTGTTTATCTTGAACCAGAATTTTGTCAAGAGGCGCTTTTTTTCCGTTAGTTAAATACTGTGTCAATACACTTAGTGCGTATGAGTCTTTGTGATAATCAGGAACACCTGGCCAAACCATAGTTAATCGTGGCGCACGGGCAAAATTATCCTCGTAATATAAATGCTTTGAAGCATCTAAAACAGCGGGCTGTTTTGCTAATGCTGGAATATCTTCGCCTCTAGGAATTTCATCAAAATATTTCTTTATCCATTTTTTTGCCTGAGTTTTATCAAAATCACCAGCAATAGTTAAAATCACATTATTTGGTACATACCATCTATTAAAAAAGTCTTTTACATCTTGCAATGTGGCATTTTGCAAATCTTCTAAAGAACCAATGACTTGCCAGCTGTATGGATGACCTTGAGGATACAAATTACTATCAATAACATATTGTGTATGACCATAAGGTCTGTTATCTACAGATTGACGTTTTTCATTTTTAACTACCTGTTTTTCTTTGGCCAAAACAGGGTCAGTTACAGTATTAATAAAGTAACCTAGCTTATCGGCTTCTGCCCAAATCATCTTTTCTAAAGCATCTTTTGGCACTGTTTGTAGATAGTTAGTACGGTCTCTGTTTGTAGAACCATTAGCTCCAGAACCACCAATGCGAGCACTCATTTTATCGAGCCCACCTTTGCCTAAGTTTTCTGATTCTAAGAATAATAAATGCTCAAATAAATGTGCAAACCCAGTACGGCCTTCAATCTCTCTTGCGGAACCTACATGAGCAGTTAATGACACTGCAACAACTGGATCTGAGCGGTCTATATGAAATAAGACTTCAAGTCCATTATCTAAAGTGAATTTTTCGTAATCTACTTTTAGCTCTTTGTCTTCTTCAACAGTTTCATTTTTACAGCTTATTAAGCTAAGTGCTAAAATAAAAGTGATACTTGCAAATCGGAATAATTTCATAGGTTGGTAATTTATGTGGTAAGTTGGATTTTTATAATTCGAAAGCATTATTGTTTACAAAGAAAATGGAATTGACTAAAAATAATTTTCCATTTTCCCAGAAACTACGAAACATTGGATTATCTGCCATATAAATAAAGCTACCGCTGCCCATACGTTCTTCTCCAAATACTAACGTGCTTTCTAGATTGTTTAGTGCATTTTTTCCTGCAAAACCAGAAAATACTTTTGTGTCATTAATATGACTCACATTATATCCGCCATCTAATAAATCATATGTAGAACTGCCGATTTTTAAAGTAAAATAATCTTCTTCAAAACCAAAAGCCATAGGATGCGTCGTATCTACTTTACTTTTAAAGATAGCTCCAGTAATCATATTATTAACATATTGACGTTCGCGCTCATTATAAGGAATTAGGTTATCTGATTCCTCATTGTCATCATTTTGTTTGTATTTTAAGCTAAACCCTTCTTTACCAGCAAAACTTCTCAATGCAGCATCTATCGCAATGACTTTTCCGCCAGAACGCACCCAATCTTTTAAGGTTTTCATCATGTCCTCATTAAGAATACGACTATAATAACCGCTTGGCATAATTAGGATATTGTATTTATTAAGGTTTGTTTTGCTTAAATTATCTGTATTTATTGAAGTCACCGGATAATGTAATTGCTGCTCAAAGAAATGCCATAAAGCACCATAACTTAAAGATGATGTACCATCACCAGAAAGTATAGCAATTTTTTGTTTGTTGATGAGTTTAATATCTGGCGAACCAATATCTGGTGTGCGTTGTGAGAAACCAGTATTGATTGTTGAGAGTTGCTTATCATGCTTTTCTGCAATAGAATTTAATATTTGAAGCATATTATTCAATTTCGCATTATCACCTTTAGTTATAATTAAAGAACCTCTACCAAAATTTCTGCCGTTTGAAGAAAATGGTTTTTCAGTAAAACGTACTCTAAAATTAGCTTGTAAAAGCGACGCTAAAAATTTTGCATCTTTCATCGAGTTCCAATCACTCACATAACCATAAGCGTCAGACAAGTATTGATATTTTTTTTTCTCTAAAACTTTTGAGCTAGAAACTTTTGATGTGCTAGCTATGGCGTCCAGGCCATGAGCGTAAGGCATGCTCCAAGCTGTAATATCGTAAGTCAAAGAGTCAGTAAGTTTTGCATTGGGCTCAAACAAGACTTTGACCATTTTGCCCTTTGGTTGGTTAGAATGAACAACAAGAGCATTGCTATTCAAATTCAAACTGCCTTGCTGTCCTGTAGCGTAATTATAACCACTAACTTTACTGGACGTTGCATTTTCAAATTGAATATCGTGTTTGTCTAAGAGTGTTTTTAGACTTCTAATTTTATCAGGATTACCATTCAACACATAACTTTTATACTTTAAGTTTGAATTGTCAAAGAATTTTGAAAATTCATTATTCAATCGTTTTGCATTTTTTGAAGCTATTTCAACAGTTGAAAGACCTGTTGTGGTGTGATGTGTTAAGCGTTCTACTAAGGTTAGAACGTGTCCTTCGTCATTTAATATTCCTAAACCTGCACGTCCATGACCACCTTGTTCATAAGTCATACCAATAGCGCCCATGTATGTTGGGTAGGTATCACCATAACTTGGATAAAATAAATCGAAGCGCTCTCTAGTAAAAAACAACCAACCTTCTTCATCGAAATATTTGGCGTGGTTTTTACCGATTTCAGTCTGAAAATCACGTTGAAAATCCGAAATAATTTCATGAAAAGGTTCTGCTGCCGGCGCAAAATAATAAGGTTCGTTTATACCTTGCTCATGAAAATCCACATGAATATGCGGCATCCATTTGTTGTATGCTTTTAATCGAGAAGCAGATTCTACTTGACTTGCCCAAGCCCAATCACGATTAAGGTCAAACAAATAGTGGTTTGGTCTTCCGCCTGGCCAAGGTTCATTATGCTCGCTAGCTTGTTGGTCTATATCGTAAGGTTGGCTCGCAGTTTTGTTAAACCAATTTACATAACGGTCGCGACCATCAGGGTTTATGCATGGGTCAATAATTACCATAGTATTTTTTAACCAGTCTTGCTTTTCGGTCAATAACTTATAAAGTGTTAGCATCGAAGCTTCAGAACTAGAGGCTTCGTTACCATGAACATTATAGCTTAACCATACAATGGCAACTTCGGGATTATTAGCTTGACCATTTAAAAGGCCAGTATTTTTAAGATTATTCTCTCTAATGTCATTGAGTTTTCGGATGTTTTCTTCACTAGAAATAAATGCCAAACTCAACGTACGACGCTCGTATGTTTCTCCATATTTTTCAATCTTAACCTGATTAGGAGATGCTTCTGCAACAGCCTTAAAATAATCAAGAACTTGATGATGTCTACTAAACTGAGTGCCAATTGGGTAACCTAAAAACTCATCAGGTGATGGAATATTCTGAGAAAAAGAACCATAGCTTATTCCAAAAATGAATAATGTCAATAATAGAAGTCTTTGCATAGTTTTGTTTAGTTTAGCTTCAAAGCTAGTAAAAATAAAGACTGTGATTGAGATTATGTGTTTTCATAATCATATTAACTAAAAATTAGCAATTGTCTTTTACTCTTACAGTATATTTATGCCATAATAATAACCACTACATGCCAACCGACTGTATTTCGTTTAGAGACACAAATTACTTTTCTTCATTTATATGTGATTATTTGGATGAAAACCCTGAGTTGAAACCATTATATCATCGTTTTCCAAAGCTTGAAAATTTTAAACAACAAATTGAAGAAAAATCTTTGTCTGTTAGACCAGAATCCAGAACTGTTTTAGTTGATGTATTAAAAAAGCAATATCAAAATACGGATGCTTCAGAACTAACGCTTCAGAATATTGAAAGTTTACAATCCGAGAATACATATACGATAACAACTGGTCATCAACTCAATTTATTTACGGGTCCATTATATTTTTTGCATAAAATAGTATCGACTATTAATTTAACAAAAGAATTAAAGGCTGCATATCCAGATTATAATTTCGTGCCTATCTATTGGATGGCTTCAGAAGACCATGATTTTGATGAAATTAATTATTTCAATTTTAGAGGAAAAAAAATCCACTGGAATAGAAAAGATGGTGGAGCAGTAGGTCGTTTTGATACTGAAGGTTTAGATGATGTATTAGAAATTATTTCTGCTGAATTTGGACCAGGACGACATGCTAATACTCTTAAGAGTTGGTTTAAAGAAGCTTACATTAATCATGATAATCTGTCTGATGCAACACGTTATTTAGCAAATGCCCTTTTTGCAGAATATGGTTTAGTGGTTTTAGATGCTAATCATAGAGAATTAAAAAAGCTCTTTATTCCACAAATGAAAAAAGAGTTGTTAGAGCAAATAGCTTTTGAAACGGTTTCCGAAACAAACAAAACTATTGAAACGCTTGGATTTAAAACTCAAGTTAATCCTAGAGAAATTAATCTCTTTTATTTAGGTGAAAGCTTAAGAGAACGTATTGTTTTTGAGGATGATATGTTTAAAGTAAATAATACAGATATATCATGGAGCAAGAGTGACTTACTAAAACACCTCGATGAGGTGCCTGAGCGTTTTTCGCCAAATGTAATTATGCGTCCATTATATCAAGAAGTGATTTTGCCAAACCTATGCTACATTGGCGGCGGTGGTGAAATGGCATATTGGTTTCAGTTGAAGTCAAATTTTGAAGCTCAAAATGTCACCTTCCCAATATTACTGTTGCGTAATTCGGTATTGATTAAAACCGAAAAGCAATCCGGAAAACAAAAAAGTTTGGATATTACTGATGCCGATTTATTTTTAAAGCGAGATAGTTTTATTAATAAGCGCGTGCGAAAAATATCTAATATTAATGTCGATTTTTCTGAACAAATTCAGCATTTAAAAACCCAGTTTAAAAACCTGCATCAACTTGCAAAAGAAACAGATAAGTCTTTTTTAGGAGCAGTTGAGGCGCAAGAAAAAAAGCAACTTAAAGGATTAAAAAATCTTGAAAAGCGATTGCTCAAAGCCCAAAAGAAAAAATTATCAGATCAAATAGCTAGAGCTACAGAATTGCAAGAACAACTATTCCCTAATAACAGTTTGCAAGAACGAAACACAAATTTTTCAGAATTGTATTTAGAGTTTGGAGATACTTTAATTACTGAGTTAATCAAGTCATTACAACCACTAAAAGTTGATTTTTCTATTTTAACTATCTAAAAATAATTCGCTTAGAACATCTAAATTAGATTTTTCTTACGTACATAATTGTAACCAAACCTTGCGATTATGAAATCATTCTACTTATTTACGGTCAGTTTTATATTTTCAATTTCTTCTTTTTCACAAAAGCGTATTCTCGTTTATCATGAAACTAATGGTTTTACACATGGCTCAATTGGAGCAGGTATTTCTATGTTTGAAGATTTAGGAGACGAGAATGGAGATTGGGTAACTGATAATTCTGATGACTCTTCAGTTTTTACACCTTCAAATTTAGCACAATATGATGCAGTTGTTTTTTTAAATACATCTGGTAGTGATGAGTCTGGTTCTGATGGCGATTTACTTTCGGCTTCAGAAAAACTAGCTTTTGAAAATTTTATAGCCAGCGGAAAAGGTTTTATAGGTGTACATGCAGCAACAGATACCTGTCGTGATGGTGTGTGGCCTTTTTATAACGAGCTTGTTGGCGGTATTGTACAAACAAGTCCAAATCATACAAGTAATAATTTTAATGCAGACATGACGGTTGAAGCTAATCATCCAGCAGTTGACTTTTTAGGTTCGGTTGGAACAATATGGAATAAAAATGAGGAATATTACTATTGGCAGAATAATGGCGGACAGTTAAGCAATGATAACACGGTTTTATTAGAAGTGGAATCTACTGGGAGTAACAGTTATGATGCCGCACGACCTATCACATGGTATAAAGAAAGTTTAACTTATGATAATGGTAGTGGAGATGTTACTGTTTCTGGTTTTAAATCATTCTATACTGCGCTCGGTCATAATTCTGGAGATTATAATAGCAATACTAATTTTAGAACTATGATAAAGAATGCCACTTTATGGGCTATTGGTGAGCTAACATTAAGTGTTGGTAATCAAAGTATAGAGACATATAAAATTCATCCAAACCCTGCAAAGGATTATATTTTATTATCTATCCCTAATTCTAGCGATGAGACCTCAATTGCTATTTATGATAGTTTAGGGAAAAACATGCTGCGCAGATTGATTGGAGCAACTCAAATGGAGAATAATAGTTATAGGATAAATATTCAAAATTTTAGGAGTGGTATCTATATTGTAAGCTTAAATCAAAATGGAAAAAAAACGCATTTGAAGCTTATTAAAGATTGATTTAAAACACTGTTAAAAACTATTCAAAAAATCGCAAATCATCAATCACAAATCTGAAATCAATTACTATTTTTGTGCATGCAACACAACAAAGTCCTAATTTTAGATTTCGGGTCGCAATACACACAGCTTATTGCGCGTCGCGTTAGAGAATTAAGCATCTATTGCGAAATCCATCCATTCAACAAAATTCCATCAGATTCTGATAGTTTTAAAGCTGTAGTTTTATCTGGTAGCCCAAACTCTGTAAGAGGAGAAGATGTGCTTCATCCAGATTTATCTAATATTCGTGGAAAAAAGCCAATGCTAGCCGTTTGTTATGGTGCGCAATACTTAGCACATTTTTCTGGAGGGGAAGTCGCAGAATCTAATACAAGAGAATATGGTCGTGCAAATCTTGGTTTTGTAAAAAAAGGCGAAGCTTTTTTTGAAAACATTTCTGAAGGCAGCCAAGTATGGATGAGCCATAGTGATACAATAAAACAGCTGCCAACAGGAGGAACTTTACTAGCAAGTACGGCAGATGTAGAAAATGCAGCTTATAAAATTGAAGGTGAGGACACCTATGCTATTCAATTTCATCCAGAAGTATATCATACTACAGATGGAAAACAATTACTCGAAAATTTCCTTGTAAGAATTGCTAAAGTAGAGCAAGATTGGACGCCAAATGCCTTTGTAGACGAAACAGTAGAGGCACTCAAAACACAATTAGGAAACGATAAAGTCGTTCTTGGTTTATCAGGCGGTGTAGATTCTTCTGTGGCTGCAATGTTATTACATAAAGCTATTGGAGAAAATCTCTATTGCATTTTTGTAAATAATGGTTTGCTTCGTAAAAATGAATTTACTGATGTGTTAAAGCAGTACGAAGGAATGGGATTAAACGTTAAAGGTGTAGATGCTTCGGCACGCTTTTTGGATGCCTTAGCAGGAAAGAGTGATCCAGAGGAAAAGCGTAAGACCATAGGTGCTATGTTTATTGAAGTTTTTGATGATGAAGCGCATTTGATTAAAGATGTAAAATGGTTAGCGCAAGGGACAATTTATCCGGATGTTATTGAGAGTGTCTCTGCAACTGGAGGTCCAAGTGCAACAATTAAAAGTCATCATAATGTTGGTGGTTTACCAGACTTTATGAAACTTAAAGTGGTAGAGCCATTAAAAGCATTGTTTAAAGATGAAGTAAGACGTGTAGGGACGAGCATGAATATGGACAAAGAATTGTTAGGACGTCATCCATTTCCTGGACCTGGATTGGCTATTAGGATTCTTGGAGATCTAACACCGGAGAAAGTTCGTATATTACAAGAAGTTGATGCTGTTTTTATCAATAATTTACGCTCTTGGGGTTTGTATGACAAAGTATGGCAAGCTGGCGCAATGCTATTACCAGTTAATAGTGTAGGTGTTATGGGAGATGAAAGAACTTATGAAAAATGTGTTGCGCTTAGAGCTGTAGAAAGTACAGATGGTATGACAGCAGATTGGGTAAATTTACCTTATGAGTTTTTGCAGAAAACCTCAAACGAGATAATAAACAAAGTGAAAGGTGTTAATAGAGTAGTGTATGATATCAGCTCAAAGCCACCTGCAACTATAGAATGGGAATAGTGTTTTGGTCGCTGAGCGAAGTCGAAGCGATAAAACATTATATATTTTGAAATAGAGAACATAATATGAAGCAATTTTTAATCATCTTATTATCAGTTTTTACAATTGGTCTTAGTGCACAAAACTATAAGACACATAAAGTAAAAACTGGTGAAACTATTGAGAGTATAGCTAAAACGTATTTGGTAACACCTTTTGATATTTTGGCGTTAAACCCAGATGCCAAAACTAGTTTTGGACCAAATACAACGTTAATTATCCCAAATTCTAAAGTAAAGAATGATCCAATAGTTGAAGAGTCTAAAGAAGTAATTGATTATAAGAAGCATAAAGTAAAGCGAAAAGAAACACTTTACGGCTTATCAAAGAAATATAATGTTAGTGAAGACGAAATTAAAAAAGCGAACCCTAGATTATACTCAGAAAATTTAAGACGAGGTGACAGAATCAGAATACCACGATTTAAGATTGTAGTTTCTAAACAAACCTTATCTAATACTATAAAAAAATATACAGTCTTGCCAAGCGAAGGTAAATGGCGTATAGCATATAAATTTGGAATTACAGTACAAGAATTAGAAGACTTAAATCCAGATATAAAAGAAGTGATTCAGCCAGGTGATGAATTAAATGTACCTAACATTGCTAATAATGAAGAGAAAGCAACAGATACAGAATATAATTATTATGAAGTTCTACCAAAAGAAGGATTCTACAGGCTTAAAGTAAAATTGGGTTTAACTCAAGAAGAGCTAGAGGAACTAAATCCAGGGCTTGCAGAATCTGGTTTAAAAATGGGTATGGTACTTAAAGTACCTTCTGATGTTGAGGTATCGACTACGATTACTGGAAAAGATTATAATGTTACAGATTTAAGAGATAATATTACAAATACGTCAACAAAACGATTAGCGGTATTATTGCCATTTAAGCTACACAGAATTGATTTAGATTCTGTGGCTGAGGTAAAAGCTATGATGAAATCTGATAGGATTTTAAGTACAGCTTTAGATTTTCATTCTGGTGTTTTGATGGCTTTAGATTCAGCAAAAAATTTAGGTATTTCTACAAATCTAAAAGTATTTGATACTGAAAATCGTACAACAGAAATTGCAAACATAACTAGTAATGAAGATTTTTCTAATTACGATGCAGTAATCGGACCGATGATGTCCAAAACCTTTGACCGTTTTGCAATTGAGGTCAGAAGTGATGCTGTACCTGTTTTTGCACCATTAGCAATGCCTTCAAAAGTATCAAGAAATGTATATCAAACTATCCCGAATAAAAAGATATTGTCGCAAAAGATGGTTAACTATATTAAGCAAGATAGTACCAAGACTCAAGTTGTTATTATTGCTGACCAAAAGCATAAAACTATAAGTAATAATCTTAAAAGAGAGTTTCCTGCAGCAAAGCAGCTGTTTTCTGAGTTAACTAAAAAAGGTAAGGATAAAGGTAAAGATGCTTATTTTATATACCCTACAACTTTTGAAGGACTCTTCAAAAAAGGTAAAAACATTGTCTTTTTAGAAACAGATGATATGTCTTTTGGCTCAAGTATTATTAGTCTTTTAAATGGCTTATCAGTTGATGATATCGAGATTGTTTTGACCACCACAAATAAGAGTAGAGCTTTTGAAAGTAAAGATCCAGATAATAACTATCACCTGTCTAATTTAAAGTTTCATTACGCAACTATTAATAAACAATATGATACGGATACTGCAAATGGATTTGTAAGCATGTATAAATCTAGATATGGGTTAACACCAAGTAAATATGCTACTCGCGGTTTTGATTTAACTCTTGATATATTATTACGTTTGGCATCTAATGATGACGGTTTACCAAACTCAGGTGATGAATTAGCAACAGAGTATATCGAAAACAAATTCCGTTATACCAAAAAGACATTTGGTGGTTACGTTAATGAGGCGACTTACATTGTAAGATACGATAATCTTAAAATTGTTGTGGTTAATTAAATTACAATAAGAATTATTTACTATCGTTTTAATTGAAAATCATCATCAATGAAAACTTTTTTTGTATTCCTTTTATTCACGTCTATAGCTATTAGTCAAAATGAAGATTTAGAAACCTTTTCTTGGGATACCAATAAGCCTTTGGCATGGAAAGACTTTAAAGGTGTGCCACAACAAAATACAGATGCAGCAGCATTAACAGCTTCAGGGATAACATTTGGATTTTCTATAGGTAAAACAGGTGATCGTATTACAGATTTTTCAACAACTGTTGAGTGCTTGTTTTATCCTTCAGAATCATGGTATAAGCCTGAAGATGCTACGCCACATATCTTAAAACATGAACAATTACATTTTGATATTACTGAGCTGCATGCGCGTAAATTTCGTGAGCAAATAAGTAGACTTAAAGCATCATCGAGTTTAAGAAATCAACTTAATGAGTTGTATAAATCTATAAGTTTGGCCTCTTCAAAAATGCAAAACTTATATGATGAAGAGACCAATCATTCTATAGATAGAGAAAAACAAGCGACTTGGAATATTTTAATAGCTCAAGAACTCAAAAAACTTGAGGCTTTTAGAACCCAATAATTTTTTATCATTTCGATAGAGCGAAGAATGAGCGATGAGAAATCTCATTCGAGTGAGATTCCTCTTCGTTGACTTGATTGCAATGACAACGACTAAGTTTTTTAATAAATCTAATGCAACCCAACCAACAAGCTCTTATAGAATTAGCCAAATACAAAATGCCCTTTGGTAAATACAAAGACCAATACTTGGTCGATATTCCTGAATATTATTATACTTGGTTTAAACAAAAAGGCTTCCCAAAAGGAAAACTAGGGAACATGATGCAGCAAATGTATGAGATTAAAGTAAATGGTCTGGAAGAACTAATTTATACGATTCGTAGGGAGTTTTAGTTTTTACCTATAAAAAAATAGCAATTTGAGGTTGAATTCAAATCGCTATTAATATTCTTTAGAAGCTTATATCACAGCTTCCGATTTATGCAAGCTTACTACTGTAAGTACTGCGATTCCGTTAATCCAATAGTAATAAGCATCTATTCCTTCAAATGATAAAATAAAAGGAGCTATTATAAATACTATTGCAACTACAAAGTCTACAATTAAATGCATTTTATATGAGATTACTTTAAAGGCACCTAAATGGTGATCTGTTAAGAGCGTTAATATAAATGCAGCGATACCTGTAGCTACCGAAAGCTTTAATGCAAGCGGATTAGATTCTCCTAATCCTAGTAGAAAAGGTAGAATTATCAAAGCTATAGCTACCGGATAATCTAAAAAAGCGTGTATTCTTTTGGTTATGAACTTCATGATTTTAAATTTTATAAATTATTTACAATCAGCCGCTTAGTTAGTTGTGAGTTTTACTAAGCTTCTTCCAGTTTTTATCAGCTACACTTTTTAGCTTGCTATGATTGTTTTCCGCTAACCATAACTGTTTTGCATCTAACTCTACATTATTTAAGTATAGATAATACTTTCCATCTTCTACCAAAAATTTGTTTGGGTCTACTCTAAACTTTGCGCCAGCATAAGTTCCAAAAGCACAGAAACCTCCATATTGCGGCATGTATTTAGTTGGATTTTTATCAAAAGTTGCTTTCTGTTTTTCAGAAGTAAAGTAATAAGTTACTTTTTCATATTCTGATTTGTAGTTGTTGTTACCAATTTGTGCAAGTCCTAAATCTAAATACGATACGGGACTGTAACCTTGAAGTGCAATGTTACTATTATCTAAGTTGTTAGCCATTTTATCTTGAGCAGACAACGATGTTGTTAAAGTTAAAGCTACTGCCACTACTATTGTTTTTAAAATTTTCATTTTTCTATTTGTTTAGCGTTATTAAAATTATTCTGCGTTGAAATATTCTTCTTGAATTACTTTGCCTTCATTATTCCAAATTCTACGTATGATTTCGTGCCAGTAAATTTTACTGCCGTCTTTCATATCAAAATCGAATGTAAACTCTGATGCAGAAACATTACCATCTACTATAGAATGGTGATGAGTAATGCCGTTTACCTTGGCGATAGCTCCAGCGAAACCTTCCATTTTTGCAATCATTTCAGATTTTCCTGTTGTTCCGCCATTTCCATAATCTGATGTGTTTGCGTTATCCGCAAAGAATGCTTTTACGGCATCTACAATAGCACCTTGAGAAACTATGGCATCCATTTTTTGTACTTGTTCTTTAATATTCATCTTTTTTATTTTTAGTGATTTTTACACTGCAAAGATGAAGTAGAATTAAAACTTAGTTGCTACAAAAAAAAGACTAAGAATTGTACTTTTTTAATTTAAAGTCGGAAGGAGTAATGCTTGAATAATGTTTAAAAAACCGTGTAAAGTGATTAGGTTCTTCGAAACCAAGCTGTCTTGATATTGCATTTATGGGCTGGTCTTCTATTAGCATTAATTTGGCAGTATTTATTATTTCAAGTCGTATTAATTGCCCTAAAGATGTATTCATTTTCGCTTGTACCTTACTTGATAATGTTTTTATAGAAAGATTCATTTTATTAGCATAAAACTCAAGAGAACGTTCTTGTGTGTGGTATTCTTGAAGTAACTCTGTAATATTCTGAGAAAATACATCTCGGTTTTTAAAATCGAAATTATCTCTAAACTGTTTTGGTGTTTGTCCTGTTGAATTTTTAAAAACACGATTAAAGTAAGCATCATCTTTGAAGCCTAATTCATAGGACACTTCTTGAATACTCTTATCGGTAAACGCAACTTGCTTTCGGCTTTCTTGAAGTCTTTTAGAGTTCATTAAATTCTTAACGGATAAACCAATTTTATTTTTTATTAGTGCTTGTGCATTATAACCACGGTCGTTAATAAGATTTACCAAATCATTGCCCGTTAAACGATTTGAATATTCTTGGTCTATAATTTCTTTGGCATCAAAAATAACTTGGTACTCTTCCTTGTTGGCTTTAAAAGGATTTTGCCAATACCATTGTTTTGAAGACACATCTATAATATCAGCAGAATTGTCTGTTAGTGCAGATTCTGACAAGAAAGTATTACAATCTTCACATTCCAATAAATCAATGTAGCCTAATGAAATAAGATGTTTAAAGAGTACTCTAACCTCATTATCATAAAACTTATTTTCATTAGAGAATTCAATTCTTCTGACTATAAAGTCGTCTGATAAAAATTTTATGTATTGTCCTTTTTCTAAGAAGATGGCTTTTTCTTGCCAATCATAGTAATTTTTAAAGTCTACTTGTATACTTCCCTTTCCTGATAAAATATGTATAAGCGTATGACTTTCTATAAAGTATACCTTATTGATTTCTGGAGAAAATTTTTCGACCTTTTGCATTAAGGATTAGGTGTTTGTTTGACAAGCCTGACCTTTTTATTGTTAAACGAAGTTAGTAGTTTAGATTATTAAATTCAAGTTCAACGAGATTTTAATTCGTTCAAACAAACCCAAAACAATTACCAAATAAGTAGTTTTATTTTGTACATTTGCCTGCGTTTAATACTTCGACAAAAAGCTCAGTAACCAACGCAACATGACAACTCATCCAAAGTATATTTTTGTAACTGGCGGTGTGTCTTCTTCTTTAGGAAAAGGCATTATAGCGGCATCTTTAGCCAAACTACTCCAAGCTCAAGGTTACAGAACAACCATTCAAAAATTAGACCCATACATTAACATTGACCCAGGGACATTGAATCCTTACGAACATGGCGAATGTTATGTAACTGACGATGGTGCAGAAACAGACTTGGATTTAGGACATTACGAGCGCTTCTTAAATGTACCGACATCTCAAGCCAATAACGTTACAACCGGTCGTATTTATCAAAGTGTTATTGATAAAGAACGTCGTGGTGAATTTTTAGGTAAAACGGTACAAGTCATTCCGCATATTACAGACGAGATTAAACATCGCATACAAATATTAGGTAACTCAGGTGATTATGATATTATCATTACCGAAATTGGAGGAACTGTTGGTGATATTGAGTCTTTACCATATATAGAAGCTGTACGTCAACTACAATGGGATTTAGGAGAGAACAATGCTTTAGTTATTCATCTTACATTGGTGCCATATCTATCTGCTGCAGGTGAGTTAAAAACAAAACCAACGCAACATAGTGTAAAAACATTAATGGAAAGTGGTGTACAAGCAGACATTTTGGTATGTCGTACAGAGCACGAATTGAGTGACGGTATAAAAACTAAATTGGCTCGTTTTTGTAACGTAAAGAAAGAAGCCGTTATCCAATCTATTGATGCATCAACTATTTATGATGTGCCAAATTTGATGTTGGAAGAAGGTTTAGATAAAGTGGTTTTAAAACAGCTAGACTTGAATAGTGATCAACCAGATTTAAGCCAGTGGAACGAGTTTTTGAGTAGACATAAAAACCCAAAAAGTCAAGTTACTATAGGTCTTATTGGTAAGTATGTTGAGCTTCAAGATTCTTATAAATCTATTTTAGAAGCCTTTATTCATGCAGGTGCAGAGAATGAAGTTAAAGTTAATGTAGAGTCTATTCATTCAGAATATTTGTCTAAAGACAATGTAAAAGAGAAACTGAGCCATCTTGATGGTGTACTTGTCGCTCCAGGTTTTGGAGAGCGTGGTATTGAAGGCAAGATTGATGCCGTAAGATATGTAAGAGAACATAATATTCCATTTTTAGGAATTTGTTTGGGTATGCAAATGGCAGTCATAGAATATTCTAGAAACATTCTAGGTTTAGATGACGCTAATTCTACTGAGATGGATGAAAACACAGCACATCCAGTTATTGCTTTAATGGAATCACAAAAAGATGTTGTTAATAAGGGTGGAACGATGCGTTTAGGATCTTGGGATTGTAATGTTGAAACAGATACACTTGCTCATAAATCTTATGGACATAAAGAAATTAAAGAACGTCACAGACACCGTTTTGAATTTAATAACGACTATAAAGCTCAAATTGAAGCAGCTGGTTTAAAAGCAACAGGTTATAACCCAGAAACTGGTTTAGTTGAGATTGTAGAAATACCAACGCATAATTGGTTTGTTGGTGTGCAATACCATCCGGAATATAAGAGTACAGTTGCAAATCCGCATCCGCTTTTTGTCTCATTTGTTGCAGCAGCATTAGAATACAAGGACAACAAGTAATGTGTCAGTTTGGCATAATTAAGACTTTGGATAGCTTTTTGGGTTACAGAAAGAGACCAATTAACAAATAATATTACCGCTTTCGCGGAAAGTAACATGGAAGAAAAGAAATTAGACATTAACTCAATTATAGGCTTTGTGCTTCTTTTTGGTATTATGATTTGGTACTTATACCAAAGTCAACCAAGTCCAGAAGAATTAGAAGCTCAAAAACAAGCTGAAACAGAAAAAATAGCAACCGAGCAAAAAACAAAAGAAGAAGCGGAAGCATTAACCACAAAAGTAACAACCGCTGAAGATTACTCTAATGCATCTGCTACAGATTCTTTACAGCAAGTCGCACTTCAAAACAAATTAGGTGCTTTTGCATACGCTTCAACATTACCATCAGCGACTGATGCAGTAACAGAAGTTGAAACAGATGTGTTGGCATTAAAGTTTGATAACAAAGGAGGCCATCTTTCAGAAGTTAAGCTTAAAGCCTTTGTAGACCATAACGATGCACCTATCTATTTGATTAAAGATGGTAACACCAATTTTAACATCAATTTTTCTACAACTGATAATAGAGTTTTAAATACCGAGAATTTATATTTTCAACCTACGGTAACTAAAAGCGGAGAAAACACAGTAGTTTCTATGAAGCTTAAAGTGTCTGAAGCACGTTACCTAGAATATAGATACGAGTTAAAGCCTGGTGATTATATGATTGATTTCGCAATCAAATCTCAAGGCTTAGATAACGTAGTTAATAGTTCTCAAGAAATTAACCTAGACTGGAAACTTAAAGGTTACAGTCATGATCAAAGTATTACCTACGAAAACAGATACACACGCTTAACCTATCAGCATGATGGCGATAAGATTGATAAACTGGCTCAAATGAATGATGATGAAGAGGTCGTTACTGATGTCTATTGGCTATCCTACAGACAACACTTCTTCAGTAGTATTCTAGTGCCAGATTCGCCATTAAAATCGGTGAGCATGTCTTCTACAGATTTGGTTAAAGATGAAGAAATAGATAGCATTTATACAAAATTGTATGCATCAAAAATACCGTTGACTTTAAGTGGCGGAGAATTTAATAAGTCCATGGGTATGTATTATGGACCGACTGATGCTAAAATTTTAAAATCTTATGACAAAAATCTAGAAGAAAGTATTCCATTTGGGTGGGGGATTTTTGGATGGATTAACAAAGCCGTGTTTATTCCGTTATTCGGATTCTTAAGTGGCTTCTTGCCTTATGGTATTGCTATTATTGTAATGACAATTTTGGTAAAGATACTATTGTCTTTTGTCCAGTATAAGCAATTCTTGTCTCAGGCAAAGATGAAGATTTTAAAGCCAGAGTTAGATGCGATTAGAGCTAAGTACAAAGACAATAAATTAAAAGCACAGCAAGAGACTATGGCATTGCAAAATAAAGCAGGAGCAAGCCCATTAAGTGGTTGTTTACCAGGTTTAATGCAAATACCTGTGTTCTATGCGTTGTTTATGTTCTTCCCAACAGCGTTTGATTTACGCCAGAAGAGTTTCCTTTGGGCTGACGATTTAAGTTCTTATGATTCAGTTATTGACTTAGGTTTCAATATTCCATTTTATGGCGACCACGTGAGTTTGTTTCCAATATTAGCAGCGATTGCTATTTTCTTCTATATGAAGATGACCACTGGTCAACAAACTGCAATGCAAGGACCACCGCAAGAAGGCATGCCAGATATGAGTAAGATGATGAAGTATATGATTTATTTCTCACCATTATTAATGTTAGTGTTCTTTAATAACTATGCGTCTGGATTGAGTTTATATTACTTTATCTCTAACTTAATTAGTATTGGTATTATGCTAGTAATTAAAAACTACATTATCGATGAAGAGAAAGTATTAGCTAAGATTGAGGTGAGTAAAAGCAAGCCAAAAAAGCAGAACCGTTTTCAAAAGAAAATGGCTAATATGATGGAGCAAGCCGAAAAGCAAAAGCAAATGCAACAACGTAATAGAAAAAAATAAGTTATTACAACAGTTATAGATAATAAAAAAGCCACAGATTAGACTGTGGCTTTTTTATTTATATTATTTAAAATGAAGTTTCATGCCTTCGTGAGATTTTTTAAACCCTAAGTCTTCATAAAACGTAATAGCTTTTGGTCTTTTTTTGTCTGTGGTTAATTGTAATAAATGGGCATTTCTTTCCTTGACTCTATTAATGGCCCACTGAAACATTGTTTTTCCAATACCGAGTCCTCTTTTATCTTTTCTAATCCTTACAGCTTCAATTTGAGCTCTAATGCCACCGCGATAGGTTAAGTATTGAATAAAAGTGAGCTGCATAGTACCAATAACTTCTAAGTTTTCAGATTCTACAACAATGAGTTCTTGATTATCATCTGAGTTAATATTTTCAAAAGCTTTTAAATATTCTTCAGGTAAAGGCACTTGAAAATTTTCTCTTTTCACTCCAAGTTCATCATCAGCAATCATTTCAACTATCTTAATTATATCTTCTTGAGTAGCTTTTCTAAAATTCATTTCTAATCTAGTTTTAATTATGATACTTTATTAATGTAAGAATAAAATTATAATAGCAAAAGAAAAGCCTCCCAAGAATGGAAGGCTTATCAAACTAAATCAATCAATATAAAAATGAGGTAATCAGCCTCGACTTTTTGCTTTTATGTAGCAGGTAATAAAACCGCATTGATAACATGTATTACACCGTTTGCAGTTTGTACATCAACTGCAATGATGCCAGCATCATTTCCTGCACCATCAGTTATATCTGCAATATTACCGTTTGTTCCTGGTAGAGTTATCGTAATAGTTTGCCCTTGTAAAGTTGTAGGCATCGTATCTCCGTTTTGATTTAAATCTCCGGATTGGACATTATTACCTGTTACGACATGATGCTCCAAGACTTCTGTTAATAAAGCAGAATCTATATCCGCTGGAGAATTCCACATCATGTTAGAGTCTAATAATGCTTGAAATGCAGCATTTGTTGGCGCAAATACAGTGAACGGTGCTGGAGCAGTTCCGTTAGCTGTAGATAAAGTAGTTACAAAATCAGGTTGACCAGCAACTGTTAATGATGCTACCAAACTTGCAAACTCAGGATTGGCTAAAGCCATATCTACAACAGTTGGAGGTAATAACACTTTATTAACTTCATGAATTATCCCATTTTCTGCACTTATGTTTGCATTAGTAACATCTGCACCAGCAGTTGTAGCATTTCCACCATTTATTTCTACTGTACCTGAGTTGTTTCTTGCATAGATGCTTAAATTATTATTCCCAGGACCTACAGCTCCTACATTTGCATATATACCTGCAGTAGTTATTGCTGAAGAATTTACTTCTGTACCTATAATTACATGATTAAGTAAAACGGTTGTCAATAAATTTATTTCAATATCATTTATTGAATTCCATGCTGGATTTGAATCTAATAGCGCCTGAAAAGCTGTATTGTTTGGAGCAAATACAGTGAAAGGGCCATCTCCTCTTAGAGTTGCAATTAAATCTGCTCTTGTTAATGCATCAGCAAGAGTAGTATAACCATTTGCAACTGCAATGTCTACGACTGTAGTCGGAATGTTGTTGTCATCGTCGCTACTACAACCAGTAATTCCTAAAACCAATAAAAATACTGTGAGTAACTTCAAGCTTTTTGAAATAATTTTCATTTTTTTGAGTTTAAAGTTAATATAATTTGTTCATATTGTCTAACAAAAATATAAAATGATTAAACATAAATTTCTCATCGCGATTATTTTTACAATAATTTTAACACCGCTGTTAGCTCAAAATGAGGTTAATAAGTTCGACGAAAGTAGAAAAAGACACGGTATATGGCAAAAAAACTATCCAAAAACCAATCAGCTACGTTACAAAGGAAAATTTTCGCACGGAAAAGAAATCGACACATTTAAGTATTACAAACTCAAAAGAAAGAAAAGTGTATTAAGTGCAATAAAGGTTTTTAATCTCGATAATAATGAAGCGCAAGTCACTTTTATGGCGTCTAATGGTAGTATTATTAGTCAAGGAAAAATGGATGGTAAAAACTTCATTGGTAAATGGGTGTTCTTCCATAAAAATTCTCAAAATATTATGATTGAAGAGAATTACAATACCAATGGTCAATTAGAAGGTCTGCGCTCTGTAATGTTTATTAATGGCAAAGTTGCTGAGGTGGCGGAGTATCAAAAGGATGTACTAAATGGAACGACTAAAATATATTCAGAATCAGGAAAATTGCTTCAAGAGTCCTTGTATAAAGATGATAAGCTTAATGGGCAAACCATATATTATGATATAGATGGTCAACTCCAAGCCAAAGGAAATTTTAAAGCAAACTTAAAAACCGGAATTTGGGAATATTATAAAAATGCAAAGCTAGTTAGAAAAGTAGATCATGATAATGATAAAGTCATCTATAAAAAGCAATAGTATAAAACTATCATATCCATAGACTTTAAGAATGGTGATCTTCAAAAGATTACCTTTTTTATTTTGTAATTTTGCCCAAGTTTTTCCGAACACATTTCGGAATAGAGAATAAAATGAAAAACAAACGTGTTATAGTAGGTCTTTCTGGAGGTGTAGATTCCAGTGTGGCAGCATACCTTTTAAAAGAACAAGGGTATGAGGTTATTGGGCTATTTATGAAAAACTGGCACGACGATTCTGTAACTATTTCGGATGAATGTCCATGGCTTGAAGATAGTAATGACGCCATGCTGGTAGCAGACAAATTAGGGATTCCTTTTCAAACAGTAGATTTAAGTGTGCAATACAAAGAGCGTATTGTAGATTACATGTTTAAGGAATACGAAAACGGTCGTACACCAAACCCAGATGTGCTCTGCAATCGCGAAATTAAGTTCGATGTCTTTATGGATATTGCACTTGAGTTAGGCGCAGATTATGTGGCTACAGGGCATTATTGTCGTAAAGGCACAATAGAAAAAGAAGGAGAACAAGTACATCAATTGCTTGCTGGTGTTGATGAAAATAAAGACCAGTCTTATTTTTTATGTCAATTATCGCAAGGACAATTGGCAAAGGCATTGTTTCCTATCGGCGAACTAACTAAACCTGAAGTTCGTGATATTGCAAAAGCTCAAGGTTTAATTACTGCCGAAAAGAAAGATTCACAAGGACTTTGTTTTATTGGTAAAGTGAGACTACCAGATTTTTTACAACAACAGTTAAAGCCAAAAGAAGGTGTTATTGTAGAAATTCCTGAAACTCTAGATAGCTACCATAAATCTATTCCGCGTTTTGATTCAAAAACAAGCGAATTGGCTTTTCATTCTACAAAACCAGAATATGCAGTTTCCCAAGGAAAAATTGTAGGCAAACATCAAGGTGCACATTATTTTACAAAAGGGCAACGAAAAGGCTTGGCAGTTGGTGGTACTAAAGAACCGCTTTTTGTTATAGATACTGATGTCAACGAAAATGTAATCTATACAGGTCAAGGCAATAAGCATCCAGGTTTGTATCGCTCAGTTTTGTTTGTTAAGAATGAAGAATTGCATTGGGTACGAGAAGATTTGCAATTATCTGATAGTGAAACTATGCCAGCAAAAGCGCGTATTCGTTACCGTCAGGCTTTAGAGAATGCGAAGCTATATAAAGTTGACTCTGGACTTTATGTAGAATTTGAAAATAAGCAATCTGCAATCACCGAAGGTCAGTTTGTCGCTTGGTATATAGATGACGAACTTATTGGCTCTGGTGTTATTTCTTAGTATTTTTACGATTAATAATTAAGGTGTTGCGCTGAGCTGAGCTTCCCTGTACTGAGCAGAGTCGAAGTACCAAAGCGTCTTCAAATAAAATTACTATGCCAAATAAAATCACATCACTTTTCAATATAAAATATCCTATCATACAAGCTGGTATGATTTGGAATAGCGGTTGGCGTTTAGCATCTGCAGCTAGCAACTCAGGAATCTTGGGTTTAATTGGTGCTGGGTCTATGTATCCAGATGTCTTACGAGAACATATCCAGAAATGTAAAGCAGCTACAAACAACTCTTTTGGTGTCAATGTACCAATGTTGTATCCAAACATTGAGGAGATTATGAATATCATTGTTGAAGAAGGTGTAAAAATTGTCTTTACGTCTGCGGGAAATCCCAAAACATGGACCAGCTGGTTACAAGAACGCGGTATTACAGTTGTGCATGTGGTAAGTAGTGTAAAGTTTGCTTTAAAAGCAGAAGCGGCTGGCGTTGATGCTATTGTTGCCGAAGGTTTTGAAGCTGGTGGACACAACGGTCGTGATGAGACAACGACTTTGACCTTGATTCCAATGGTTAAAGAACAATTAAGTATTCCTCTAATTGCTGCTGGTGGTATTGCCACAGGAAAAGCCATGTTGGCGGCTATGGTTTTAGGTGCTGATGGTGTACAAGTTGGCAGTCGATTTGTAGCTAGTGAAGAATCTTCTGCACATCAAGCGTTTAAGCAAGTGGTGGTTGATGCCAAAGAAGGCGATACGCAATTGACCTTAAAAGAATTGGCACCAGTACGTTTAATAAAGAATAAATTTTACAGCGAAGTACAAGAATTGTACAAGACAGGACCAACAGTAGACCAACTCAAAGAATTGTTAGGACGGGCGCGTGCCAAACGTGGTATGTTTGAAGGCGATTTGGAAGATGGCGAATTGGAGATTGGACAAATTGCCGGACTCATTCATGATATAAAACCAGTCGCTCAGATTGTTGATGATATGGTTGCTGAGTTTGAAACTGCAAAGCAAAAAGTAACTTCACTTTAGAAAATTACTTCTATACATATTCCAAATAATCGATAAATTTAATAGTTACTAAAACTTTTTTGAGACACTTTCAAAAAAGTAACGTTATTATATAAACTAATCACATCGAAAACTAATTTTTGGAACATCCGGAATT
>SHBX01000025.1 GCA_004211785.1 Winogradskyella sp.
TTTTTGAAAGACTCAATCATTACGATTGGGTCTTTTTTGTTGTATATATTCAAGATTGTTTTTAAGAATTAAAATAATATAACTATTAGTTGTTTTTCTTACCAAATATACTCTCTATGATAGTGTTTATACCTTTTAATAAACTAAAAATTGCTCCTAGACTTAGAAGAATCCCTAGAATCAATAAAGGTATGTAAAGTGATTTTTCACTATTGGAGAATGCAATATGCAGTATAGTAGGACCACTAAACATCAAGAACAAGCATATTAGCATAATACGAATACCTCTGTTTAATATTTCTTTATCAGTGTGCTTAGTTTCTTCCATCCTTTATGTGTTTTATTGCACCTCTAACATTTCCATATTTATCTAATAACTCTTTTGCCTTAGATTCAGAAATGTTAAATTCTCTTATTAGCATTTGTGTACCACGATTTACTAATTTGTGATTACTCAATTGCATATCTACCATTTTGTTTCCTTTGATTTTACCTAACTGAATCATAGTAGTAGTTGTAATCATATTAAGAACTAATTTTTGTGCTGTACCAGCTTTCATTCTTGAACTACCAGTCACAAACTCTGGACCAACTATAACTTCTATAGGATATTTTGCTTCTAAAGAAATAGGACTTTTATGATTACATACAATACATCCGGTAATTATATTTTTTTCATTACATTTTTTGAGGCCATGAAGCACGTAAGGTGTTGTGCCTGATGCCGCAATACCAATAACTATATCTTTATCAGTTATATTATATGCCTTTAAATCAGTCCAACATTGATTTTTTGAATCTTCAGCAAATTCTACAGCTTTTCTGATGGCTGTATCTCCACCAGCAATTAGTCCAATAACCAAATCATGGGAAACTCCAAAAGTTGGCGGACATTCCGAGGCATCTAAAATGCCTAAACGACCACTTGTTCCAGCTCCTATATAGAATAGTCGCCCACCATTCTTAAGCTTTAAAACAACTTGATTTATAAGGGTTTCAACTTGAGGTAATGCTTTTTCTACAGCTAAAGGAACGGCTTTATCTTCGTTATTAATGTTAGTAATAATCTCATTAACAGACATATTTTCAAGATTATTATAGTTGGAATCCTTTTCTGTAGTTTTTTCGAAATTCATAGTATAAAAATAATGAATTTGTTTGCGTTAGCGGTAGAAACGACATCCTTTTGCATTGCAAAAGATATAGTAAATAACGCGACCATAACAAAAAGAACTTGTTATTGTTATGGTAACGCCCAAATAATAATTTATTTACTGAATAGTATAAATCTTTTCATCTACTTCCGATAATCTAAAATATCCGAATGGAAAATTATCTTGATTAGTTTGGTTAATGCAATTACCTCTGACAGTTGCTGGCTGTGTTTCGAAAGGACCTCCGCTATCCTCACTACCTTGCTGTAAAAGTGTAAACATAAATTGATAAAAACGCTCTGAAACTCCATAATTTCGAATCGTAACTTGGTCTCCTGTTTGTAAGTCTTCCTCGGTGTAGAATCCAAATACTTGGTTGCCATCTGTAAATCTATCTTCGTATACTTCTAAGGTCGGAATTACAGGTATGTTACTTATAAATTCAAAAAAATAATAGTTCTCAATATTTGCTGGATCTGTGTAAAAAGCTTTTAGCTCTATATCCTCGCCTAAGAAACCACCATCATCTCTTTGCTCTACAAAGTCTATTGGGGCCACAGATTTGAGAGTCTCTGTTGCTGTATATAATTCATTATCATAAAAAACCGAGAGTACATATGTTGTATCTAATACTGGAATAAAATTCAAATTTCTATAAATCCCGGTAACTCCGTCTTCTATAAAGTTAAATGTATTTCCGTTTGTGTCTGAAACAGATACTATGGCGCCATTAGCTGGTTGTACATCTTCGTTAAAAAATGGAGCAGTTAAGGATAATCGGATGCTTTGCTCATTACCCGATGTATTTTTAAACCAATTAATGCCTGCATCAATGACCAATCTTTGTGAAGCTACATTTAGATCTACTTCTATCACATCTTCACAAGAAATTGTCATGAGTGCTATTACGAATATTACTATAATCTTTTTCATCTTAAAATTGGAAATTATAGGTTACTGCTGGAACTATACCAAATATGGCAAATCTAGTAGCTTCATTTCTACCTGTCATTCGGTTTTCCCTGAAAGTTATACTAGTGGCATTACGTCTGTTATAAATGTTATAAAGACTAAATACCCATTGCCCTTTGAACTTCTTTTCAGAATCTGGTTTTGGGTTGTAATTTACTGAAAGGTCGAACCTATGATAATTAGTTAAGCGATTTGAGTTTCTAGCTTCAAACACAGGTATAGTTAATCCATTAAATTGATATTGTCCATTTGGAAATGTAGCTGGTATACCGGTTTGGAATAAGAAATTACTATTTATGCTCCATTTTTTATTAAGTTCATACGATCCGGTAAGTGTTATGTCATGAGTTTTATCCCAAGGCGTATTATACCATTGACCATTGTTTATGCCTGTTTCTATAGGTGTTCTACCTGGAGTGCGTTGTTCAGATTTTGATAATGTGTATGCTAACCACCCTTTTAATCGACCTTCATTTTTTCGTAACAGAATTTCTAGGCCATATGCTCTAGCTTCTCCATTTAAGATAACTTGCTCAATGGCATCATTAGCAATTAAATCAGCACCATCAATATAATCTATTCGATTTTTGATGGTTTTGTAGAACGTTTCAACTTCTAGAGAATAAGCATCATCTCTAAAACTCTTAAAGTAACCTAGTGCGACTTGATCTAAAAGCTGTGGCTTAATAAATCTTCCACTAGGTGCCCAAACATCTAAAGGTGTAGGAGAACTAGTGTTAGATAACAAATGTAGATACTGTGATAACCTATTATAGCTTATTTTTATTGAAGAAGACTCATTTAATCGATAAGCTACAGAAGCTCTAGGTTCTATGTTTACAAAAGATTCCAAAACATCACTTCTACTGAAAGTTTCTGTACCAATAGGTTCAGCTTTTTCATAAATTTGAAGTTGCTGATTGAAGTTTACGGGATTATTATTCTGGTAAACATTTAATTCATCTTGTCCTAATCTATGAAAATTACTTAAACGTGCTCCATAAGATACTGAGAGTTTGTCTGATAGTTTATGTTCAGCATCAATATATAATGCATTTTCAAATGCATACTTATCAATAAGCTTGTCTGGATTAATACCCGAATTTTCGTCAATAGGTTGGATTTCTCCAGGGTTAAATTTATAATAAATACTATTGAGACCGTATTCTAATTTAAATTTATCATTGATGTAATGTTTTAAATCATATTTAACATTGAAATTTCGAATTCCCGACTCCCAATCGAAACCTACAAAATCTAATTCTAAACCATAGAAATAGTCTGAATAAATTACGGATAGGTTAGAAAAGAGTTTATCAGAAAACAGGTGATTCCATCTAAAATTTAATACCGTGTTTCCGTAGGTATTTTCAAACGAATCACTAAGACTAAAGACATCACGACCAAAATAGCCAGAAAGATATATACTATTGTTTTTATTTAATCGATAACTAAGTTTGGTGTTTAAATCGTAGAAATAAGCTATGTTATCTATGTCAAATAGTGGTAAAAATAAGTGTGCATAACTACTTCGGCCTCCAAGTAAGAAAGAGCCTTTGCCTTTTTTTATTGGTCCTTCAGCTAATAAACGACTAGACACTAATCCAATACCTCCATTAAGATGAAACTCTTGATTATTACCTTCTTTTTGATAAATATCTAAAACTGAAGACACACGGCCACCATATTTTGCTGGAATTCCGCCTTTGTAGAGTTTGATGTCTTTTATAGCATCAGGATTGAATACAGAAAAGAAGCCAAATAAATGTGAAGAATTAAAAATTGTAGCTTCATCTAAAAGAATTAAGTTTTGATCCGCAGAACCACCACGAACATTAAAACCCGATGAACCTTCTCCTGCATTTGTTACTCCTGGGAGTAATGTTATGGATTTGATGACATCTACTTCACCCAGAACAACAGGCATTTGTTTTATGGTTTTAATAGATAGTCTATTAAGACTCATTTGTGGTTTCCGAATGTTGAGCTTTTCAACATCCTCAGTAATAACAATTTCATCTAAACTTTCTGCAGATTCTTCAAGTTTGAGATTCAATGTTTTATCTGTGTTTAATTCTAGAGTCTGCGTTATGGTTTTAAAACCTAAGTAACTAATCTGTAATTGATAAGTCCCTTCATCTAAAGTAATAGAGTAGAAGCCATACTCATTTGTTACTGTGCCGTTTTTTAGTTCAGGAATAATTACATTAACGCCAATAAGAGTTTCAGTAGTTTTGCTATCCGTAATAATTCCGCTTAAGGTATACTTGTTTTGTGCAGAAATTATAGATGTAGATAAAAGAATACATACAAGACTTCCTAGTAGGAACTTTCTCATTAGCTTGTTTTTCTGTAAAAATATAAAAGCCTCATTTTAGATGAGGCTTTTTTAACTAAAGTTTATTAAAGATAATCTTATTAAAGTTTAATTTTCCCAGCCCTAGCTGAGTCAATAACTCTTTGCCAAATTCTATAATGATTAGTTTCAACACCAAATACTTTAACATTTTTAGATTCTAAAAAATCTATTTCAAGTTTTGATAGGGCACCAACATTTTCATCATATTTTCCATAAAAGAAAATTATGTTTGATAAATCTTTATCTTTTAATTTATCAGTAAACTTATAGTTTCCAATACCAGCTTTGAGCATTTCTTTTACATTTCTTATTTTGAAATATCGTTCAGTTCTATATTGTTTTCGAGGTAATGTAGTATCTGGAATAATTAAAGTTTTGCCATCATCTTTGAAGCCACTATTATAGCCTTTTAGTTGATAATAAGTTTGAATTGAGTCTGCATTGAGTCTACCTCCAGTAATTAAATATTTATCAGCTAAAGATGGACGACTAGCTATATAATATGGGATAATAAAAGCGCTATATGAATGACCAGCAACGATAACGTATTTATTTCTGTTTTTGTAGTATTTAATGGCTCTATATAAAATTTCAGCACTTATATCTGCTTCTTTGTAACCATCTGCTAATGTGAACTTTTTTGCATTAAAAATTGTTGGATTATATGTGCTTGATTGATGGATTACTAGTGTCTTGTAATTGTTATAATTATTTAAATATTCCCAATATATTCGCCCATTAGATTGAAAGTCTAAACTTCCTTTAGGGCCTCCTTCACCTACTATTAGTACTGTGTCTTTTTCTATGTTACTATCTTCTATCCATAATTTGGTAGTATCCTTGGGAAGGGATGTTGGAATATAATCTCGATATAAAACTGTTTCACTATTTGTTGAGTTTTTTGGATTTTTCTTACCACAAGAAATAATTACTGATAGTATAATTACTGTTGATATAAAAATTTTATATGTTTTCATATTAAATAGATTAATAATTATTTATCTTTATATAAAGATACTTTGCAAATATATAATTTATCTTGATATGAAGATAAATTTTTCAATTTAATTTTAAAATATAATATGAATCAGATAGATAATATTGATTTACTAATAGAAGAATGGGGAATAGAAAATCCAGATTTAGATACATCTGCAATGGCTGTAGTTGGACGTATATTGAAGCTTGGTAAAGTGTTTGAGAGAAGAGCAGAAATAGCTCTTAAAGATAGTGGGATTCATTATACTGATTTAGATGTCTTAGCTACTATAAGACGTTCGGGTCAACCATATGAGTTAACACCAAAAGCACTTATGCAATCTGTTCTTATTACCTCAGGCGCCATGACAGCTTTATTGGATAGATTAACAAAATTAGAATTAATATATAGATCGCCAGATGAAAGAGATGGAAGAATAAAAAAGGCAGTACTTACTGAGAAGGGAAAAAAAGTGATTGATGCCGCAATAATAGTAAGATTCAATGAAGCAAAGGAATCGATTAATTGCTTATCTCAAACTGAATACAGATTACTTTCTAAACTACTTAAGAAACTCTCAGTATCTATTTAGTATATAAAAAGCCTCATTTTAGATGAGGCTTTTTAACTTAAGTTTAATTGAGTATTGTATTGAGTGTTTTGCTTGGTCTCATGGCACTACTAGTTGATGCTTCATTCGGATAATAATATCCTACAATATCAATAGAATTACCTTGAATGGTATTTAGCTCCTCAATAATTTTTGATTCATTCTTTTCTAAGGCTTTAAAGATTTCAGAGAATTCTTCTTTTAAGTCAGCATTTTTATCTTGATTTGCTAGAGCTTCTGCCCAGTATAATGCCAAGTAGAAATGACTTCCTCTGTTATCTAATTCATTAACCTTACGCGAAGGACCTTTTTTATTTTGTAACAATTTCTCAGTCGCATCATCTAATGCTTCACCGACAACTCTTGCTTTTTCATTATTTGTGAAATCTGCATAATGATCTAGAGAAACAGCTAATGCTAAGAATTCTCCAAGTGAATCCCAACGCAAATGATTTTCTGTAACAAATTGTTGTACGTGCTTTGGTGCGGAACCACCAGCACCAGTTTCAAATAATCCACCGCCATTCATTAATGGCACGATAGATAGCATTTTTGCACTTGTTCCTAATTCTAAAATAGGGAATAGGTCAGTTAAATAATCACGTAATACGTTTCCTGTTACAGAAATGGTATCTTTTCCATCTTTAACGCGCTCAAGTGTAAACTCGGTTGCTTTTATGGGTGATAAAATTCTAATATCTAAACCTTCAATATTATGATTTGGAAGATAGTTATTTACTTTTTTGATTAACTCAGCATCATGAGCTCTGTTTTCGTCTAACCAAAATACAGCAGGTGTTTGAGAAGCTCTTGCTCTAGTTACCGCTAACTTTACCCAGTCTTGTACAGGTGCATCTTTTGCTTGACACATTCTCCAAATATCTCCAACTTCGACATCATGAGAAATTAAAACTGTACCTAAAGTATTTATTACTTCAACCTTTCCGTTAGAAGAAATCTCAAATGTTTTATCATGAGAACCATATTCTTCAGCTTTTTGAGCCATAAGACCAACATTTGGCACAGTGCCCATTGTTGTTGGATCAAACGCGCCATGTTTTTTACAGAAATCTATAGTAGCCGTATAAATACCTGCATAACTACTATCTGGGATTACAGCTTTTGTATCTTGTTGATTGCCTTCTGCATTCCACATTTGTCCAGAAGTACGAATCATTGCTGGCATTGAAGCATCAATAATAACATCACTTGGTACGTGAAGATTAGTAATGCCTTTATCAGAATTTACCATTGCTAAATCTGGTCCGTTTTCTAAAGCAGATTTTATATCAGTTTCAATTTCAATTCGCTTGGTTTCTGAAACTTCTTCTAGTTTTTCAATTAGATTTCCAAAACCATTATTAACATCAACACCAATTTCTTCAAATGTATCTGCATGCTTTTCAAATAAAGGTTTAAAATATGCTCTTACGGCATGACCGAAAATAATTGGATCAGAAACCTTCATCATTGTCGCCTTCATATGTAATGAAAACAACACACCATTATCATTAGCATCTTTTACTTGTGCTTCTAAAAATGAAATTAATGCCTTTTTATTCATTCTTGTTGCATCAATAATTTCGCCATCTAATAATGCTAAATTATCTTTTAGTACAGTATGATTTCCATTAGTATCTGTGTGTACAATCTTAGCTGTTGTAGCACCATCAATGGTTACAGATTTTTCATTATGTGCAAAATCTCCATGAGACATTGTCGCGACATGCGTTTTAGAATCCGAAGACCAAGCACCCATTCTGTGCGGGTTTTTCTTAGCATAGTTCTTTACTGCTTTAGGTGCACGTCTATCTGAATTTCCTTCTCTTAATACAGGGTTTACAGCAGAACCTTTAATCTTATCATAACGTGTTTTAATCGCTTTGTCATCATCATTTTCTGGCTCGTCTGGATAATTTGGTAATTTGTAACCTTTGGCTTGTAACTCTTCTATTGCATTTGTTAACTGCGGAATTGAAGCACTAATATTTGGTAACTTTATAACATTTGCTTCTGGTTGCTTAACTAGATTGCCAAGTTCTGCTAATGCATCTGATACGCGTTGCTCGTCTGTTAAAAAATCAGGAAAGGCAGAAAGGATTCTCGCAGCAAGCGATATATCTTTAGTTTCTATATTTACGTTAGATGATTTTGTAAACGCTTTAACGATCGGTAAAAACGAACGTGTTGCCAAAGCAGGCGCTTCATCTGTTAACGTATAAAAAATAGTAGAAGATTTTGTCATGTCTGTGTATGCTATATTGAGTATTGAAGGCTATTTTTTAGCCGAGCAAATATACAAAATTCCATCCTTTGAATGAAGCTTGAATTTATAGTATTTAAGAAATTAAGATTTAATTATAATTCCTGTTGATTGGAGTAATCCGTCAAGATTATTTTTTGAAAAGATAGCCTTCTTTAAATTGTTATTTGAAGGCAAAATATTAAAGTTGAATGCAGAAGAGAAATTTGCCTGTTCCAAATTAGTGTTTTCAAAAATGGCATTTTGTAAATCACAATTTTTAAATACAACTTTTTTGGCTTGGGTATCTGTGAAATCTGTACCGATAAGCTTACTAGAATTAAAATTTGTGCTGTCTATTTTCGTATTTGTAAATGAAGCAAAATCTAAAATACAATCACTAAAATTAATGGCTCTTAAAAAATCATTTGAATTATTAAACTGAACGCCTACTAATTTACACTGCTTAAATTCAATATCTTTAAATTGGGTGTGCATAACGTTAACATTACTAAAATTGCAGTCTATAAACTCGCACTCTAAAAATATATTGTTTGAAATATCAGAGTTTTCGAAGTTGCAGTTTATAAAAGTACAAGTGTCATATTCTCCTTTAGGAAGGATAGACGTTGTATAATCGTTTTGCTGAAATGTTTGGCTGTCTACAAAGGGAAGATTCATTGAGCTAATATAAAAACAAAAAGCCATATCATTCAGTAAACTGATGTTGACATGGCTTTTTTAGAAACATACTCTACGTGACCTATTTAGCTTTCACTAACTCAGCTGATGGGCAAAACCCTCATCTTTTTCGGTTCAAGTATTTCTGATTCCATGAAATGCTTCATAACTTTCAAAATGTATTGACCTGTTAATTCGCATCTCAAGAGATTTTTTAGTCCACTTTATCATTAACCCTTACTTTCATAATGGCAATGTTTAGGCGTCCTGTTTCTACTTTTCGTCACTACAAGTAATGTCTACTTTTCAAAACCTATCATTAATCTAAAAAAATAACCTAAATTACTTTTTAGTTTAAGTTAGTTACTTCATTGGTCTGCATACACAGATTATTCCGCAACTGAAAAAATCTCATTAAACAAAGAACGTTACTCTGTTACAATTTAACATTAATCTGAAAATAAATTCAAAACCAAACTAGGTTTGTTGTTAATTGTTTAGCTAAAGTATGTTTTAGATTGAGAATTCCAAATTTTTTGACATAGTAGATGTTCACATTTTATGAACTATAGTTATTAACAAAAGTTAATAACCAAAAAAGCTCCGAGAAATCGGAGCTTTTTAATATTGTTGGTAAGCGTATTAAAGATTTATTTTCTTACTTCTTTAATTCTAGCTTTCTTACCAGTAAGACCTCTAAAGTAGAAGATACGAGCTCTACGTACTTTACCTTGCTTATTAATTTCAATTTTTTGTAGTGCAGGTAAGTTCACTGGGAAAATACGCTCTACACCAATAGTACCAGACATTTTACGGATAGTAAATGTCTCAGAAGTTCCTGTTCCTTTACGTTGTAATACTACACCTCTAAAGAACTGTGTACGTGTTTTGTTACCTTCTTTAATTTCGTAGTATACTGTAATTGTATCACCAGCACTAAATTCAGGTAAATCTTTTCTTGTTACAAATTCGTCTTGTACAAATTTTACTAAAGACTCCATGCTATTTTGTTTATCATAGTTAATTCAAACTAACATTCACGATTCTCGCCAGAGGTTAATCCAAAATTGGGTGCAAAGATACTCAAATAGTTATAAGTTCAAAGTTATAAGTTTAAAAATTTTATGTTAGCCATTAGCCATTAGCCATTAGCCATTAGCCATTAGCCATTAGCCATTAGCCATTAGCCATTAGCCATTAGCCATTAGCCATTAGCCATTAATCATTTAAAAGATCAGGACGAAGTTTTTTGGTTCTTAAGTAAGCTTGTTCTTCTCGCCATTTCTCAATTTCGCCAAAATTACCACTAAATAATACTTCTGGAACTTTCATGCCATCATACTCTCTTGGGCGTGTATATATTGGTGGTGCTAATAAGTTATCTTGAAAACTATCAGTTAATGCAGAGGTTTCATTACCCAAAACCCCAGGAATTAAGCGTATCACAGCATCACAAAGTACTGCTGCGCCTAGCTCACCACCTGATAGTACATAATCACCGATAGAGATTTCGCGAGTTATAAACTTATCTCTGACGCGTTGGTCTACACCTTTGTAATGGCCACAGAGAATAATAATGTTTTCTTTTAAGGACACTTGGTTGGCTATACTTTGGTTAAGTCGTTCACCATCAGGTGTCATGTATATAATTTCATCGTAGTTACGCTCGGATTTTAACTTAGTAATACATTTGTCAATGGGCTCAATTAGCATTACCATACCTGCACCACCACCAAATTGAGTGTCGTCAACAGCCTTATAACTACCTTTTGTGTAATCTCTTAGGTTATGAAAGTGAACTTCTACCAAACCTGCTTCAATAGCACGTTTTAATATTGAAGCTTCAAATGGGCTTCTCAATAATTCAGGTAATACAGTAATGATATCTATACGCATGATGCAAAGATGCGATTAATCTGGGAAATTGGGAAATAGGGTTTTTGGATTGTCTTAATAAGATTTAGTAAAAATAAGTATAAATCATTTTTATCAGAAATGTCTTTAATCCAAAATTTTGTAATACAATACCTAATTTATAATATTAATTTTTTTCAGCTTTAATATAGAAATATATCTCAGGTTCAGAAGCTTGCGAGTTTATAAATGTGACATAAAAAAACCCCAAATCATCATCATACAACCCATCATATGGTTGAAATTCCATTATCATATCACCCCAGCCAAAACGATCTACTGTATTATTATTGGCGTCCGTAAGAGTTGCTGATTCAATATCAAATCCATATTTGGGACTTTGATTAGAAAATACAACTCTCGAAATTTGAATTTCTTCAACACTATCAATAGTAATTATAGTATTTTCTCCGTTTCTAGATACAGTTAGGTTACCATTTATGTCTTGTCTATCGCTCCAACTAGTACCACTATAAAACCATCCAGTATAAGTATAAGTTCCAAGCGATTCGTCGATTAGACTAGAAGTGATTTCATCTTCACTTCCGCCACAGGCGTTTAGTATTATGATAGAAACTAAGATGATAAGTAATCTTAAAGTTTTCATTATGCTAAATTTAAGGTTAAAATTGACTTCAGTTATAATTGATTTACAAGTTATAAACGAAGTTAGTAGAAAATAATTAGAATGTCAATCTTCAAATCATTAATACGAAAGAGTTTATCTAAGGTCTTGCATTCAAAGCATCGCTATATCTATAAATACCAAAACCTTTAAAGTTTAAGAATTCCTTATTGGTAATATCTGTACTGGCGTCATAGTCTTCGCTCCATTCCACAAATGCATTTTCAAATTCATTATCCATACCTGTAGTAGAAAAGTAGTTCCATATTTCTGGAGATGGAGATGATTGAAATACATTAAATAGAATAACAATATTCACTTCTTTATTAAGTTCCATACCCGCTTGCGCTAGTAAATTCAGTTTATTTACGATAGAGTTTTCTAATGTAGAGCCAGATAGTAACCAAGCATCATTATGGTAGTTGGTTAAGAAAATCTCATCATGATGCATCACTAATTCTTTAGCTATAGCTAGACTTGGTGGTAATCCGGGGTCTTTAATTTTACCAATATAAAATTGACGTGTTACACCTGCATTGAGTGGCGTTGTATCTCCTGGTGGTGGTGTAAATTTTAAGTCATTAATCTTATCAATCCATGGCGCATAGTTATCCGCAAAATTCATACTGCCATTCCAGAATTCAATTTCGCTTACTATACCATCGGGTCTATTGTCTTTGCGTCCGTCATGGTAGCCTTCGATTTCTGTGAAAGAGTCACCAAAACCTGCAGAAACAAAAGATACTCTTAGATATGGTGTTTGATTGTGAGCTTTGTCTACAAAGGCGCGCAAATCATCATCAAGTTCATCTCCGAGAGCGGCTCCAATATTATATAGGTATATATCTGTAAAATCATTTACATCTACCCAGGCCAATAAATCATCCTCGAGCGTACTATTTCCTAAAATACCAGCAGTATAAAAATCATTGATGTATATACCTCGATGTTCAGCTAGAAGACCAATTGAAATAGTATCGTCATCATCGTCACAGGAGAAGAATAAGACAAGAATCAGTAACAAAGTAGTTATATGTTTCATATCATAAATGTTTATGTTATGCCAAAATAAAACCAATCTGTATGCTTATTTAAGCATTACAGCTTGTTACTAAAGATAGTGAATAAGAAATAATTGATATTTTTTCTAGTTAATTCCTACAAGCGCATTCATGATGCTCATTTAGATATGCGATTGTTGCGAGGCTTATTTTTTCTAAAACTTCAATATTTATGTCTGAGAGTTTTTTTACATATATGCATGCTTTCCCCATTTTAAATTTCCCCAAGTCATCTAACAAGGGTTTATGCTCTTCAGTGGGAGAATACACATATAATGAAAATGCTGTTTTTCTTGGTGAAAAGCCTAATAATGGCGCATCGCCTTCATGACCACTAGCGTATTTGTAATGATAGCTACCAAAGCCAATAATTGTCGGTCCCCACATTTTTGGCTTAAAGCCAGACCATTCTGTCAATAATTCTATGAGTTGTATGCTGTCAGTTTTTTTTAGATCATTATCAACGTAAGAATTAATAAATTCAATAACGTCTTTTTTAGTTTCTACTGTTTTGTTTTTTGCCATAGTTTTTAATGCTTATTAGTCCAAAAGAAATGCAAATCGGAGTCAGGAACAAAACCTAATCGTTTATAGAGCTCTTGTGCAGGGTTGTCATGCGCTGTTTGTATGGCAATTCCTTTCTGGTTTTCAGCAATGGCTAATGCTTTGGCTTTATTGATAAGTGCTTGGCCAACACCTTTACCCCGACAACGATCTACAACATATAAATCGTTAAGCAAATACATGTGCTCCATAGTAACAGACGAAAACAAATGATAAAGTTGTGTAAAACCAACAGCTTTATCTTCTATATATGCCATAAAAATTACCGAGTCATTATTTTTTAAACGCTCCAATAAAAATTCTCTAGTTTTTGGTAAGTTGCTTTTTTGCTTGTAAAACTTGCGATACCCATCAAACAGAGGGATGAGGTCTTCGAGTTGGTCTATGGTAGCTTTGCGTATAGTCATAAAAAAATCCGTAACTGTAAATTACGGATTTTGATTTATACTATAGTATAATTAAGATTTATTTTTATTGATTTCGTCCTGAAGCTGACGCCGTACTTTTTGCTCACGCTCTAACGCTACGCGACGGTGTTCTTCAAACTCTACCTCAACCTCTTCTAATTTTCGTTTTGCTGCTTTGGTTGAAGAATTGCTACTATTAAAACGGAAGACAAATAGTAGAGTTAAAGCTAATAAACCAGCAATAATAGCCCACATTAAAATATTATAACCAGTTTTACTCATTTGCATACCAAATAAAGACATGCTGTCTTTTTCAGCATTTGTATTTGTAAGTTCTGTTTGCGTATTTCCAAGTTGAGATTTTAAAGACTCAATTTCTTTGGCTTGATTATTAACCGTTTTTTCGGAATTATCTAATTTGGCATGAGTTGTTTTTAAAGAATCTAGAACGTGTGCTTTTAGGATTAATAACGAACTGTATTTTACGGCTTCATATTTTTGACCGTTAGTGCCTTTAAAATTTCCAGATTTCCTGAATATATATTCAAACTGGCTATCAATTGTACCACTATCTAATGATAGTTCTTCGTTTTGTTTTGTTTCTTGGGCAATTGTAAACGAATAGTTTAGCATTAATGCCAATAAGAGTATTAATTTGGTTGCGTTTTTCATTTTTTGGCTGCATTAGGTTAAGACATGTCCAATATAGGGATTTTAAGAATATTTCTAGAGTTTCTATAAACAAATAGCCCTACAATTGTAAGGCTATTGATATACGTTGAAAGGTCTATTTTAGATTATACAACTCTAATAATAAGTGTAACGTCTTACTTTAGAAACATATTTTGCTAAACGAATAACTTGATGACTGTAGCCATACTCATTATCGTACCAAATGTAGAGTACTGCATTTTTACCATCTTCCCTTACGATAGTTGCTTTACTATCATAAATTGAAGGCGCAGAGCTACCAACAATATCACTAGAGACAAGCTCATCGCTCATTTCGTATTTAATTTGCTCTACTAAATCACCTTCAAGTGCATACTTTTTCATGATAGCATTCATAGCTTCGACAGAAGTTTCTCTTTCTAGTTCTAAATTCAGAATAGCTAATGATCCATTTGGTACAGGAACTCTAATAGCATTAGAAGTTAGTTTTCCTTCTAAAGAAGGTAGAGCTTTGCTCACTGCTTTTCCAGCTCCAGTCTCTGTAATTACCATATTAAGTCCAGCTGCACGACCTCTTCTATATTTTTTATGGAAATTATCCACTAAGTTTTGGTCATTTGTATAGGCATGGATTGTTTCTAAGTGACCAGATTTTACACCGTAAGAATCTTCGATGGCCTTTAATATTGGTGTAATTGCATTAGTTGTACAAGATGCGGCTGAGAAAATTTTAATCTTATCAGGATTATTCTCTAAATGGTTAACACCATGGACAATATTTGGAATGCCTTTTCCTGGAGCAGTTAATAGTACTTTATCTGCACCTTTTGGTACCAAGTGTCTTTCTAAAGCTTCTTTGTCTCTGAAAGCCCCTGTATTATCGATGATTAATGCATCATTTATGCCATACTTAGTATAGTCGATATCTTCTGGAGCATTGGCCGATATGATGTTTACTGTAGTGCCGTTAATAATTAAAGCTTCATTTTTTATGTCTACAGTTACAGTTCCAGAAAAATCACCATGAACAGAGTCGTTTCTTAATAGTGATGCTCTCTTTTCTAAAACTGTGGCGTCAATTGCACCTCGAGTAACAATAGCTCTTAAACGCATTTGACTGCCCTTACCAGTCTTAGTCATTAACTCTCTTGCCACTAAGCGACCAATACGCCCAAAACCATAAAGAACAACGTCTTTTGGAGCAATACCATTACTATCTTCAGCACCTTTTAATTTATCTGCTACAAAGCTCAGTGCATTACTAAACTTCTCGTCCTCTAAATGATACTCGTAAGTCAATTTACCAATATCAAGTTTAGCTGGTGGTAAATCCAGCTGATTGATAGCCTTTGCAATCTCAACAGAATCAAAAATAGAAATTGGCTTCTGAACAAACTCTCCCGCATATTCGTGAAGGTTTAAAATATCGCTTACAGTTCTGTCAATTAATGGGTTTCTAAAGATTACCAGCTCAATTGATTTATCATACCATAAATCGTTTAAGATTTTAATAAACTCTACAGTAGCACGACGTCTGTCTGCTTGAAAAGCTAATTCTTTTTCGTAAGTGTCTTTTACGGGCATTGTGTTGTGTGTTTTGTTGTTTTTTTAATTTGAAAGTTTTGAAATCTATCAAATATACTTTCGAAATTTTCGGCAAAAATAATATATTTCAAACGTTTTCGTAGCGCATTTTCATAAAAATAAAAACCCTCCAGAATTTTAATTTCTGAAGGGCATAATTTATTAGTGTTTTCTAATAATTTTATCTAAAAATTATTTCTTTCTTTTGGCCATATGTATCAATGAATTCTATGCTTCTTAGATTTTCATTAAAGTCATTTCCATATTTGTCATAAAGGACTTTAATGTCTTTGGTAGATTCAATTTTATTTCCATTTATAGCAGTAACTACATAATTTCTTCGTATACCTACTTTTTGAGCTAAAAATTGATTTTTGTTTTCAAGTACCAATGCACCACTATCATAAGTTTCAGGATACTCTTTTTTAACTTTCTCTGGTATTTCTGCAAACTGTATATCCATAAATTCCACGTAAATATTGTCTCTCTTTGTAAGTGTCACAGGAATTGTTTTTAAATTGTTCCCTCTTAAAACTTCAACATTAACAATATCATTAGGACTTTTTGTTTTTAGATAGCCACTTAAGTCTGAGAATTTATTGACCTCTACGTTATCTAATCTTCTTATAATATCTCCTTCAGTTAAACCAGCAAGGTCAGCGCCAGATTTATCTTCGATACCACTTACATAAAAACCTTCAGTAATATTTACATCTAGTTCTTTAGCAGCTTCACTATTAAGTGCTAATCCAGTAACACCTAAAATACCATCTTGAACATTACCAAATTCCATGATGTCTTCAACAATTTTACGGGCAATGTTACTTGGCACAGCAAACGAATAGCCAACATAAGAGCCTGTTTGAGAAGAGATAGCAGTATTAATACCTACCAATTCGCCATTGATGTTTACTAAAGCGCCACCCGAGTTTCCGGGATTTACAGCTGCATCTGTCTGTATAAAAGATTGTCCGCCTGATAAATCTCTAGATTTTGCGCTAATAATTCCTGCGGTTACTGTTGAGGTCAAGTTAAACGGATTACCAACCGCTAAAACCCACTCGCCAATTTGTGTTGCGTCAGAGTCTCCAAAGGCTACAAATGGTAATCTTTCTTCAGTATCTATTTTTAATAATGCGATATCGTTTTTAGAATCCGTCCCAACGAGTTCAGCTATATAAGTTCTGTTATCATTTAGTGTAATAGAAATTTCTACCGCACCTTTAATAACATGATTATTTGTAATGATATGCCCGTCAGGAGAAATTATAACACCAGAACCAGCTCCAGCTAATTGTTTACGCTCAATAGAACGTCCGCTAAAAACATCGCCCCAAGTCTGAGGTCTTCTATTTATTTGGGTGTTTTTTACGTGCACAACCGCATCAATAGTTTTGTTAGCTGCTGTAATTAAGTCTGGTTTTTCAGTATTAGTTAATACAGCATTATTTGTTGATGTTGGCACGTATACAGGCAGTTGTGTGTTATTATTAGCAGCAACTTGAACTTGGTCTTTTTCTACAAATAGTTTATAAGCTCCAAGTGTTATCAGGCCACCTAATGCCGAAACACATACTAGTGTTAAAATCTTCTTCATATTCTTCAGTTTTTAGTTATACTATTCAACGTTTAAAATTATCGAATTATTGATTTTTAAATTCAACTTTAACTACGATTTAACACCATAGTTTAAGGTCTTTTATTCTTATATTTGCCTCTAGATATGATACTTAATTTTTATAAATATCAAGGTACAGGCAATGATTTTATTATTATAGATAATAGGTCGTTATTATTTGATAAATCTAACAGCAACAATATTGCCAAGCTATGTGACCGCCGTTTTGGTATAGGTGCTGATGGATTAATTCTTTTGGAAAATCACCCTAAAGTAGATTTTAGAATGGTCTATTATAATGCAGATGGTAACGAAAGCAGTATGTGCGGCAATGGCGGAAGATGTATTACTGCTTTTGCAAAATTTCTTGGAGTTATAGATGATGAAACTACTTTTGAGGCTATTGATGGTTTACATAAAGCTAAAATTTATGATGGCATAGTAAAGTTGCAAATGCAAGATGTTTCTAATATCGAAACTTTTGAAACCCATTTGTTTCTGGACACAGGTTCTCCACATCATGTAGAGTTAGTAGACAATCTAAAAGATTTTGATGTAAAAAATAAAGGTGAAGCAATACGATATGGAGCACCTTATAATAAAGTAGGTTCAAATATTAATTTTGTGAATCAAATATCAGAAAATAGTTTTGCGGTAAGAACATATGAACGTGGTGTTGAAGATGAAACATTATCTTGTGGTACTGGTGTTACAGCTGTAGCGTTGGCGATGCATAAATGTGGTAAAACAAGAGCCAAGGAAGTGAATCTACAAACTGAAGGAGGAGAGCTTAAGATTGCTTTTGATGTTTCAGAACATGGCGGCTATAATAATATTTGGCTTATTGGTCCAGCAGCACAGGTTTTTAAAGGCGAAGTGTCATGGTAACTTTAAAAGGTAAACATACATATTTAAGAGCTTTGGAGACGGAAGATTTAGATTTTATTTATGAAGTCGAAAACAACGAAAACATCTGGGAGTTAAGTCATACGCAAACACCATATTCACGGTTTTTGATCCAGCAATATTTAGAAAATGCACATCAAGACATTTATGAAGCAAAACAATTGCGATTGGCCATCTCTAATTATGATAATAAAACAATAGGCTTAATTGATATTTTTGATTTCGATTTTAAAAACAAAAGAGCTGGTATAGGAATTGTAATTACTGAAGAAGAAAATAGAGGAAAAGGTCATGGCCAAGAAGCCCTTGAATTACTGGTGAATTATTGTTTTACAAAGCTGCATTTACGTCAATTATATTGTAATGTTTCTGAAAACAATAAAAAAAGCCTTAAGCTTTTTGAAAACAGAGGTTTCCAAAAAGTAGGATTAAAAAACGATTGGAATTACACTACCGAAGGTTTTAAAAACGAATACCTTCTTCAACTTATAAATAACTAATATGTATATAAAAAAGATACTTTGGGCTATAGCATTAATAGGTTTAATTGCTTTTGGGGCAATCGCTTATTATTTCTACAATGCAATGTTTAGTCCAAACACTAATTTTGAAGAAGATTCAAAATACATTTTTATCTCTAGCGGAGATACTTATCTTCAAGTAAGAGAAAAACTAATGCCTTTACTAGATGATATTGACAGTTTTGATGCTTTAGCGAAACAGAAAAAATATGTTTCTTATGTTAAAGCTGGAAAATATCAAATAAAAAACGGAATGAATAATAATGAGATTATTAATTCTATCCGAAGTAATAATATAGCTGTAAAATTATCTTTTAATAATCAGAATTCTTTAGAAAATTTGGCAGGACGTATTTCTTCTCAAATTGAAGCCGATAGTCTGAGTCTTTTAAAAGCTATGAAAGATGAAAATTTCTTGTCAAAAACAGGTTTTAAAACAGAAACAGCTTTAGGTATGTATTTACCTAATAGTTATCAGGTATTTTGGAACACTTCTGTACAAGATTTTGTAGAGCGCATGTATAAAGAGTACAATACGTTTTGGAATGCAGATAGATTAGCGAAAGCTAAGGCTTTGGGTTTTTCAAAAGATGAGGTCATAGCTTTGGCATCTATAGTTTATGAAGAATCTAAACAAAAAGTAGAACAACCAAGAGTGGCTGGTGTGTATATAAATAGAATAAAAATAGGAATGAAATTAGATGCCGATCCAACACTAAAATTTGCAGCCTATAAATTACCCAAATACAAAAATAAAATTATACGTCGAGTGCTTAATGTTCATAAAGAGATAGATTCTCCTTATAATACTTATAAATATGCTGGTCTTCCTCCAGGATTAATAGCAATGCCTGACTTATCTGCAATTGACGCAGTACTTAATTATGAAAAACATGGCTATTACTATTTTGCTGTAGATCCAAAAAAACCTGGCTTTCATAGATTTGCAAAAAGCTTAAGTCAGCATAACAATAATGCACGTGCTTATCATAGATATTTAGACCAAAAAGGCATAAAAAAGTAATTTGAAAAATATTTTTTGTTTTATATTAATAAGTACTTGTTTTTACTCTTCAGGGTTTAGCCAGTCAAAGATTAATTCTTTTTTAAAACCAAGTGACACTCTCAATAAGCCTAGACGTAATGCTTTAGTTATTTCTCAGGCTTCATTAGCTTCATTGGCTCTAGTAGGGTTAGATCAACTTTGGTATGCAGATTTTGAACGTTCTAAATTCAGAACTACCAATGATAATAGTCAATGGTTACAAATGGATAAACTTGGTCATGTGTATGCATCGTATCAATTAGGAAGAGTAGGCGCTGAATCTTTAAATTGGGCTGGAGTTTCCAAAAAAAACCAATTAATATATGGTGCTACATTAGGTTTTTCTTTTTTAACTGCTGTAGAGATTTTTGATGGATTCTCACAAGAATGGGGGTTTTCATGGGGAGATATGTTAGCTAATGCAAGCGGAACGGGATTATATGTTGGTCAAGAATTATTATGGCAAGAGCAGCGCATAGCTTTAAAATACTCGTTTAGTAGAACTGATTTTGCACCTTTAAACCCAGATAAGTTGGGTAGTGGATTTACAGAGGAGTTTCTTAAAGATTATAATGGACAAACATATTGGTTGAGTTTTAATGTAAATTCTTTTTTAAAAACCGACTTTATTCCTAATTGGCTAAACTTTGCAGTTGGTTATGGAGCTAACGGAATGCTTACTGGGAGTAATGATAATTTATCTTTTCCAAATCAAGACAGATACCGTCAATTTTACTTGAGTTTTGACATTGATTTAACACGTATTAAAACAAATTCTAACCTACTCAAAACTCTTTTTAGCGTTTTTAACACTATAAAAGTACCAATGCCCGCTTTGGAGTTTAACGGGAAAAATGGTGTAAAAGCCCATTATATTTACTTTTAGTCGAGTTTAAAGTCTTGATTTTCAGAGAAAAATATTTTTACGTATCTTTGCAGCGAATTTTGAAAGGTTAGTATTCTCTATACGACTTTAGTTAAAATTTACTGATATGAATAAAAGAATAGTATCTAACGTTATAGCACCTTTTGCAATTTGTTTTCTTATTGCATTAGCATTATATCCTACAACTTTAGACCATGAGAAATATTCTACTTATGGTTTGGAATTGGATTTTAATGCGCCAGAGGAAATTGCAATGGTTGAGAAAAAGTCTCAGTCAGACGATGAGCAGGTATTTACACCATATCTAGGAAAATCATTTGAAGCTTTTAAAGAAGCTTTAGCCTTTAAAGAGTCTCAAGGAAACTACTTTTCAGTTAATACTTTTGGATATTTAGGAAAATATCAATTTGGGAAAGAAACCTTAAAAATGATAGGTATCTATAATCCTATCTATTTCTTGAATACACCAGAACTACAAGAAAAAGCCTTTATTGCTAATGCAAAACGAAACAAATGGATTTTAAGAAAAGACATTAGTCGTTTTGTTGGTAAAAGAATTGCTGGTGTAGAAATTACTGAATCTGGTATTTTAGCCGCGGCTCATTTAGCAGGAGCAGGTAGTGTTAAGAAATTCTTGAGAAGTTACGGGTCTAATAATTTTGCTGATGGCTATGGTACAACAGTAAGATACTACATGAAACGTTTTGCTGGTTACGACACTTCTTTTATTAAGGCTGATAAACGCGCAAAGGCACGTATTTAATCTCTTTGAATTATAAACATTGCCGGACGCTTGTGAAAATCTTCAGTATTAGATTTCCACGCTTTAGCTGATTTTGTTTTAATATATTCGGTTGGTAATGTCAAGTCGCATGCGACGCATACTTTTGTGTTTGGATGTAACGTTGCTGCCAAATCACTTAGCATTTGATTGTTTCTGTATGGCGTTTCTATAAATAATTGAGATTGGTTTAGTTCCAAAGAACGTTTTTCTAATAACTTAATATGCTGTTTGCGCTCTTGCTTGTCGATTGGCAAATAACCATTAAATGCAAAGCTTTGTCCATTCATTCCAGAGCTCATTAATGCTAATAAAATAGATGAAGGTCCAACAAGCGGTATAACTTTGATGTCTAGCTCATGCGCAATACTAACGATATCTGCACCTGGGTCAGCAATCGCTGGACAGCCAGCTTCAGATATTATCCCCATAGAAATACCATTTAAGCATGGATCTAAAAATGAATTAAGTTCAGAATCCTGCGTGTACTTGTTTAAGACTTTTAGCATCAAGCTTGGTTGAGATTTATTAGGTACCACACGCTTTATAAAACGCCTTGCTGTTTTTTCATTCTCAACAATATAATCATCAAGATCTTCAATAATCTTTTTAATTGAAAGCGGTAAAACTTCTAATGGCGGATTGTCACCAAGTCGAGTAGGAATGAGATATAATTTGCCTTTGGGATTCATAAATCAAATATAATTAAACAGATATTATCTAATAAAGTAATTTACTTGCAACAATATCGCAAGTTTCATTCAAAATATTAAAAACATATTCAAACCCAGAATCACCTCCATAATAGGGATCAGGTACATTTTTGTCTGTAATGGATGGGTTTTCATTAAGAATAAGTTTCACTTTTCTCTTATCCTCTTCAGTTTGGGCTAAATCTAAAATATTTTGATAATTAGATTGATCCATAGCATAAATGATATCGAAGTTATCAAAATCTGAAACTGAAAATTGTCGTGCTCTTTGAGAATTAATATCCAAACCATTTACTTGAGCAATATGTATGGAACGATGGTCGGGCTTGCTACCTATATGATAATTTGCTGTGCCAGCGGAATCAACAAAAAAATGGCCAGTAGGTAATTTAGACTCTAAAATACCATGTGCTAATGGAGAACGGCAGATATTACCTAAGCAAACCATTAAAATTTTAGTTTTTGATGGTTTGGAAGACATAAATAATTCTGAATAATTACAAGGTTAACTTTTTAGATAAATCTTCTACGTATTTTCTAAACTGCTTGTCGGTAGAAGATAAGTTGTCTACAGTTTTGCATGCGTGTAGTACAGTAGCATGGTCACGTTGTCCTATCTGAGAACCAATACTTGCCAATGATGCTTTTGTGTATTTCTTAGCAAAAAACATAGCTAATTGTCTCGCTTGTACTATATGACGCTTTCTTGTTTTGGATTGTAGTGTGCTTACATCCATCTGGAAATAATCAGAAACTACTTTTTGTATGTAATCGATAGAAACTTCGCGCTTTGTATTTTTTACAAACTTCTCAACGATATCTTTCGCTAAGTTGATAGTAATTTCTTTTTTATTGAAAGAAGATTGAGCGATTAAAGAAATAATGGCGCCTTCAAGCTCTCTAACATTAGATTTAATGTGTTTTGCAACATACTCAACAATTTCATCAGGCATTTCAACACCATCACGATAGAGTTTGTTATTTAAAATTGAAACACGTGTCTCAAAATCTGGACTTTGCAATTCGGCAGATAGTCCCCATTTGAATCTAGACAACAAACGTTGTTCTATATCTTGCATATCAACAGGTGCTTTATCACTAGTTAATATAACTTGCTTTCCGTTTTGATGCAAATGGTTGAATATATGGAAGAATACATCTTGCGTTCCTGTTTTACCAGAAAAGAACTGAGCATCATCAATAATTAAGACATCAATAATTTGATAAAAATGAATAAAATCATTTCTATTATTCTTCTTTACAGAATCAATATACTGTTGTGTAAACTTCTCAGCAGAAATATATAAAACGGTTTTTTCTGGATACTTGTCTTTGATATCAACGCCAATAGCATGGGCTAAGTGCGTCTTCCCTAAACCAACTCCACCAAAAATCAATAATGGATTAAATGATGTACCTCCAGGTTTGTTAGCTACAGCAATCGCAGCATTCCTAGCCAAACGGTTAGAGTCGCCTTCTAAGAAATTCTCAAACGTATAATTAGGATTAAGTTGAGACTCAATCTTTACATTTCTAATCCCTGGAATAACAAAGGGATTCTTAAGTTCAGGATTTTTATTGTTGAATGGTACATCTACATCTTGAGATTTTACAGATGTTCTGTTAGAACTTGGAATACGCTCAGTAAATGGTTGTCTATTACCATAAGTGTTTTCCATTTTAATAATATAAACCAGCTTTGCATCCTCGCCAAGTTCTTTGGTAAGAGCTACCTTTAAGATTTTTACGTAATGCTCTTCGAGCCATTCATAGAAAAATTTACTAGGAACTTGAATACTTAAAGCATTATTGGAAAGTTTAACTGCTACAATAGGTTCAAACCAAGTTTTATAAGCTTGTGGTTGAATATTATCTTTAATAAAAGAGAGACAATTGCCCCAGACCGATTGAGCCGTTACATCCATACTTTATTTTAAATTTCTGTCAGTTAGTTAGTTAATTGGGCAAAAAAAAGAGACATAGAAATTCTCTGACGTGTTTTTTTATTGCTTGACAAATATGTGAACAAAAAAGTTAAAAAAAAAATCAAATTGATTAGAATTTTAAGAAATTTTTTCTCATGTTTTTATCTTGTTTAAATGTACAATTTTTTTATTAAACAGAAAATTAGAAATATGAATAAAAATGAGACGCAGATTCGTGTACGCTATGGAGAGACTGACCAAATGGGTGTTGTATACCATGCAAATTACGCAAGTTATTTTGAAGTAGGAAGAACAGAATGGCTAAGGCAGTACGGAATTACTTACAAATCTATGGAAGAGAACGGAATAATGTTACCTGTTGTATCTCTAAATATAAAATATAAAAATTCTGCACGTTATGATGATTTACTAACGTTAAAAACTTCCCTAAAAAAAACACCCATGGCAAGTATAGAATTTGATTACGAACTGCTAAATAATAAAAATGAATTATTAGCTACTGGGAATACAATTTTGGTGTTTATTGATATGGAGAAAAATAGACCAACACGTTGTCCAAAATATTTATTAAACAAAATTGAGAGCAAAAAATTATAATTCTTTTACAAAAACACCGTGAAAATTTTCAAAAATTATAAAGAGTTGTTCGGCTTTACTTTTTCTGATTGAGTATGTAATTAAACAATCGAGCTCTAATTTCTGATTTATAATTTCTGCGTCATTATCTTTTAAGAGTCTGAGTGCTTTACTCATATTCTTATATTCAAATTGAATGCTATAATTTTTGTTTATTGTCTTTTCTAAAATGGATGATTTTTCTAATGCCATTTGCGCTGCAGTTCGGTAGGCATTAATAAGACCGCTTACACCTAGTTTTACACCTCCAAAATATCTTACCACAACAATTAAGATGTTTGTAACATCATAAGATTGTATCTGCCCATAGATTGGCATTCCTGCAGAATTGTTGGGTTCGCCATCATCATTAGCTCTATACTTTAGTTGTTCTGTACCAAGTTGATATGCGTAGCACCAATGTCTTGCAGCGTAATGGTTTTTCTTGAGTTTTTGGATGTTGTACTTTATGTCATCCTCAGTTTTTACAGGAAAAGCATACCCAAAAAACTTACTGTTTTTATCTTTGAATAAAACTTCTTCAGATGAGCTTGTTATTGTTTTGTATGTATCCTTTAATTCCATTTTGTAATTGTAACCAAAGCTATAGAGATTAACGCTATTAAAATACCTATCCAATTTTTATTGGAGATGCGTTCTTTAAAAATGAGCAGGCCTATTAATGTGGAAACCGCAACAATAGAGACATTATTTACTGTAAATAAAGTTGAGCTTTCTAAGCCATCTATACGTAAAGCTTTCAGTAAAAAATAAATAGAAGAGTAGTTTACCAATCCAAGAGTAATCCCAGGAGCAATACTTTTAAGTTTTAATTTTTTATTGAACCTCACTGATTTATAAATTAAGATAAAAGCACCTATAATAAAAGCCCAACCAAAAATAAGACCAGAGAATAATGGTATTCTATCATCTGGCGCAAAATAATTGATTGAAGTATCTATAATTCCAGACCCAAAGAATAGTAGTATAGGTAAATACAATGAGCGCGTTAGAACATTATTCTCTTTTTCTTTAACAGAGGTTAAATACACAGCAATTAGAGCTAGAAGAATTCCGATTACCTTTTGGAATCCAATACTTTCATTATAGACATAAATTCCAAATATTATAGGAATGATAACACTCATTTTACTTGCAACTGATGCTACAGAAAGTCCATTTCTTTGTGCTGTCAAAGCCATGACGTTAAATATGACGATAAATAAGAATCCAAGAAGAATAACACCAATAAACCAATTTGATGATAAGATTTCTGAGGTAACCAGCGCTTTTTCATTATGTATTAGGCCGCAAACACAAGCAGTAATGTAGTTAACAACTATGGCTTGTAGAGTATCTATTTTGTATTTGTTAAATAGTTTGAACAAGACAAAAATACCAGTAGACGATAGAATGCTGAGTGCTAAATAAATCAAAATAAATGTTTTTTAATTTCAAATAAATCCACAACATCTTCTTTGGTTTCATCAATATTCCATGTGTGTATTCCTAATTTTTGTACTGCATCTGTATTTTCTTTTGTGTCATCTATAAATAGGCATTCTTTTGGGTTTAGGTTGTTTTCTGTCAATACAAATTCGTAGATGTCCTCATTAGGTTTCCTAAGATTGATTTCATGAGATAGATAGAAATTATCAAAACATTTTTTGAATTCATTATAAAACGAGACATTGTCTTTTATAAAGTCAATATGCATCTCGTTGGTGTTACTTAATAATATGAGTTTATAATTGTTGTTTTCTGAAAGTTGTTTTGCAAAGTCTAATCTATGAGTTGGAAAGTCTTTAATTATATAATTCCATGCATGAACTATATTTTGTTCTGTTAGGCGCGGAAATTTTGCTTTATAAAAGTCTAAAAACTCTGAAGTAGAAATTTTACCAATTTCATATAAAGTATTGGCTTCAACCATGTCTTCTTCAAACTTAATCATCTTAAATAACTCAAGCGCGTTAGTCATTGCGCCTTGCTTATCTAGGTTAATAAAGACATCACCAAAATCAAAAATTAGAGTTTTAATCACGATTATAGATTTTTAATGTGTCATTAATAATACGCTCTTCAGAAATTAACTTTCCTTTTAAAATGGGAGCTTTTACGCCTTTTGAGAATTCACTGTCGCCTATAAAGACTCTAGCTTCGTCCCACAGGTTTTCATCAATAAATGTTTTAAGCGTTTTTGCGCCACCTTCAATAATTACTGAATTTATATGTTCTTGAAACAGAATATCACAGATTTGCTTTGCGACTTTACCCTTGAAATCAATAGCATTGTTTGTGATGTTAAGCGTTTTTGCTTTTTTATTAAAAATCTGATAATCTGACTTTAGTTTTGAAGATTTGCCTAGTACAAAACGAATAGGATTCTCGCCAGACCAATCTCTAACGGTCAAACTTGGATTGTCCTCAATAACCGTATTTGTACCAACCAAAATAGCTTGCTCTTCTGCACGCCATTTATGAACCAATTGTCTCGAATAGGTGTTGGTAATCCAAACAGGCTTTTGCTCGTCTTTAGTTTTTGGTGCTATAAATCCATCTTTGGTTTCCGCCCATTTCAGAATGATATATGGTCTCTTTTTATTATGATAAGTAAAAAAACGCTTGTGATGTGTTTTACATTCTTTTTCAAGAACTCCAACTGTAACATCGCAACCGGAAGCTTCAAGTTTAGCAATGCCTTTTCCTGCAACTTGAGGATTGTCATCAACACAACCAATAATCACTTTTGGTATTTTGTGCTTAACAATTAAATCACTGCAAGGTGGAGTTTTCCCATGATGACTACAAGGCTCTAGCGTGACGTAAAGTGTAGATTTTTTTAATAGCGACCTGTCTTTTACGTTGCTAATGGCATTGACTTCAGCATGTGACCCGCCGTATTTACTTGTATAACCTTCTCCTATAATTTTGCCTTCAAATACAACTATTGCACCAACCATTGGATTTGGTCTGCTTGTTCCCAATCCATTTTTTGCAATTTGCAAACAGCGTTTTATATAGTGTTCGTTCTTGTTCAAGCTTAGAGTTTAACCTTTATGTCTTGAGTTTTATCAATATCATAAGAAGATGAATAGCCCAAAACCTTATAATCTATTTCACCTTTGTACTGTACTTTTAGACGTTGAGAAATCAAGCTTCCTAATAGTCCGCCAATACTTTTTTTATCAATAATGCTATCTGTAGCTACGGCAACAGTAAGCGGAATTGTAAAGCGTTTGTTCGAAGGCACATCAAAGCTTTTGGCTTCAAATTTAGCAACTTCAGTATCATTTATATAAACTCTCAAGTCATCTGTTTTCAAGGTGCCACCAACATCATTTAGATTAGTAAAGTTAGCGTCTGCGCTGAGTGTTATGGTTTTAATATTAGAATCGACGACCTTAATATTTTCAACACCAATAAATTCTGGTTTTTCGGTAACGGTACAGTTAAGAAGTAGTGAAAAAAATACTGAAATCAACATTAGTTTTTTCACAAAAAGGAGTTTTTTATTATGTATCTTCATGCCTTGTAATTTCATACTAGATAATTAAAAAATAACATGGGTAAAGATACTATTGTTATTCGAGAAATAGAACCTCAAGACAACCCTAAAATTGCCAAAGCAATTCGTTCCGTTTTAATAGAGTTTGGCGTGCCTAAAGTTGGTACAGCTTATGAAGATACCGCTTTGGATTGTATGCTTGAAACTTATAATAAGCCAAAGAAAATATACTTTGTTGTTGTAAAAGATAATGAAATTTTAGGCGGCGCAGGAATTTCACCTTTGGATAATTACGAGGGAAATATCTGTGAGCTCCAAAAAATGTATTTTATGCCAGATGCTAGAGGTAAAGGCATTGGTAGCAGAATGATGAAAAAATGTTTGGATTATGCCAAAGATGCCGGTTTTGATAAATGCTATTTAGAAACGATGCCTTATATGGATGACGCACGCAAGTTATATCGTAAAGTTGGCTTTGAGTCTATCGATAAACCAATGGGAGATACTGGTCATTATTCGTGTTCTGTTTGGATGCTTAAAGATTTATAATATTGAAAGCACTCGATTTAAAAGATATATTTCACAAGGAATTAGATGCTATTTACGGAAAAGATGAAGTCGCTAGTTTTTTCTTTTTATGTTTAGGGCATTACCTAGATGTTGCCAGAATTCAATTACAATTAGAACCCGAGTTTACAATTAACAAGTCAGAAACTGAGCAGTTTTTTATCACACTTGAAGCATTAAAGCAGCAAAAACCTATTCAATACATTTTTGGAAAAACGGAGTTCTATGGATTAAAATTCAAAGTTTCTGAAGATGTTTTAATTCCTCGCCAAGAAACCGAAGAGTTAGTAAATTGGATAATTACTTGTCATCCTGAAATAGATTCAAAACCTACCAAAATCCTTGACATCGGTACAGGAAGTGGATGTATTCCTGTTTCACTAGCTAAAAACTTGCCTAACGCAAAAGTATATGCTTTAGATGTTAGTAAGAAAGCACTTGAAACAGCAAAGCATAATGCAAGACAGAATGAAGTTGATATTACTTTCATTGAAACAGATATTTTGAATGAAGCTACATGGGATTCAGAATTCAAGGACTTGGAGTTTGATATTATTGTTTCTAATCCGCCTTATGTAAGAAACATAGAAAAAGCTGAAATTCAACCTAATGTATTAGATAACGAGCCACATTTAGCCTTGTTTGTTGAGGATGATAATCCATTAATTTTCTACAAGGCAATTACAGAATTTACTGTTAATAATTTGAAGCAAAATGGACAGCTCTATTTTGAAATCAATCAGTATCTTGGAAACGAAACCAAGCAGCTTTTAGTAGATGCTAATTTTGATGATTTAGAGCTTAGGAAAGACCTTAGTGGTAATGATAGAATGCTAAAAGGAATAAAGAAATAAATGAAAAGTGTATCCGTATTTTGTGGCAGTAGTGAAGGTAATAACTCTAGTATTTTAGAGTTAACCTATCAATTAGGAAAAGCTATTGCAGTTAAAAATATGACTCTAGTTTATGGTGCAGCCAAAATTGGTCTTATGGGTAAAGTTGCTCAAGGCGCCTTAGATGCAAAAGGAAATGTTATAGGTGTTATCCCAAAATTTTTGCAGACTAAAGAGATTGTTAATACTGAACTAACAGAGCTAATAGTTACTGACAATATGCATGATAGAAAAATACTTATGTACGATAAAAGTGATGGTTTTATTATTATTCCGGGAGGTTTTGGTACGATGGATGAGTTTTTTGAAATCACTACTTGGGGACAACTCGGCTTACATACAAAACCCATAGGTATTTTAAATGTCAATGGATATTACGATGCTCTAATTAAGCAATGCAAAGTCATGGTGAGTAGCGGTTTTTTAAAACAAGAAAATTTAGATGCGGTTATAGTAGATTCTACTATTGATGGTTTATTTGATAAAATGAATAACTATAAACCATTGCCAGCTCCAAAATGGTTAAATAAAGAAGGACTTTAGGATTTAAGATTGATGAATATACAGCAAGACATAGAAACGCTTCGCGAAGAGCTACGCCAGCATAATTATAATTATTACATACTCGATAATACCACGATTTCGGATTATGAGTTTGATATGAAGCTAAAAGAACTTCAAGCTTTAGAAGAAAAGCACCCAGAATTTTTTGATGTAAATTCCCCTAGTCAACGTGTTGGTGGTACAATTACAAAGAACTTTAATACCGTTGTTCATGATTTTAGAATGTATTCTTTAGATAATTCATATTCAAAAGATGATTTGTTGGATTGGGAAACACGGATTAAAAAACTAGTTGATGGAGATATTCAATACACTTGTGAATTAAAATATGATGGAGCTTCCATGAATCTTACTTATGAAAACGGAAAGCTCATCCGCGCAGTTACTCGAGGTGATGGTGTTCAAGGTGATGAGGTTACAGCGAATATAAAGACGATAAATACAGTGCCACTTCAGCTAAAAGGTGATTTCCCGAATCGATTTGATATTAGAGGAGAAATCATTTTGCCTATTGAAGGATTCTTAAAAATGAATGAAGAGCGTATTGCAAATGATGAAGAGCCATACAGAAACCCGCGGAACACTGCTTCAGGAAGTTTGAAATTACAGGACAGTTCGGAGGTTGCCAAGCGTCCTTTACAGTGTTTGTTATACAGTATAAAAGGAAATAACTTAAATATTTCAACACAATCTGAAGGATTGCAAAAAGCTCGCGAATGGGGGTTTAAAGTACCTAAAGAAGCAAAATTGGTTAATTCTATTGATGGGGTGCTTCAATTTGTAGACTATTGGGATGAAGAACGTCATAATTTGCCTTATGAGATAGATGGTATTGTTATTAAGGTTAATAGTCTGTTTCAACAAGATGAATTAGGCTTTACCGCAAAAGCGCCACGTTGGGCAATGGCTTATAAGTTTAAAGCAGAGCAGGTGTCTACACGCTTAAATGAAATTACATATCAAGTTGGTAGGACCGGAGCAATTACGCCAGTGGCTAATTTAGAACCAGTACAATTGGCAGGCACAACTGTTAAACGCGCATCATTACATAATGCCGACCAAATTGAAAAATTAGATATACGTGAAGGCGACGAGGTTTTTGTAGAAAAAGGCGGAGAAATTATACCAAAAATCATAGCAGTAGACTTATCAAAGCGTCCTGATAATTCAAAAGTCACCAATTATATAACTCAATGTCCTGAGTGCGAAACCGAATTAGTGCGTATCGAAGGCGAAGCCAAGCATTATTGTCCTAATTATAATGGTTGCCCGCCACAAGTTATTGGTCGTATTCAGCATTATATATCCAGAAAAGCAATGGATATAGAAGGTTTGGGTGGTGAGACTGTTGCTTTGCTTGTTAATGGAGGTCTAATCAATGATTATTCTGACCTATATGAGTTAAGAGTTGAACAAGTACTTCCGTTAGAGCGCATGGCACAAAAAAGTGCAGAGAACTTAGTAAATGGTATCGAAGCTTCTAAGCAAATAGCTTTTGAGCGTGTTTTATTCGCTTTAGGAATTAGATATGTTGGCGAAACTGTGGCTAAAAAATTAGCAAAGCATTACAAATCTATTGATAGATTGATGGTAGCTTCTATATTGGATTTAGTGAGTGTAGACGAGATAGGAGAGCGAATTGCTGAAAGTGTTGTAGAGTTTTTCTCATCTCCAGAAAACCTAGCAATAATTGAAAAGTTGAAATCCTTTGGTGTACAACTTGAAATTTCTGCCGAAAAGTTGGCTAATCAAACAGATAAATTATCTGGAAATATTTTTGTAGTATCTGGTGTTTTTGAGTCTGTATCACGTACTGAACTTAAAAAGCTCATTGAAGATAATGGCGGAAAAGTTTCATCTTCAATATCATCGAAAACGAGTTATTTGATTGCAGGCGATAAAATGGGACCAAGCAAACGAACTAAGGCTGAAACCTTAAATGTGCCTATAATTAGTGAATCCGACTTTTTACATATGCTTAATTAACGTCTTGATTTATTAATTAAAGTACTTATACCTGTCATATTTTTCTTATTCATTTAATTTTTTTATCGATAAAACGCAATTTTATTCGTTTAATAGTATTTTTTTTATATATTTGTCCAAGCTATTAATAAGAAAAGGATATGATAATCAATAGGTTACTTAAAATCGTCTTAGTGATATTAAGTATAGCATATATTATTTTAGAGGTTTTAAAAGTGGATTTGTACAATGATTGGGCAAGTGCACTACTACTTTTGTTGTTAACTTATCTATATAAAAGAAGCATAGATTTTAAAAACAAAAAAAGACCTTACTTCTTATATTTTCTAATTGCATTTACGCTTTCAGAAATCTTATCATTATCCTCTAATTATATTTTACTTTATACAGAATCAGTTAATTATGACTATTACTTAGGTAATTTCTTTTATATGTTAGCGTATGTGTTTTTAATTTTAAGATGTATGGTAACTATGAAGCTTAAGGAGATTTTAAAACAATTCCCAGTAACACTAATAATATTAGCTGTTCTAGGAGTTTTTTGCGTAACTCTAATTACTGAAACTGCGCAAACCAAACTTGAGACTCCAGAGTATATAACAGAATTTCTTTATAATATCATAGTAATGACATTGCTTTCTGTGGCCTTGATTAATTATATGGATAAAGGAGACAACAAATCAATGTTGTTTTTAATTGGGTCAATGTTTATTTTCTTTTCAGAAATGATTCAATTGGCATACTATTATGTAGCAGATATGACACATCTTGCAGCCATTTATTCGGTGTTTTTAGTACTAGCTTTTGTGTTTTATTATTTGCAATCTAGGCTTAAACATCAAAGGCAAGCAGATTTTAATTTTTTAGACCCTAAAATGAAAGCTTAAATACTATACTATAATTGTAGTACCTTCAGCTTGCTTTTCCTTTCCTGCTTCTAAGTAAAAATCTACTTGTCCTACATATAGACCATAACAACCCACTTGATTAACGAGGACATTTTTGCCTGCACTATTTTTTTCGATAGTTGGTTTTGGTAAAAACGTATGTGTATGACCTCCAATAATTAAATCTATATCTTTTGTTTGTCTTGCCAATACCAAATCAGATACAATTTCTGGGTTATTCTTATAATAGTAACCTAAGTGTGATAGGCATATTACCAAATCACATTGCTGCTCTTCTTTAAGAATACGAGACATATCTTGAGCAATCTCTATAGGATAGTTGTAGACAGTTTCTTTGTATAGTTTTTTGCCAACTAAGCCTTCGAGCTCAATGCCCAGACCAAATACTCCTATTTTAATACCATCTCTATTAAAGATTTTATATGGTTTTATGTGTGTGTCTAAAACAGTGTTTTTAAAATCATAATTTGCAGATACAAAATCAAAATTGGCATTAGGAAGTTGGCTGTATAAACCGTCAATACCATTATCAAAATCATGATTGCCAATTGTGGCTAAATCATACTTAAGCATACTCATGAGTTTAAATTCTAATTCTCCACCGTAATAGTTAAAGTAGGGTGTGCCTTGAAATATATCACCAGCATCCAATAATAGTGTATTTGGGTTTTCTTTTCTAACAGCTTCAATTAATGAAGCACGCCTTGCAACACCACCTTTATTGGCATTTCTGCCATCATTAGATCCAAATGGATCAATATGGCTGTGTACATCATTGGTATGTAAAATGGTTATTCTTTTAGTTGCTTTTGCACTTGAAGTAGAAAGTGTTAATCCACCTAAACCTATTAAAGCACTAGCTGCGGAAGTCTGTTGTATAAATTTTCTACGGTTCATCTAAATTAGTCTTTTTGGTGAGTGAATCTATCGTCGATGCTAGGTTGCAAAGTGTCTATTTTTTTAAAATAGTCTATAAGTAGGTTTCTTATTTTATAATCTAAATCATAAACAGTATCCTTGGATTTTAAAAAATGCATTCTACTGCCACCATTATAGAGATAATCATTAGTAGCAACATAATAGGTTTTTTCATAATCTATTTCATTACCATTAATTATTGCTTCTTTAATAGAGTAATCGTTAGAAAGTGTCAATTTTAATTTTGAAATTGGATGTGCACGTTTTTTATTAGCTAAAAATGATAGCATATCCTTTATTTGTTGCCCATCCATTGGTGTAACAACAACAGAATTATCAAAAGGCATAATCTCATAAGCTGTGCGACTGGTAATATCTCCTTTAGAAATTATTGACCGTATACCACCATGATTGAGCAAGACCATATCAATGGATTTATCAGTCCTCTTTTCAAAAACAGGATTGCACATCTCAAAAACCGCATCGGCCATAAAATTGCCAATAGCTGTATTTAATTCACCATCATTTTTGGAATAGGTATCTGCAGCATAAGCTATTATACTGTCTAAATCATTGTTGACACTCTCACGATAGGGTTTAATATAGGCTTCAATTTCAGGATTAGTTTTTAAACTATCTGTAATGGCATTTCTTTTACCTACAATTTTGTTGAGAGAATGGTCTTGTTTGCAGGCTGTTATAAAAATAACCATTACAAACATTAAAAAAAGTCTATTTTTCATCTAATAACTTATGATATGTTAACAACAAAGTGAAGACACTTTTGTTAAATTTGCATAAAGGCTAAAGATAAATGATTTTAAAAGCATTTAAGGAAAAATCAAATCAAAAATATATTAACAAAACGCTATCTAATCGTAGTGCAGAAGTTAGTACGGATAAGATTAAGTCTGTAGGTGTACTTTTAAATGATTCAGAATATTGCGATTACGAAAAAATTGAAGCTTTTTTTAATGCTTTGGGAATATTATCCTCGAAATGTAATTTTTACACCTTTTCTAAGTCAAACCCTGAGAATCATAATCAATGGGATGCTGTTTATAGTCCAAAAGACTTTGGATGGAATGGGAAACTTAAAAATATAGACTTGCAAAATTTCACAGATACTAAGTTTGATGTCTTAATCTGTTATTTTTTAGCAGAAGAAAATGAATTAAAGCAAATTGCAGCGATGTCTAAAGCAAATTTTAAAGTTGGTATATCTAATATAGATGAGCGTCTTTATGATTTAATTATTGACGTGAAGCCAAAAGACTTTAAGATTTTTAAAACAGAATTAAGAAAGTATTTAACCATATTAAATAAAATATAATGACCAAATTTGTGGGTACAGGTGTGGCTTTAATTACGCCTTTTAAAAAAGATTTATCTGTAGATTATTATGCCTTAACAAAGTTAGTAGAGCACAATATTTCTAACGGTGTTGAGTATTTGGTGATTAGCGGAACAACAGGAGAGAGCGCTACTATAACTAAAGAAGAAAAAACTGAGATAACCGCACATATTGCAAAGGTTAATAATGGGCGTGTGCCTTTGGTTTTAGGTATTGGCGGGAATAATACACTAGCAATTATCGAAGAGATAAAAACTACAGATTTATCTCAGATAGATGCGATTCTTTCTGTGTCACCATATTACAGCAAACCAACACAAGAAGGTATTTATCAGCATTTCAAAGCAATTTCTATAGTCTCACCCAAACCAATTATATTGTATAATGTTCCAGGTAGAACATCAAAAAATATGCTGCCTGAAACAACATTACGCTTGGCTCGCGATTTTGAGAATATTATTGCTGTTAAAGAAGCAGGTAATGACCTAGGGCAATATTTAGAATTATTGAGAGATAAGCCTGAAGGGTTTCATATTATCTCTGGAGATGATGATTTGGCATTATCTGTAGCTCTTGCAGGTGGCTCTGGAGTTATTTCTGTAATTGGGCAAGCCTTAACCAAAGACTTCTCAGAAATGATAAGACAAGGTATTGATGGTAATGCAAAGGAAGCCTTTAAAACTCATTTTAATTTAATAACAATTACTAACCTTATTTTTGCTGAAAATAATCCAGCAGGAATAAAATCTGTTCTTGACGCCATAGGTATCAGTGATCCTTATGTAAGATTACCTTTAGTTGAAGCTACAGAAAGCTTAAAAAATTCTATTAATAACGAACTAAAACGACTAGGTAAACGTTAAACTTCTTGTAAAGTCATTTGAAGACATAAATAACCCTGTATTTTAGACCGAATTTTTGTTTTTAAATCCGTTATTTATGCATACTTTTGCACACTGTTTTAAATTTATGAGAAGAGCATTTTATATTTTACTATCTGTTTTGGTTTTAGCCTCATGTAGTGATTTTCAGAAAGCAATGAAATCTGAAGATACTGCTTTAAAATTCAAACTAGGAGAGGAGCTTTATGAAGCTGGAAAGTTTAAAAAAGCCAATAGGCTTTTTGAACAGATTGTACCTAAGTATAGAGGTAAACCTCAAGCAGAGAAACTTATGTACATGCATGCTATGTGTTTTTTTGAAGAAGAGCAATACTATCTTTCTGCATACAGATTTGAACAATTTGTTAATTCATATCCAAAAAGTGAAAAAGCAGAAGAAGCGGCATTCTTATCTGTAAAAAGTTATTACGAAGAATCTCCAATCTACTCAAAAGAGAAAGAAGAAACAGTTAAAGCCATTGAGAAAATTCAATTATTTGTAAATAGTTACCCAGATTCAAAATACCTTTCTCAAGCTAATGAATTGGTTAAAGAATTAGATTACAAGCTTGAGAAAAAAGCATTTGAGATAGCAAAACAATACAATAGAATCTACGATTATAAAGCATCTATAAAATCTTTTAATAATTTTTTATTAGACTTCCCAGGAACATCTTTAAGGGAAGATGCATTATATTACAGGTTTAATTCAGAATATAACTTAGCAGTATTAAGTATAAAAGAACTTAAGCAAGAGCGTATAAAAACGGCTTTAGCAGACTATAGAGCATTATTAAAAGCATATCCTGAAACAAAATATCTAGACGAAGCTAGTAAAATGAAAGCTGAGTTAGAAGAAGAGAAAACAGAAGAGATTAAAAGTTAATCATTATAAAAAATGGATTTAAAAAAGACAGACGCACCAGTAACGACGTTAACTTATAACAGAAATGAGATAGATGCTCCTACAGACAACATCTATGAAGCAATTTCTGTAATAGCTAAACGTGCTGAGCAAATTAACACTGACATCAGAAGAGAGTTGGTAGATAAACTTGAAGAGTTTGCAACATACAACGATAGCTTAGAAGAAATCTTTGAAAACAAGGAGCAAATAGAAGTTTCTAAGTTTTATGAAAAATTGCCTAAGCCACATGCATTAGCAGTTAAAGAGTGGTTGGAGGATAAGATTTATCACAGAAATACTGAGGACGATACTCAGGAATAAAAACTAAATGTCTATTCTTAAAGACAAAAACATCTTACTAGGGGTATCTGCAGGAATTGCTGCATATAAAACGGCGCACTTAGTAAGACAATTCATAAAAGCAGGTGCTAACATCAAAGTTGTGATGACACCTGCTTCTAAGGATTTTATTACACCACTTACACTTTCTACACTTTCTAAAAACCCTGTTTATTCATCTTTTACTAATGAAGATGATGATAATGCTATGTGGAATAATCATGTAGATTTAGGTCTATGGGCTGACATATTTGTTATTGCACCAGCAACAGCAAATACAATGTCTAAGATGGCAAATGGCACCAGCGATAATTTGTTACTGGCCACCTATTTATCTGCAAAATGCCCTGTGTATTTTGCGCCAGCCATGGACTTAGATATGTACAAACATGAATCTACTAAAAACTCTTTTGACAAACTAAACTCGTTTGGTAATACAATAATACCAGCAACTAGTGGAGAATTAGCAAGTGGTTTGGTTGGCGAAGGTCGTATGGCGGAACCAGAAGACATCGTTGCTTTTATAGAAGCGGATATTTTAAATAAATTACCTTTAAAAGGAAAGAGAATTATAGTAACTGCAGGTCCAACCTACGAAGCTTTAGATCCAGTAAGATTTATTGGAAATCATTCCAGCGGAAAAATGGGTTTCGAAATCGCTAATGCAGCTGCAAACTTAGGCGCTGAGATAATTTTAGTTTCTGGACCAACGCATCAAAAAATCACCCATAGTTTAGTTACAGTATGCCCAGTTATTAGTGCTCAAGAGATGTATGATGAGGTCCACAAGTATTATAAAAAAATGGATATTGCCATTTTATCTGCCGCAGTAGCAGATTATAGACCAAAAGAAATTGCAGATAAGAAAATAAAAAAGTCTGATTCAACGTTTACCATTGAATTAGAGAAGACAAAAGATATCCTTAAATCACTCGGACAGCAAAAAGAACACCAGTTTTTAGTAGGTTTTGCTTTAGAGACTAACAATGAATTAGAGCATGCTAAAGGAAAATTAGAATCTAAGAATTTGGATTTAATTGTACTTAATTCTCTTAGAGATAAAGGCGCAGGTTTTGGAGTATCCACAAATAAAGTTACATTTATAACCAAATCTAATGAGGTTATAGAAAACGAACTTAAATCTAAAGCTGAAGTCGCTAAAGATTTAATGCATCAAATTTTAAAGCAAGTCAATGCGTAAATACTATTTTATATTTTTTCTTTTTGTTTCAGCCATAACTATGGCTCAAGAACTTAATTGTATGGTAACTGTAGTTGCTCAACAAACGGGTAATGATAATAATCAAGTTTTTAAGACTTTAGAACGTCAGCTTACTGAGTTTGTAAATAATACACAGTGGACAGATAAAAATTTCAAAGTCCAAGAACGTATAGATTGTAGTATGGTTATTAATGTACAGAGTTACAATAATGACGCTTTTTCTACTTCTCTTCAAGTTCAGACTTCAAGACCAATTTATGGTTCTACTTATAGTACGCCTGTTTATACATTTAATGACAAAGAGTTTGGATTTCAGTATTTAGAATTTCAGAACTTAGTTTTTAACCCAAACCAATTTGAATCTAATTTAATTTCAGTACTAACATTTCATATATATATGATATTGGGGATGGACGCTGATACATTTAAACCGAACGGCGGTGATGAATATTACAGACAAGCACAAACAATTGCCAATTATTCTCAGCAAGGAAATGCAAGAGGGTGGAAACTAGAAGATGGGTTGCAGTCTCGTTTTGCATTAATTGATAATATACTGTCTCCTACATATAAGGAGTATAGAAGCTCAATGTATAAATATCATAGAGAAGGACTAGATTTAATGCATAAAAATGTTAGAAGTAGTAAATCTGCAATCGCTGAATCATTGATAGATTTACAAAAAATGCACTCACGTAGACCCAATTCTTTTTTAATGCGTGTCTTTTTTGATTCTAAAGCTAATGAAGTAGCCAGTGTTTTTAGTGGTGGTCCAAATGTAAATATTACTAAGGTTGTTGATGTTCTTAACAAAGTTGCACCAATTCACGGCTCTAAATGGAGTAAGATTAAATTCTAAATTATTCTATATCCTTAATTTTAATTTATAGTATACAAAGTGTAGCTTTGTGTATTACTAATTCTTGCATTTGTGTTAACAACTTTACGTATTAAAAATTACGCTTTAATCGATGAGTTGGAAGTCTCTTTTAATAATGGACTTTCTATTATCACAGGTGAAACAGGTGCAGGTAAATCAATTTTGTTAGGCGGATTATCTCTTGTTCTTGGTAAAAGAGCTGACTTAAGTCAAATTAAGGATAGCTCCAGAAAATGTATCATAGAAGCTGTTTTTGATATTGCAAATTATGATTTAGAAGTAATCTTTAACCAGGAAGATTTAGATTATGATCCACAAACTATAATTAGAAGAGAGATATTACCTTCAGGGAAATCTAGAGCATTTGTTAATGATACACCAGTTAATTTAGACAGCTTAGCTAGTATAAGTGGTTATATTTTAGATATTCATTCGCAACATCAAACACTCCAGCTTACTAATGATTTGTTTCAGTTTAAGGTTATAGATGCCTTAGCAAACAATTCAAGTTTGTTGAAGGAATATACTATTCAATTAAAAAGTTATAAGAGCTTAAAACAGCAATTAATAGATTTAGAAACTTCCTTAAGTGAATCTAGAAAAGAGTATGACTACAATCTGTTTTTGTTAAACGAATTAGTTGAAGCACAATTAGAAAACATTGAATTAAAAGAGTTAGAGTCTACATACGAGCAGTTAAGTAACGTTGAAACTATTCAAGAAACTATAGGCCATTCAAAATCTCTTTTAGAGTCTGAAGAAATTGGCATCATAGACCGAATAAATGAAGTAAAACGCCAGCTTAATAATATCTCCAGTTATGGAAAACAGTACAAATCTATTGAAGAGCGTATTGAGAGTGCATCTATTGAGTTAAATGATATTGTTACAGAGTTAGACAATCTGCAAGGTCAGTTGTCAACAGACCCAAAAGAACTTCAATCGGTCAGCGACAAATTACAGGCTGTAAATAGTTTATTACAAAAACACTCTGTATTAAACGTTTCAGAATTAATAAAACTAAAAGAAGAGCTTGAAACTAAAGTTAATAAATCTGAAAATTTGGATGCAGATATTGTAGATATTAAATCAGAAATTGAATCTTCTGAAAAGCGAATTAACAACATAGCGTCAAAAATTAGTAAAAATAGAGTAGCAATTGTTCCAAAATTCAAATCAAACCTTGAAAGTATTTTGGAACATTTGGGTATGCACAATGCTAAGTTTAATATTCAATTTTCTAAGACAGATAAGTTTTTGGTTAACGGAAAAGACGAGTTGCAGTTTTTGTTTATGGCTAATAAAGGCGGTCAATTTACAGAACTCAAAAAATCGGCTTCAGGAGGAGAATTATCACGTATTATGCTGGCAATAAAATCTATTTTAGCCAATTACGTTAAGCTACCTACCATTATGTTTGATGAAATAGATACTGGAGTTTCAGGAGAAGTATCAAACAAAATGGGTGATATTATGAAACGTATGAGTAAGAACATGCAAGTATTTTCTATTACGCATTTGCCTCAAGTGGCATCAAAAGGTAATTGGCATTTTAAAGTTTTTAAAACTGAAAGCAATATTACTACACATACAGATATGAAACGCCTAACGCAAGATGAACGTGTTGTTGAATTAGCGCAAATGTTGAGTGGTGCAAACATTACAGAATCTGCGATTGCACACGCCAAACAATTATTGAATTAATACTATATTTGAGCAATTATTTAGACCACAGATAAACTAACATAAACAACTATGTCATATAATTTATTAAAAGGAAAAAAAGGAATCATTTTTGGAGCATTAGACCCTAATTCTATTGCTTGGAAAACAGCCGAACGTGTTCATGAAGAAGGCGGAGAGTTTGTTTTAACTAATGCACCCATAGCTATGCGAATGGGACAGATTAATGATTTGGCAGAAAAAACAGGTTCGCAAATTATTCCTGCTGATGCAACCTCAGAAGAAGATTTACAAAATCTTGTAGAAAAATCTATGGAGATTTTAGGCGGTAAGATAGATTTTGTTCTTCACTCTATTGGTATGTCGGTTAATGTAAGAAAAGGAAGAGCATATACAGACCAAAAATACGATTGGACCCAAAAAGGAACTGATGTTTCTGCTATGTCTTTTCATAAGGTTATGTCATCACTTTACAAAGCAGATGCTATGAACGAGTGGGGAAGTATAGTAGCCTTAACTTATATGGCTGCGCAACGTGTATTCCCTGATTACAATGACATGGCAGATAACAAAGCGTATTTAGAAAGTATAGCACGTAGTTTTGGGTACTTTTTTGGACGTGATAAAAAAGTAAGAGTTAATACCATTTCTCAATCGCCTACACCAACAACAGCTGGTCAAGGTGTAAAAGGCTTTGATGGCTTTATTTCTTATGCCGAAAAAATGTCTCCTCTTGGTAATGCTACAGCATTAGATTGCGCTAATTATACTGTAACACTCTTTAGTGATTTAACTAAGCGTGTAACATTACAAAACTTATATAATGATGGCGGCTTTAGTAATATGGGTGTTAGTGATGCAGTTATGGATGCTTTTGTCGGAGAAGAATAGAAACTTACTCTTTAACGATTATAAGCCATTGTTTATAGCAATGGCTTTTTTATTAGCATCAATAATTATTAATGTTTTTAATCGGTTATTTGGTGTTTTTTAACGAAATGAGTTAATATGTTAAAGTATATAAATTTTTTTAACATATTTTGAAGTTCTACTTAAACTTTGAATACTATCTTCTCGATGCAGCTGATATTTACCTTATTTTTTTTTATATCAAGCTTTTCTATTATGGCTCAGATTAATTTTCAGAATAACGGAAGTGTATTAGGTCTTACTGCTAATACTGGAACTTCAGTTTTTGGAGGTTCAGGAGTAAGCTTTGTTGATTATAATGGTGACGGTTATGATGATATTACTTTAGCTTCTGGAGAAAACATTCCTGTAAGGTTCTATAGGAATTTAGATGGCACCTTTTTTGTAGAAGAGAGTTTGCTTCCAATTTTAGGTGATTATAGTTATAAAACCCGAAGTGTTACTTGGATAGATTTTGACAATGATGGTGACAAAGATTTGTTTCTTACCAGCGATACTGATGGGAATAGACTTTTTGAAAATCAAAATGACACATTGGTTGATGTAACAATTGCTGCAGGATTACCTCTAGACAATGTATATACCTATGGAGCTTCATGGGGAGATATAGATAATGATGGTTGTTTAGATGTGTATCTTTCAAATAGAATAGGTGCAACCACAATAACTAATTATTTATTTAAAAATAATTGTGATGGCACATTCTCTGACGTTACAGATAGTGTTGGATTAACAAATTCTTCAGCGCTAACATTTTGTTCCGCTTTTTTTGATTTTAATAACGATGGGTATCAAGATTTATATATAGCAAACGATAAGTTTAAACCAAACTATCTATA
>SHBX01000026.1 GCA_004211785.1 Winogradskyella sp.
CTATAATTTAGAATAATCTGGTTATTATCATCTATACTATACTTTATGCCAGCAGAGGCGGAAATGTTATGATAATCAAATTTTGGGTTAGTTAAAAATTGGGTTGGAAACTCTTCAATGATAATATCTGCAAAGTCTACATCATAACCTCGTTCTATCCAATTTGATTTAAGATAAAATTTCTTCGCATCTATTCTATTAAAGTCATAGCGTAAACCTGCATCTATAATAACATCATCATTTAGTTGCCATTCAGTAGTACCGTATATTCCAAAATCGTATTTATCATAATCAGGAATAATACGTCTTACTCCTGTATCTGGATCAGCAAAATTATTTTGATAACGGCCTAAAATACCAAAATTCACTTTTCGGTCTAAATTTGAATCTAAATTAACATCTGCTAAAACCGAATGGGTTTGTAATATTAAATCAACCGCAGGTATATCTCTTCGATCTCCAATTCTCACATCAAATTCTTGTCGTCTATTATTTTGATAATCATACTGTAAATTAACTTTACCAAAATTTTGGAAGCGCTTATAATAATTGACTTTAGCTAAGTGATGCGTAATGTCTTGTTTGGGTACATTTATAGTATAGCTAAAATCATCTATCACAAAAGGTTGTCCAGAATTTATAGCGCGCCTGAAATCAAAAAGATTACCAATGTGCGAAGTTCGTAAGATGCCAATTTCATTATCTAGGTAACTATAATATATTTCAAATCCTGACTCAAAGGTTTTTTTGCCAAAACGAGTTGAGAAGCCTTTTGAATCTAATCCTGTGTTAGTTAAATTATAGTCTGGCGCTTCAAAATCACCATTTCTTCTGTAAGAGCCTTGGATATTAGCAAACCATCCTGAACTATAATTTTTATTTAATGTAGAAGTAATATTGTAACCACGGCTATTAGTTTGTCCGCCAATGATAGTACGACCAAAAAGAGTGTCTTTACTAATTACTCTTCCTGGCTTTATTACTATGACACCACCAACAGCATCACCGCCATATTGTAATGCACCAGAACCTTTAATCACAGATATTTGGTTTGCACTGTTGATATCAACGTTTGGTGCATGTTCAATACCCCATTCTTGATCTTGCAGGCGTACACCATTATTCATAATCAATATTCTGCTACTATGTAGTCCATTTATCATAGGTTTTACAATAGTATTTCCTGTATTAATTGAAGAAACGCCTGGCACTTCTTTTAAAGCATCACCTAGACTAAGACTACTATATCGGTTTAATACATCATTCTTTAATAGAGTTTCTTGAGCAGTTACTGTCTCCGTTTTGCTACCATTGGTTTTTACTGATACTTCACCTAATTCTTCTATATGATGTTCAAGAACAATAGACTTAAATGTGTCCCCAGTTATATCATAAGTTACAGTCTTTGTTTCACAACTGATGTGCGAGATAACAAGCGTTAATGGTCCCTTGCATAGATTTTTAATTTTGAATTTTCCGTCATTATCTGAAGTAGAATATTTATCTAGATTCTTTATATATACAGTTGCTCCAATGATAGGTGTTTTGTCATGGTAGTCTGTAACTTCTCCGAGAAACACAAAATTGCAGTCTTGTCCTGTTGCAAAAAATGTGGATAATAAACAAACGAGCAAAATGATTTGCCTCATAGTAAAATATGGTAAAAGAAATAATTATTAAAATGTATACGCTCAGGTATCTATAGTGCGTAAAACATGCTTATTAAGCTAATTTTGGTATAAATTAGATTAGAGAGGGTGGTCCTCTGAGTGAGAACTGAAGTTGTTGGTAATCGCTAATAAAATTGTATTGCGAATTTATTTTTTTAACAGAAAGTTCAGTTGTAAGCGTAGTTGGAGGATATTCAAACTCGTGAGAATACTGTGTATTTAGTTTAAATTTACAGAAGTCACAATCAATATCTAACTCATGAAAATGTGACGAAGATGCGTCATAGCATACCTCATGTTCATGATTTTGAAAACCATGAGCAAACTTCACCAAAGTAGGCATAAGTACTGCAAATACTAAGGCAATGGCTAGTATTCTATGGATACTATTTTGTATACTTATTTTCAATTTATAAATTTTCCTAATCCAAAGCGTTTCAACATTTTCTTTTCAAATTCCCAGAAAAACCTGAACTGTCCAAAAAGAAAGCCGAAAAATACCAATAATATTTGATAAAAAACGAGTCCAATGATAATAAATAATATCCAATAGATAAAGACATTTAAGTTTTCTTTTGTAATTCCTAAAAGCTTTATTACTGGTCTGCCAACAAACATAGACGAGCTTCCTGTTATGGCAAACACTATGAATACACGTATCATTTCCCATTTGGCGTCTAAAATCCATTTATTTTCTAATTTCTTGAATAGAAATAATATAAATTTTAGTAATACAAAAAATAATGCTATAGCTAGTAAAATTGAAGCGATTATTCCAAACTCACCAATTACAGCATTTGATATTTTATAAGATGTATAACCTAAAGCAATAACTCCTATAAGTGGGAACAATAATTGCCAGTTCTGGGATATTTCCCAACGTTTTTTAAATTTTTCCATAGCGTATTAAACGCTGCAAATTTACATTAAATTCTGGGAGTAAATGGGCCAAGTTTTTGTTTATATTTTAATTGAAAATATATAAAGTAGTTATAAAGCTTATAGTTAATTTCATAACCATAATCTTCTCTGTTATTATAATCTATTCTCATATCGTATAGACTAGCATCAAACTGTAAAGGTTGATTAACACGAATATTCCAATTGTTAACGTATATTCTATTACGAGATTCCATAAAATTTTGAGAATAATAATGTCTTGGTCTTGCTGTACTGGCTAGCCATCCATTAAATCCTGGCTCAATAACAATAATTTCGTATGAATTTTCTTCACTATCTATAACAACAGTATCGTTGGCAACAAGGCTCTCTTCACGCTCGTTACTAACTGGTTTTGGACTATCTACAGATTTGCAACTCGCTAATAATAAAATAAGTGTTAGAAATGACAGTAATTTTTTCATAATATAAAAGTATAAAATATTGAATTTGTTTAAAGGTTTAGATTAGCATTTAACACTTCGAATAACTCAATTAATAATTGTTAACACAATCATGAATGAGTTAACCTAATACTTTAGACAGTAAAGTTGCAATCTAGATTAGGCATCAAAAAAGCAGCTTAACAGCTGCTTTTATATATTTTAGAGAATAATAAGAACGGTTATCTACCAAATAAACCACCTAGTAAACCTCCAAGCCCGCCTTTTTTCTTACTTCCGCCACCAAGAATCATCCCTGCTACATCATCAACAACACTTCCATCTCCGTCCGCGTCTAATATTTGTTCTAAGAAACCTTGTTCTTTTGTTCTTGGTCCAGATTGACTTGCGCCACCGAGTAAACCTCCAAGTAAATCACCTAAACCACTTTGAGAGCTTACATTGTTTTGACGCGATTGTTTACCTAAAACGCCCATAAGAATCGGTGCGGCAACTTTTAAGATTTCTCCTACCGAACCAGAATCTAATCCTGCTTTTTGTCCAATAACTTGTTGTACGCCATTTTGTCTTTGTCCAAGAATATGACCTAAAATTTTTGAACCATCAGTTTTTACCTCATCATTAACACCACCTCCAAAGAGGCCTCCTAAATTATCTAAGATACTTCCATCATGTTTACCACTAAGAGCACCCATTAAGCCTTGCGCTCCTTCTGGAGTTGAAGCATTGCGCTCCATAGCTTTCATTAACACGGGCAATGCCATTGTTAATACGCTATTTGTTTTTCCTTGATCTGTGTTTGTTGAACCAGAAACACCACTGATTATTGTTTTTCCTAAGTCGCTATTGAGTAAGTCTAAGATACCTGCCATAATTTTTAAAGTATTAATTAATAGGTTTTCAATGTACGAAAAAAGTCTCAATAAAAATTGAGACTTTAGTTATGAGTAATGAATAGTATTTCCTATTTAAGAATGCTTACAATTTGCGAAGCTAATTCTGTACCAATTCTATCTTGAGCTTCATTTGTTGCTGCACCAGTGTGAGGTGTTAGCGACAATGCTGGATTCATAAGTAATTGGATTTCTGGCTGAGGCTCTTTTTCAAAAACATCTAAAGCTGCTCTTGCAACCTTGCCGCTTTCAATAGCTTTGACTAAAGCGACTTCATTAATAACACCACCTCGAGCAGCGTTAGCAATGATAACCCCATCTTTCATTTGTTTAAATTCAGCCTCATCAATGACATAGTCTTTTTGAGCAGGTACATGTAGCGTTAAGAAATCGGCTTGTTTTAAAACGGCTTCTTTTGATACTGTTTTTATATTGAAGTTTACTTTTTGACCATCAAAAAACTCTAACTCCAAATCTGCTGCTTCCATAAATGGGTCAAAAGCAACAACCTTCATTCCTGCACCTATAGCAACTTTTGCAGTCGCTTGACCTATACGCCCAAAACCTAAAACGCCTAAAGTTTTTCCTTTAAGTTCAGTACCTTTAGCATAAGACTTCTTTAATGCTTTGAATTTAGAATCACCTTCTAATGGCATATCACGGTTAGAGTTATGCAAAAAGCGAGCAAGACCATAAAAGTGACCAAACACCAATTCTGCAACAGAATGAGATGATGCTGCAGGTGTATTAATCACATGAAGTCCTTTGCTGCGGGCATATTCTACGTCAATATTATCCATACCAACACCACCACGACCAATAACTTTTAGGCTAGGGCAGTTGTCAATAATATTTTTGCGTACTGTGGTCGCACTTCTTACCAATAATACTGAAATATCATTATTGTTGATATAATTTTCTAATTGTTCCTGAGCAACAGTTGTTGTTAATACGTCAAAACCAGCAGCTTCTAAAGCGTCTATTCCGCTTTGAGAAACACCATCGTTTGCTAATACTTTCATTCTCTTTTTAATTTTGTTAAGCTTTACTTTCTAATTCACTCATAACCTCGACAAGTACTTTCACACTATCTAAAGTAAGTGCATTATACATTGAGGCTCTGTAACCACCAACACTTCTATGTCCATTAAGACCATTAATGCCAGCTTCTTTTATCATAGCATCAAAAGTTTCTTTAAGGTTTTCATTTTCTAAGGTAAAGGTTGCATTCATATAAGAACGGTCTTCTTTTACAGAATAGCCTTTAAATAATGGATTCAAATCAATTTCAGAATACATCAAACGTGCTTTCTTTTCATTTTCCTCTTCAATAGCTTTAATGCCACCTAAATCTTTTAACCATTGCATAGTTAACATAGATGTATAAACTGCAAATACAGGCGGTGTGTTAAACATACTGCCTTTGCTAATGTGTACTTTATAATCCATCATAGATGGAATTTTACGTGATACTTTACCTAAAATATCTTCTTTAACCACAACCAAAGTTGTACCAGCTGGTCCCATATTCTTTTGTGCGCCAGCATAGATTAAATCAAATTTTGAAAAATCTAATGTTCTCGAAAAAATATCACTGCTCATATCACAAACCATTGGGATAGGAGAGTTAGGGAATTTCTTCATCTGAGTACCAAAAATGGTATTGTTAGATGTACAGTGAAAATAATCGTAGTCTTCAGGAATATCATACCCTTTTGGGATGTAATTAAAACCTGCAGATTTAGACGAACCTACTTCGTAGATATCATCGTATATTTTTGCTTCTTTGATGGCTTTATCAGACCACGTCCCAGTATTTAAGTAACCTGCTCTTTTTTCTAAAAGGTTAAGAGCCACCATTAAAAACTGTGAACTTGCTCCACCTTGAAGAAACAACGCTTTGTAACCTTTACCTTCTAATCCAAGAAGCTCTAATGCTAGAGAACGTGCTTGTTCCATAACATCTACAAATGGTTTACTACGATGCGAAATTTCTATTAAAGATAAGCCATTATCAAAGTCTAAAAGTGCTTCTGATGCTTTTTGTATTACTGACTTTGGCAATACGCAAGGGCCTGCGCTAAAGTTGTGTTTTTTAATCATGGTTTTATTTTTTGACCGTTACAAAGGTGGCGATTATATGAGAAATTATCATTAAGAAAATGATAATTTTTAGGCTATAATTTCAACAAGAAATCAACAGTATCTATATTATCTGCATAATCCCATAATTTGGGTTCTTGTGTTTGCCCAAAAGGTATTTCTTCTGCAGCAAATTCACTCGCCACGATACACTGAATATTCTCTTTTTCGGACTCTAAATGTTGCTTTAAAGTAGATAGATTTTTATACTTCTCGTAAAAGATTGTTGCTATTGGAGAACCAAAACTTTGGTCTTCCTTAATCATCAAGAAACCATTCTCCAGCATATCAAATTCGCTCATAATGTATACGGCCTTATTATAATCGTAGTTATTAGCGTACTTACTTTCGTTAATGATATCTTTCCATTTGAAAACTGCTTTAAAAAAGTCATCAAAATTGTAATCTTCTGGGACGTATAATTTTGACACATTTCGGCAACCTAATCCGTAGTATCTAAAAATGTCATCTGATAGCGATTCTAGCTGCTCATGAGTTTCTTGACCAGTTAAAATAGCTACTGAGTTTCTGTTCTTACGTATTATAGATGGGTTATCTTTAAAATAGTATTCAAAATAACGTGCTGTATTGTTACTTCCTGTGGCGATGACAGCATCATATCCTTCTAATTTATCTTCAGTGAATTTTATTCTCCCTTTAAACTCAGGTTCTAAATATTCAAGATACTTAGCTAAATAAGGAAGCAAATGCTTGTCGTTTGAGGATTGCTTGACAATAACATGGTGCCCACTAATTAAAACACTCAAAAAATCATGAAACCCAACTAACGGAATATTCCCAGCCATGATTATGGCAATGGTTTCTGGGTCAATAGCTTCAAAATTATAATTAGTAGTCCATTGCTCTAGATTAGCTTCAGTTAGTGCCTCTGTCCAAGATTTTAAGGCAAAATCTAGATTATTCTTAGAAAACCAACCATTATTTTCTTGAGCTAACTTTAGTTGATGCTTAAAACCATCAATAAAAGCAGTGTCAATATTTGCATCTTTTGGAGCGTTAGTAAACTGACTTAAAAAATGGCCTAATTTTACAAAAGCGTTAACTCTTTGTTGTAATTCCATATAAGGTTTGGTAATAATCTGTTTTGGCTTTATTTTTGCAACTGCAAAATTACGGAAACGAAATGAGCAAGAAAAGATTTGATTTTGATAAATGAATATGATTTGCGAATTCAATCTGACCAAATGAAAATGAGAAACCCCAGATTAAAAAATTAAAACACTATGGCAATTATAATCACAGACGAATGTATTAATTGTGGTGCCTGCGAGCCAGAATGCCCAAATACAGCGATTTATGAAGGAGCAGACGATTGGCGCTATAAAGACGGTACAAGTCTTACAGGTAAGATTGTGCTACCAGATGGTAAAGAGGTTGATGCAGACGAAACCCAGGAACCAATAAGTGACGAGGTTTACTACATTGCGCCAGATAAGTGTACAGAATGTATGGGCTTCCATGAAACACCGCAATGTGCAGAGGTTTGCCCAGTAGATTGCTGTGTACCAGATGAAAACATTGTTGAAACCGAAGAACAGTTGCTAGCAAAGCAGAAGTTTATGCACCCTGATGGCTAGGCGATAATCGCCATTTGGAATAAAATATAGAAATCCTGAGTGAAAACTCGGGATTTTTTGTTTTTCTACGTATTTATACGTATTGACTTTTAAATAATAAAAATATAACTTCGCTTATCAATCGATAAACTCAATTAAAACTGAATTTATCTCCACGATAAGCGTAATAGAAAAACCCCAAACAGTTGTGTTTGGGATCTTATTTATAAATTGCTTTTATGAATAAACAAGATGAAGGTTATAATGGACCATGGAAAACTATAGGCTGTACTTTGGTTATTATTCTTGCTTTGGTATTTTTATGGATAGTTTTTACTATCATAAAAATGTCTTTTTAAAGTGTTTTCTTATTCGCTTGTTTCTTCATCACCTTTAATACTTCTTTACTAAAGGATAGTTTACCATTACTTTCAGAAGCCTTTTTTGCTATAAACTCACGTTTTTGTTTTAAGAGCTCTTTGAGCTTGTTGTTATCTGCTTTACGTTTGTTAGATAGCTCTTTTATAAGACGTTCTTTTTCAGCTAATGATTTCCCCTTTAATTCTTTAGGAAGTTTATCGTCTTTAAGCTCATCTAACTCTAGTTTACCATTATCATAATCATTAATAATTTCCTGAGAGCCATAAGCTACTTTTTGTCCAGCTTTGCTCTGTTTGTAGGCTACGCGAGAGCTGTTTGCAGTACTTGAGCCAGTATCGTATACCGCCATAGATTTTGCTTTTTTATCGTAGTTATACTCACGCTCTTCTAATGAACCATAGTACATGCGTGTATCGTCAATGTTTTTGGATAGCTTGTTAATTTCAAAATCGTAAGGTGTTGCAATAACAATATCTTGGGCGTTTTGGTCCAGTCTTAAAAATTCGCCATTAGTGCAAGAGGCCATGTTTCTGAAATGTGGGATGGCATCTAAGCAAGCGTTCCCCAATTTTATGGTATTTATAGTGATACCTTTTTTCGCAGCCAGTTTACAACTCTCCGTATATTTTACGTCATCTTGATAATCCATGTGTGGCGGACAATCACCAACGACGAAAATGGTTCTGTATGTGTTTTTGTCTTTTGACCATTGCATTTGTGTAATGGCTTCATGCAAACCTTGATTAACACTTTCAGGAGAATCGCCACCACCAGCGGCTGTAATTTTTAAAAGTTCCGTATACGCTTCGTCCAGATCTGTGGTCATTGCAATCTGTTTGGTTACAAAGCTATCGCCTAGGTCACGGTAAAATACCATACCCATTTTTAGAGTATCTATATCACCATCTTGAGCCAATTCACTGACGATGTCCCAGATTTTTTCTTTGGCAGTACCAATAAGTCCGCCCATACTTCCGGTAGCATCAAGGCAGAACACAATTTCAGCATTTTTTGTAGGATGCACACTAGGTGTTTCAATTAAAACGGATACGTCTTTATTGTTAGATGCTTTCACATCATTTTTACAGCTTAGTAGTATTAAGCTAAAAACTAGAATTTTAATTTTCATAATATTTTGATTTGATGAATTTTATGCTAAACTATATGCATAAGGTCAAATCAAAAACTAATAATGAGTAAAAACTTACTTAGAGTGAGTGAGGCGGTATTTTTGTTTAGTAAACATTATTTCTATTTTTTTATAAATTTTAATGTTTGATTCTTAAACTTTAAAAAGTGGAGTCCACTAGATAATGAAGATACATCTATACTGTTATTACTTTGAGAAACCTTTGTAGTTAAAAGCTCTTGACCTGAAATTGAATAAATAGATATATTTTCAATCTTATTAAGCTTATCTATATAAAGCATTTTCCCTACAGGGTTTGGGTAAATTTTAAATATTGAAACTTCATTCTGATCTATACCAAGTGTACCTACCAGAATATAATCTATCATTGTTATGTTATCGGTACAACCATTTTCTAAAGTTATGGTAAGGTTTACATCGTAACTTCCAGAATTTATGTATGTATGAGTTGGATTTTGTGCTGTCGATGTATTACCATCACCAAAATCCCAACTCCAATCTGTAATACTTTGAAGACCACTGACTAAAGATGTGTCCGTAAAATTAGTAGTCAAGGGTACTTGACCCGATTGCACATCTGATGTATAGCTTGGAAACGGTACAGTAACTTGAATTAGTTGAGTTGTTGTGGATCCACATCCCGTATTGTTATCAAAAACGGTAAGGCTTACAACATAATTTCCGCCAAACAAATAGGAATAAACAGGGTTTTGTAGCGTGGATGTAGAACCATCACCAAAATCCCAAAACCAACTATCTGCAAGAAAAGAATTATCGTTAAAAATAACAACGTGAGGCGTGGAGCATCCAACTAGAGGCGAAGAATTAAAATCTGCTCTAGGTGCAAGAACACTAATATAGTCGGTTTTTGTAATTATTTCTTGAGAATTGTCAGATTTGGTAACTGTAAGGGAAACTGTAAAATCATTTATAAATCCAAAATTATATGTATAAGAATGAGTTGGATTTTCTAATGTTGAAGTTGTACCGTCACCAAAATCCCAATTCCAAGCCACTGCATCAGTGACTAAACTTGTAAAGTTCACCTCTTGTTCATTACATGGCGTTGTTATATCTGCAATAAAATCCTGACTGTAAGCAATAAAACTTGCGCAAATGAAAGTGCTAAATAAAGATATTTTTAGTTTTCGTTTCAAAGCAGCATGAAATAAATGAAACAATTATTTAGAGAATGATAATATTAGCTAAAATACTGATTATATTTCAAAAGAATTATGTAGTCAAATATAGCTTTCATTTATAAATCAAACCGCTATATTTGCACTCGCAAAATTTGATGTTTAACTAATAAGATTCCCGCCTTCGCGGGAAATGAATATGAAAGCAGGAATAGTAGGATTACCAAACGTAGGAAAATCGACCTTATTTAATTGTTTGTCAAATGCCAAAGCACAGAGTGCAAACTTTCCGTTTTGTACCATTGAACCTAACATTGGTGTGGTAAACGTACCAGATCCAAGATTATCAAAATTGGAAGAATTAGTAAATCCTGAAAAGGTAGTGCCTGCTACGGTAGAGATAGTGGATATTGCAGGTTTGGTAAAAGGCGCAAGTAAAGGTGAAGGTTTAGGGAATCAGTTTTTAGCTAATATCAGGGAAACTGATGCAATTTTACATGTTTTGCGTTGCTTTGATAATGATAACATTGTACATGTTGATGGTTCTGTTGACCCCATTAGAGATAAGGAAACTATAGATATGGAACTGCAGTTAAAAGATTTAGAGACTGTAGAGAAGAAACTAGATAAAGTAAAGCGTGCTGCAAAAACGGGTAATAAAGAAGCGCAAGCTGAAGAAGCAGTTTTACTTAAAATAAAAGACGGCCTTGAAGCAGGAACATCTGTACGTGCTTTGGAATTTTCTGATGAAGATTATGCCGACTATGTAAAACCATCTCAGTTTATTACAGACAAGCCAGTGATGTACGTGTGTAATGTCGATGAAGGTGCCGCTACTTCTGGTAATGCTTATGTAGAAAAAGTGCGTGAAACTGTAAAGGGCGAAAATGCTGAAGTTTTAGTGCTTGCTGTTGGCACAGAAGCAGATATTAATGAGCTAGATGATTATGAAGAACGCCAAATGTTTCTTCAAGATATAGGATTAGATGAACCAGGTTCTGCAAAATTAATTCGTTCTGCTTATAAGTTATTGAATCAACAAACGTACTTCACGGCAGGTGTAAAAGAAGTTCGTGCTTGGACCGTAAATATTGGTGCTACTGGACCTCAAGCAGCAGGTGTTATACATACAGATTTTGAAAAAGGATTTATCCGCGCTGAGGTCATTGCTTACGATGACTATGTCTCTTATGGAAGTGAAGCAAAGGTTAAAGAAGCTGGTAAAATGCGTGTTGAAGGAAAGAATTATGTTGTAAAAGATGGTGACGTGATGCACTTTTTATTCAATGTTTAGGGTTGTGTGCTGATTAAACACATTTGAAATGGAAATACTATGAAAAAATATCTTTTCTATTTTTTAGTTTTCCCCATATATCTTTCAGCTCAGATTAATGAGAGTGATTCTCTTGATGTAAAAGCTAGTTTATCATTTACAGGTATATGGCAATCAGGTAATGTGGAGACTTTAATTCTTAGAGGTCGTACAGATTTTAGTATACGTCCTTGGAAAAAGTGGGTGTTTAAAAACACTAATTCTTATGTATATCAAGCTTTTGACAAAGAGAAGGCAGATTCTGATTTTTTAAGCCTTAACTTCTTGTATTTCAACCCAGAAAAGCGTTTTTACCCGCAAGTACTTGGGTTTATAAGTACCAACTTTAGAAGAGAAATTGATAGACGTTATTTAGTAGGAGCTGGAGGAACATATCAAATAATACAAGGAAAAAAGAATTGGTTAAAGGCGTCATTGACACTTGAATATGAAGACACAGACTTTAAGCGAAGTGTATTTAACAAAACACAGTTCAATGGTAATAGTTCTATAAATACTTTTAGAGGCACCATTTGGCTTAGTGGTAAATATGAGTTGTTTAAGAAAAAAGTGATTCTAAAACATGAGAGTTATATTCAACCATCTCTAGAACAAAGTGATAATTATAGATGGCAGGCAGACCTTTCTGCTGAGTTCCCAATTTGGAAGTTCTTGAATTTTAAAATTAACTATCTCCGTACTTTCGAAAGCATTGTTATTGAAGACCAAGAAGAGGAAGACCAATTTTTAACCTTTGGTTTTACACTGAAGAATTTTTGATGCCAAATTTGGTTAACACACGTTAACGCTTATTAACTCACTTGCTTGTAAACAGATGATATATTTGGACTATCAATAATTATCTACAATGCGATATTTTATTCTATTTCTATGTTTTAGTTGCTTTTGTTTTAGTCAAACTAGAGAGATTGTATTTACAGAAATAAGTGAGCCTAAACAAAAAGATATATATCCTTTAAATTATTGGAAAGTTTGGGTTAATGATTTGCCGAGAACAGAAACTGTGATTAAGAACCCTAACACGAGCAGACGAGTTAGAGTTATGGAGTATTTTAATCGGTTTTTAATTTATGCAAAAATGCAAACCAACGAATCAGAAGAGTTGCTTTCAGTTTTTGAGGATTCGTTTAAATATTCGCCACATTATACAGTGTACAGATATCATGATGTTTTACCGTTACGAGGAAAAGAATATAGGTATATGTGGAAAATGTATAAGAATGAGAAGCCATTTTTAGACTCAATTTGTGCAAAAGTGTATTCTTCATATAATTCAGAAATGGTAGAATTAGTTAAGGAATTCAAAACCAAAGATCAGCGATACAGAAAACTTCTTATTAGCAGTACTTTAGATGAATTAAAGGCAGATGGCTCTTGGCAAAAACAATTAGATTTAGACGAAGAGAATAGTAAAACTATAAAGCAGATTCTTGATAAACATGGATATCCAGGCAGGTCTATAGTTGGCTATGAGAATGAATCAGCAGTGTTTCTTGTAATTCAACACTCTAATTTAGAGCTTATGGAATATGGATTGCCTTTCGTACAGAAAGCTATTAGAAACTTAGATTTAGACGCTACATATTATGCATATTTATATGATCGTATTCAATTAGTTAAAGATTTGCCTCAATTGTATGGTACTCAATACAATCTTGACGGTACTTTATATAAATTATCAGAGCCAGAAGATGTAAATAAGCGAAGAGAAGTATACGGTTTACAACCAATTAAGATATAAATAGAAAGAATTTCATCAATCAATTTCATAACCAATCCATAAAAGCCAATGTTCTCAACAACATTGGCTTTTTATTGTTAATTACTTTCCAAAATTCGTATTTCATTTTTTAAGCCATAATACTATATTTAACCTCTCATCAAAGTTTACTGATTTTATGGCGCAAGAGACTAAATATACCGAAGATAATATACGCTCGCTCGATTGGAAAGAGCATATCCGCATGCGTCCAGGTATGTATATCGGTAAGTTGGGTGATGGTTCGTCTCCAGATGATGGTATATACATTCTTTTAAAAGAAGTTTTAGACAACTCTATTGATGAGTTTGTCATGGGTGCAGGTAAGACCATTGAAATATCTATTCAAGGTGAAAAAGTAATTGTGAGAGATTATGGCCGTGGTATTCCGTTAGGTAAAGTTGTAGATGTCGTATCTAAGATGAATACTGGTGGTAAGTACGATTCTAAAGCCTTTAAAAAATCTGTTGGCTTAAATGGAGTTGGTACTAAAGCAGTAAATGCCTTGTCTAACTATTTTCGTGTAGAATCTACAAGAGATGGTAAATCAGCTTCAGCAGAATTTGAACAAGGAAACCTTACCAATCAAGAATTATTAGACGATACATCAAGACGAAAAGGAACCAAGGTCTCATTTATTCCTGATGATTCTATTTTTAAGAAGTTTAAATACCGCAGTGAGTATGTGGTGAAAATGCTGAAGAACTACGTGTATCTTAATCCAGGATTAACTATAGTTTTTAATAGCGAAAAATATTTTTCTGAAAATGGTCTTAAAGATTTACTATCAGAGAACATCAGTGAATCAGATTTACTATATCCAATAGTTCATTTACGAGGTGATGATATTGAGATAGCGATTACACATAGCAAAACGCAGTATAGCGAAGAATACCATTCTTTTGTAAACGGTCAAAACACCACCCAAGGTGGGACACATTTAGCGGCTTTCAGAGAGTCATTAGTAAAAACCGTAAGAGAATTTTATGGTAAAAATTATGATGCTTCAGATATTAGAAAGTCAGTAGTTTCGGCAATTGCCATAAAAGTAATGGAGCCTGTTTTTGAGAGTCAGACCAAAACAAAATTAGGTTCTACAGATATGGGTGGCGGTTTGCCAACAGTAAGAACTTATATTAATGATTTTGTAAAGACTTATTTTGATAATTATTTGCATAAGAACCCTGATACTGCAGAAAAGATTCAGCGTAAGATTCTTCAAGCAGAACGCGAGCGTAAAGAGTTGTCAGGTATACGTAAGTTAGCTAAAGACAGAGCAAAAAAAGCAAGTCTTCATAATAAGAAATTGCGCGATTGCCGTGTACATTTTGGTGATACTAAAAACGAACGAAGTTTAGAATCTACATTGTTTATTACTGAGGGAGATTCCGCATCTGGTAGTATTACAAAGTCGCGTGATGTTAATACACAGGCGGTTTTCAGCTTAAAAGGAAAGCCTCTAAATTCTTACGGTTTAAGCAAAAAAATTGTATATGAAAATGAAGAATTTAACCTTCTACAAGCTGCTTTAAATATTGAAGAATCATTAGAAGACTTGCGTTACAACAATATAGTTATAGCAACAGATGCAGATGTCGATGGTATGCATATCCGTTTGTTGTTGATTACATTCTTCTTACAGTTTTTCCCAGAGGTTATAAAAGAAGGACATTTATACATTCTGCAAACACCATTGTTTAGAGTAAGAAATAAGAAAGAAACCATTTATTGCTACTCAGAAGAAGAACGTCGAAATGCGATTGATAAATTAAAACCAAAACCAGAAATTACACGATTTAAAGGTTTGGGTGAGATTTCGCCGGATGAGTTTAAGCATTTCATTGGTGCAGATATACGATTAGATCCAGTAATGTTAGATAAAGATATGTCTATTGAAGAGTTGCTATCTTTTTATATGGGTAAAAATACACCGACCCGTCAAGAGTTTATTATAAATAACTTGAAGGTTGAATTAGATGTTGTTGAAGAATAAAATTTCTGCTGAGACAGTAATGAGATAATATGAGCGAAGAACACGAAGAATTAGAAAACATAAATAACGAAGATAATTTAGAGCCCCAAGAAACCATAACCAAAGTTACAGGCATGTACAAAGATTGGTTTTTGGATTATGCGTCTTACGTTATCCTAGAGCGAGCTGTGCCTGCAATAGAAGATGGTTTTAAGCCTGTGCAACGTCGTATCATGCATTCTATGAAAGATTTGGATGATGGGCGCTACAATAAAGTGGCTAATATTGTTGGGCATACGATGCAGTATCACCCTCACGGTGATGCAAGTATTGCTGACGCCATGGTGCAAATAGGTCAGAAAGATTTACTGATAGACACACAAGGAAACTGGGGAAATATATTGACTGGCGATAGGGCCGCCGCTTCTCGTTATATCGAAGCTCGAATTTCTAAGTTTGGCTTAGATGTTGTTTACAATCCAAAAATTACCGAATGGCAACAATCTTATGATGGTCGTCGTAAAGAGCCAATCAACCTTCCGGTAATGTTTCCGTTGTTGCTAGCGCAAGGCGGCGAAGGCATCGCTGTAGGTTTGTCTACAAAAATATTACCGCATAATTTTATTGAATTAATAGATGCATCCATAAAACATCTAAAAGGCAAACGCTTTACAATTTTACCAGATTTCCCAACGGCTGGTATTGCAGATTTCACAAACTATAATGACGGTAATCGTGGCGGTAAAGTTAGAGTGCGAGCAAAAATATCGCAGCATAGTAAAAATACGCTAGTTATTACCGAAATACCTTTTAGTACGACGACACAATCACTTATCGATTCTATCTTAAAAGCGAATGATAAAGGAAAAATTAAAATAAAAAAGATTGAAGATAATACAGCTGCTGAGGTTGAAATCTTAGTGCACTTACCTTCAGGAATTTCTCCAGACAAAACTATTGATGCATTATATGCATTTACCAACTGCGAAACATCGATTTCGCCATTAGGTTGTGTTATCGAAGACAATAAGCCTTTATTTATCGGTGTTTCTGAAATGTTACGTCGTTCGACTGATAATACAGTACAGCTTTTAAAATCTGAATTAGAAATTAAACTCGGAGAGTTAGAAGAACAATGGCATTTTGCATCTTTAGAGCGCATTTTTATTGAAAATCGTATCTATCGCGATATTGAGGAAGAAGAAACTTGGAATGGTGTTATCAATGCTATCGATAAAGGATTAAAACCACATATTAAGCATTTAAAACGTAAGATTACAGTAGAAGATATTACGCGTTTAACAGAAATCCGAATTAAAAGAATTTCAAAATTCGATATTGATAAAGCGCAACAGAAGATAGATGCTTTAGAAGAACAAATTGCAGAAGTAAAACATCACTTAGCTAATCTAATTGATTATGCAATTGCTTATTTTGAGCGTTTAAAAAAAGAGTACGGCCAAGGTAAAGAGCGCAAAACTGAAATCAGAATATTTGATGATGTAGATGCAACTAAAGTAGTTATTCGTAACACTAAACTTTACGTTAATAGAGAAGAAGGTTTTATTGGCACATCTTTGCGTCGCGATGAGTATGTTTGCGACTGTAGTGATATCGATGATATTATAGCGTTTACTAATGACGGTAAAATGATGGTCACTAAAGTAGGGTCAAAAACGTTTATAGGTAAAGGTATCATTCATGTGGCGGTCTTTAAAAAGAAAGACAAACGCACCATTTACAATTTAATTTACCGAGATGGAAGTAAAGGACCATCATACGTAAAACGTTTTGCGGTTACTGCAATGACGCGTGATAAAGAGTATGATTTAACCAACGGAAATAAAAGTTCAAAACTTTGGTATTTTTCTGCGAATCCAAATGGTGAAGCTGAGGTTGTTTCAATATCATTACGTCAAGTGGGAAGTATTAAAAAGCTGAAGTGGGATTTGGACTTTTCAGAAATTCTTATAAAAGGTCGCACGTCTAAGGGTAATACAGTAACCAAATATTCTATTAAGCGTGTTGAGCTTAAAGAGAAAGGTGTTTCGACCTTAAAACCACGTAAAATATGGTTTGATGAGACGGTACAACGACTTAATGTCGATGACCGTGGCGAGCTAGTTGGTGAGTTTAGAGGAGAAGACCGCTTATTAGTGATTAACCAAAAAGGAGTGGTGAAAACAATAATTCCTGAATTAACTACTCATTTTGACAGTGATATGATTGTATTGGAGAAATGGATTCCTAAAAAACCAATTTCTGTAATTTATTACGATGGCGATAAAGAGCGTTATTACGTCAAACGTTTCCTTATAGAGCAAGAAGGTAAAGAAGAATCATTCATTTCTGAACATGCCAATTCGCAATTAGAAATTGTATCAACCGATTGGCGCCCAATGGCTGATGTGGAGTTTACCAAAGAACGTGGTAAAGATCGTAAGCCAAATATGGAAGTGAATTTAGAAGAGTTTATTTCTGTAAAAGGGATAAATGCCTTAGGAAATCAATTGACTAAGGATAAGATTAATCAAATTAATCTTTTGGACCCATTACCATTTGAAGCTCCTGTAGAAGTGCATGCAGATGAGTTAGAGGTTGTAGATGAAGAACAAGTCACAGCAACTCCTGATTCTGTCGAACCTTCTGAAACTGAAATAAAAGTTGATTTGGACCCGAAACCCAAAGCAGATAATTCAGAGCCTAAAAATGAGTCCGAAGAAAATCTAGATATAGATGATTCTGGGCAGGCAAGTTTATTTTAAAAAGAAATTAATGTTTTCTATGTCATTTCGAGTGTAACGAGAAATCTCATAATCTTGTATTAAAAGCGAGGTGTTAGTCTGTGTTCTGTATGACTACTTTAGTTGGATTTACTTCTTCACTTCTTCTTCGACGTTTTCTGATTTAAGAACTCAACGAATAAAGAGAATGCAATAGCAAAGTACAAATAGCCTTTTGGTATTGCACCTACAGAGTTCCCGAAGAATTGGGTGTGCGATAAGTGTGCAGCTTCAGTAATTAGCATAAAGCCAATCAGAATTAAAAAAGCTAAACCTAAAATTTGCATACTCGGGTTGGTGTCTATAAAACGCCTAATTGGATTTGCAAAACCTATCATTATAATAATAGATATAACCACAGCAATAATCATTAATGCCAAACTATAATTTGAGTTTGGGTGTAAACCGTTAGTCATACCAATTGCAGTAAGTATAGAGTCTACCGAGAAGATAAAATCGATTATTAAAATCTGCACTATGGCTTGTTGTAATGAACTAATAATTTTGCCTTTCACACTATCTTCTTCATGAGACGGTGCTTCAACCTTCTCTCTAATTTCAGATGTGCTTTTATAGATTAAAAATAAACCACCAGCAAATAATATAATAGCCTGCCAGCTGAGATGTAGTTCTAACCAAGAATTTTCAAACTCATAAAAAGGTTCTTTTAAACCCACTAAAAAGGATACAAAGAATAATAAGATAATGCGCTGCGCCATTGCGAGGATAAGCCCAATATTAGTAGCTTTATTGCGTTGATGTTCAGGTAATTTATTAGCGGCAATAGAAATAAACACAATATTATCAATACCTAGAATAATCTCTAAAAAGGTAAGAGTGATTAAAGCGAATATGGCATCGCTGGACAGTAAAAATTCTAACATATTATTTTATTCTATAAGCTGTACCTTTTTCTACACGCATTGTTTGGTTGGCTTTTTTTATCGCTAATTTATATTCAAAAGTATATGAAGTGTCCGTTGTAGATAAAATCTTCATATGTATAGCATCATCCTCAGATGCGTTTTTTGGATTTAGCTTCTTTAAAATAAATTCGCAATCATTTATCCATCTAATGGAAGAAGAATCTATTTTTCCTTCAAAATAATCAATACTGTAGTCTTCAGTACGTTTGAAAGTTCCTGTTTTTTCTTCGTCGTCAACTAAAAACGTGAATTTAAAGTCGCCAGTACGATAATCTTGGCAATTTCGTTCTATAGTATAACAACTCGTTAAAACGACGCAGAAAGTAAGGAGAAGAAGTTTTTTCATCAATAAATAGAAAGTTTGCACAAAAATAAGAATTTACAGCTGCTTAATTTTCATAGCTCTTAAAACTTCCATCTTTGTAAAAAATAATAATCTTATCAACTTCTGAAGAATTTGAAGTAGTCTTCATATTTGGAATTTGAGCTAAAGGCTCAGGATTTGATTCTGAAAATTTTAAAGGTTTAGTTTTTGGAGTAGAAGGGAATTTTCCTTTTCCATTCATCAGCCAATATAAATCTACTTCAGGATAGGAGTGAAGTACCTTCATCACAAAATCTAAACTTGGCTTATTTCTACCAGAAAGTATATGAGAAATACTAGAACGTTGTACGCCAATTTTTTCAGAAAAACTAGATGCAGTTTCTTCGTAAAAAGTGATGACTTTTTTTAAACGTTCAGTAAAATCTATAGTGTTTATCATTGTAAACTGCATTCTGCAATTATATACGTTACAAATGTAACATTTGTTGTTATAAGAATCAATATTCTTTTTAATTAATATAAAATATAATGAATTACAACTTTATATGAATGATTATAATAACCTGAAAATAAATAATATATAATACAATAATTGAAATCAATATAGATTATGTAATTATTATAAGCATTGTTGTGATAGAAATGTAACAATATGTATAGTATTGTAACAAATCGCGATAACATAAGTGTTTACAAATGTAAATTTACAAATGTATACCTTTGTGTTTTAAACTTTTTAAATGACACCAAATAGATTAACAGAGTTATATGATTCTTACCAAGAAAAATTACTTTTTGGACGTTACATTACGAACCAAAAAATTGAACTTGTTCTAAAAAATATAGAACAGTTTTTTGATGTTTCTACTATCGGTTTTTCAGAAGAAGAAAGACCAATCTATTCTGTAAAAGTAGGTAAAGGTTCTACCAAAATTTTGCTATGGTCTCAAATGCATGGTAACGAGTCAACGACTACTAAAGCGCTTTTTGACTTGTTAAATGCTTTTTCTAAAGGTGAGTTTTCTCAAATTCTTTCAGAATGCACACTTCAAATTATACCAATTTTAAATCCCGATGGCGCAGAAGAATATACAAGAGTTAATGCCAATGAGGTAGATTTAAATAGAGATGCGCAGGACTTATCGCAGTCCGAAAGCAGGGTACTGCGTCAATGTTTTGATAATTTCCAACCTGATTATTGCTTTAATCTGCATGGTCAACGGACTATTTTTGGTGTTGGAGCAAGTGGTAATTCAGCAACATTGTCATTTTTATCACCCGCTGAAGATAAAGACAGAACTGTGACTGATACTCGTAAAAAGATTATGGCTATTATAGCTTCGATTAACAATAATCTTAAGGCAGATTTACCAAATGCTATTGGGCGTTACGATGATGGTTTTAATATCAACTGTGTCGGTGATACATTTCAGTCATTGGGTGTGCCAACTATTCTTTATGAAGCCGGACATTATCAAGATGATTATAATCGCGAAGTTACTAGACAATTCATCTTTAAGGCCTTGTTCTATGGTTTAAAAGCAATTTCTAATGGCGTAGATATTAATAATCATAAAGCATACTTTAGTATACCTGAGAATGAAAAGAATTTCTTTGATGTTATCATAAGAAATACAATTTTGACTCAAGGTAATAACGAGACAATAGATGTAGCGATTCAGTTTAAAGAAATTTTAATTGATGGAGTTGTAAAATTTGTACCATATGTAGAGAAAATAGCCAAAATGGATAACTATTTTGCTCATAATGAAATTGATGCCAATGGTTCTATTGTAGCAGACCAAAATAATAATCCACTAGAAGTTGCTAACGAAATCGTTTTCGTAATGTTAAATAATTGCAAAATCTTGATAAAATCTTAAATATTTTGAATTTTAGCTTCTTTTTATCAATAAAATTGTCTTATTTTTGCATATAATTCAACAAAAGAGAGAATGGCAAAGTTTAAATTAGACGAAATAGATCACCAAATATTGGATATGCTTATCGATAATACGCGTATTCCTTTTACCGATATAGCAAAAAAACTATTGATTTCTGCTGGAACTGTACATGTTAGAGTTAAAAAAATGGAAGAGGCAGGAATTATCAGAGGTTCATCTTTAACCTTAGATTATAAAAAATTAGGATATTCTTTTATTGCTTATGTTGGCGTATTCTTACAGAATACATCTCAGACTAAATTTGTTTTGGAGCGTATCAACGAGATACCATACGTAACAGTTGCGCATATAACTACGGGTAAGTTCAATATTTTCTGTAAAATTAGAGCGAAAGATACAATGCATGCTAAAGAAATAATATTTCTACTAGATGATATTGATGGCGTATATAGAACAGAAACGATGATTTCCCTTGAAGAAAGTATAAACGACAAAAAGCGTTTAATGCACACGATATTCAACGAACTATAATTGTTGTTTAAAACGATATGTTAAAGCCTTAGTAAATTTACTAGGGCTTTTTTTATCTTCGATATTTAATTATAAAATTAATACAATGCAATTGTCAAAAGAAGAGTTTAATCCGTATTATTTGCCATATATTAATCTTGCTACTAACCCTGATGTTATAAGTGGCTTAAGACAAAATTTAAGCACTGTTGTAGAATTTTATAAATCCATTCCTAAGGAGAAATTAGAATATGTTTACGCTGAAGGCAAGTGGACTGTAAAAGACATATTGCTTCATATTATTGATACGGAGCGTGTATTTGCTTATAGGGCCATGCGAGTTGCGAGGTTTGATAAGACAGCTATGGCAGGTTTTGAGCAAGATGATTATGTCGAAGCTGGAAAGGCTACAAATAGAACTATAGAAAGCTTATTAAACGAATATAGAGTTGTTAGAAATGCAACAATCTCTTTATTTGAATCTTTTTCTAAAGAAAGCATGACATCAATTGGCTCCGCAAGTGGGTCGCCAATATCTACAAGAGCTATCGGATATATTATTACGGGTCATGAAAACCATCATAATAATGTGATTAAGGAAAGGTATTTATAATTTCTCCTTTAAATACTTACCGGTAACTGAATTTTTGTTTTTGGCTATATCTTCAGGAGTACCAAATGCAACGAGTTGACCACCATTTTTCCCGCCTTCTGGGCCTAAGTCTATAATATAATCTGCACATTTAATTAAATCGATATTGTGTTCTATTACAATAATTGAGTGTCCAATTTCTATTAGCGCTTGAAAAGATTTCAATAACTTTTTTATATCATGAAAATGAAGACCAGTCGTTGGTTCATCAAAAATAAATAAGGTTGTATTGCCTCGAGAACCTTTTCCTAAGAAAGACGCAAGCTTAATACGCTGAGCTTCGCCACCGGAAAGGGTAGAAGAAGATTGTCCTAATGTTACATAGCCCAAACCAACATCTTTGAGTGGTTGTAATTTTTTCTCAATCTTAGCTTGCTTGTATTCTGTGAAAAAATCTACTGCATTATCTATAGTCATGTTTAAGATGTCGTCAATTGTTTTTCCTCCGAAATTAACTTCTAAAACTTCCTTTTTAAAACGCTTCCCATTACATGTTTCACAAGTTAAATGCACATCTGCCATGAACTGCATCTCGATGGTCACTTCACCTTCGCCTTTACAAGTTTCACAACGACCACCATCTACGTTAAAACTAAAATGCTTGGCTTGGTAGTTTCTAATTTTACTCAGCTTCTGAGAAGCAAACAATGCTCTAATATCATCGTAAGCTTTTATGTAAGTCACAGGATTGGAACGCGATGAACGGCCAATGGGATTTTGGTCTACAAACTCAACATTTTCAATATTGGAAAAGTTTCCTTTTAGCTCAGTAAATTGCCCAGGTTTATCTCCAAAACCTGTAAGTTTCTTTTGTAGTGCTGGATATAATAACTTTTTGACCAATGTACTTTTTCCACTTCCAGAAACGCCTGTGATGACAGTTAGCATATTTAGAGGAAAAGTGACATTAATGTTTTTAAGGTTGTTTTCTCGAGCACCAATGATTTCGATATTGTACTTAGAGGTTCTTCGTTTTTCTGGAACTTCTATTTCAAGTTTGCCGTTCAGGTAGTTGGCAGTTAAAGTGTCTGAAGCAAGAATATCTTTGAAATTACCAGTAGCAACAACTTCTCCGCCAAAAGTGCCAGCTTCTGGGCCAATGTCTATAACTTCATCAGCAGCTTTCATAATGTCTTCGTCATGCTCAACGACAATGACTGTATTCCCTATATCTCTCAATGATTTTAGCACATTGATTAATCGTTCAGTGTCTTTTGGATGCAGACCAATGCTAGGTTCGTCTAGTATGTACATTGAACCTACTAAGCTACTGCCTAATGATGTGGCGAGATTTATACGTTGGCTTTCGCCACCGGATAATGTGTTAGATTTTCTATTGAGAGTCAGATAATCTAAGCCAACATTCGCTAGGAATTCTAGCCTAGTATTAATTTCCTTTAATAATCGCTTGGCAATTTTAGAATCATGTTCGTTTAACTTTAATTCTTTAAAAAATGCAGCTAATTCGTCCAAAGGTAAATCGACCAAGTCCATTATGGTTTTTTGGGCAATCTTTACATAATTAGCTTCTTCTCGTAGTCGCTTACCTTTGCAGGTATTGCATTTTGTTTTTCCGCGATAACGCGATAACATCACGCGATTCTGAATTTTATAGGCTTTGGATTCTAATTCTAAAAAAAAGCTATCTAAGCCTTCAAAATGTTCGTTTCCTGCCCAAACTAAAGCTTTTTGCGAATCACTTAATTCGAAAAAGGGTTTGTGAATTGGAAAATCGAATTTATGCGAATTGTTAACTAATTGGTCTCTATACCAACTCATGCTTTCTCCACGCCATGGGAACACTGCGTTTTCATAAACAGATAATGCTGTATTAGGAATTACTAAGTCTTCATCAATACCAATAACATCGCCATAACCTTCACATTTTGGACAAGCACCATATGGATTATTAAAACTAAAGAAATGCGCATTTGGCTCTAAGAAAACTATATCATCTAGCTCAAACTTGTTGTTGAACTTTTTTTGTTTACCATCAGCTAGAGATTCGATAATACATGTACCAACACCTTCAAAAAATGTAGTTTCAACTGCATCTGCTAATCTATTTAAAAAGTCTTCATCATCTTTATAAACAATCCGATCTACAACCAAAAACAATTTCATTTTGCTACTAAACTTATCTTTTAAAGCATCATCAATTCTAACAACATCATTTCCAATTTTTATTCTGGCATAACCTTGCTGTTGCAAGGTCTGTAGTTTGTTTTCAATGGTTCTGCCTTCTTCAAGAATTATAGGTGACAACAAAAGAAGTTTTGTGTCTTCTTTGTGTTTTGATATATAATCTATAACATCTGTGGTACGATGTTTTTTTACTAAATCTCCAGAAATAGGAGAGTAGGTTTTGCCAATTCTAGCAAATAAAAGTTTTAGGTAGTCATAAATCTCTGTTGAGGTACCAACTGTGGATCTGGGATTTGTTGAATTTACTTTTTGCTCTATAGCTATGGCTGGAGCAATGCCTTTGATGTAGTCTACCATAGGTTTGTTGAGCCGTCCTAAAAACTGACGCGCATAACTACTTAAGCTTTCTACATAGCGGCGTTGACCTTCTGCATACAAGGTGTCAAATGCCAGGCTCGACTTACCAGAACCAGACAGCCCGGTAATAACTACTAGCTTATTTCTCGGAATAACAACATCAATATTCTTAAGATTGTGGAGTTTTGCTCCTTTTATAATGATATTTTCTTTTGGGTTGACGTCTAAGATTGTGTTATTCATAGAATTTTTAACTAAAAGTTTTGCAAAGATACCACAACTATTTTACAGCCGAAAATCATAATATGTTAGATTAAATGTTAAAATTTGGGTTGAAATTTTGTTTTTTCGGAATGATTCTTGTTTATTTGAGAATTATATACATTAAAAACAACTGCGTATACATAATATTACTTTAAGAAAAATGCTATAACCCCAAATGTAAAGCCCCGGCTTTACTGCTTAAAGTACTTATTATGAAAAGAAAACTTATCGAAGACGCAGTTTTGGTCAAAAACTACATAGACGGAGACGAAGGTGCATTATCAATACTGATAAACAGGCACAAACAAAAAATTTACAGCTTTATTTATTCAAAAGTATTTGATAGAGATATCACTGAAGATGTTTTTCAAGATACCTTTATTAAGGTTATTAGAACTTTAAAAAGAGGGAAGTATAACGAAGAAGGCAAGTTTTTACCTTGGGTAATGCGTATTGCTCATAATTTGGTTATTGACCATTTTAGACGTAACAGCAGGATGCCCAAATTTGATAATGCTGGTGAATTCAGTATTTTTTCTGTGCTAAGTGATTCAGCTTTAAATGCTGAAAAAATGATTATAAAGGACCAGGTAGAATCGGATGTTAGACGAATTATTGAAGAATTACCAGATGATCAAAAACAAGTACTCGTGATGCGTATGTATCAAGATATGAGTTTTAAAGAAATCTCTGAGCGCACAGGTGTTAGTATTAATACTGCGTTAGGTAGAATGCGCTATGCACTTATTAATTTAAGGAAGGTGATAGAACAGCATAATATTGTTTTAACGAATTGATATAATAAAGTATATTTTTTTGCGTTAATGATGTTATATGAACATATAATTACGCAAATGGCAAAAATTTACTCTAATTGTACCCCTAAAAATATTCAACTTAACCCAAAAAAAGAAACAGTAGATTTTCTACTGAATTATTCAAAGGCTTTACGTGTTAATTGTTATAAAAATATGAAGTTTGAAGCGCTTCTGAATTAGTTTTTAAAAAACCCTGATTTGAATAAAATCAGGGTTTTTTGATTAAGTATTACTAATTTCCTCAAAAATTAAACTCTTTATAAGTCAAATAACTGTGGTCTGCCTTCTTTAACTTCGAGATTTTTATCTATATAATATGTGCCACAATCATTGCTAATTCTGAATTGCACTACATAATTTCCCACTGGAGCACTTGGTAATACTTCAATCAATGCATTAAATTCATTATTTCCTGCAGGACTTTGGATGCTAAAATGTTGAATAGCGTTGGGGAAGTTGTAACTATAAACTACCCATTCTACATTATTGTAATTGTCAAAATTATTCTCATTCGTATAAAATAGACCTGACTGATAATATTGTAAAATACTAGGACCTGAAACACCTACTAATGGATTAGGAGTAGGACTTCCAATAATATTTATATTGAAAGTTGTTGATGAGCCATCAGGGAATTGAGCAGTAATCGTACCTATTGACGACATTCCATTATTGATAGGCCGTATAGTTATTGATGTGTTATTTGATGATACCAATATCAAATTTGAGACTGACCAATTTGGTATTAAATCTGCATTATTAAGATTATAAGTTACTGGTAAACTATTACTGCATATTTCTAATGGGCCTGATATAGTAGCATCGTTGCCTATTACCTCATCGCAATTATCATAAACACATGTAAAATCACTTCTATCAATATTTTGTAGCCCATCAAAAGCTAAACTAGCAGGGTCAGGAAACATTATAGAATTTGAACCCTGATGACCGTTAAACCCTAAGCAATGTATTATCTCATGTAGTACAGTATTACTCCTGCTTAAAGCTGTAGTAAAAACTTCTGTTCTATCTCTATTTATATTAATTAATGGAAATGGATTATCACCGGATTGTATTCCAGCTTGTGCATATGCACCACTTGTTAAAGTCGGGTCATGAACTATCCTAATGTCTGCTCCAAAGGGGCTAGGCGCGTTTACAAATCTTAAGCATGAAGATAATGAAATGGAATTTAATTGACTAATGGCATGATTAAGTGCTGGGCTCCAGACAGGTGTTTCATTTATTTGCCCTACAGGGTCTAATTGGCTATGAATTCTTATAGTTCTAACATCAAAATTACCCGCGACATCTGTTGTGTTGACTATACTTGGGCCATATCTGCAATTACTCATATTACTTAATCTCGAATTTAATTGTAGATTTTCATAAAAAGATATTTCTTTTGGAAACATCATATCTCCTTCTACGATATAAGAAGTTTTAGTCTCTTTAATATCTTTTAAATCAAAGCCCATATCTATTATTTTTTCTAGTGTAGGAGTCATTTCTAATTCTATGCTTTTTGCTTCTAATGAATTTCTTTCATACTCAATATTTTCCTCGGAACAGTTATACAAAAAGAGACCTAGTACTAGTAATAGCACAATTTTTTTAAGCAAATAAATTTTTCTCATAATAAATGATTTTTGGTTCATTTAAAATTATGAATTTTGTAAGAAGATTACTTACGGTTTTTCCGTAGAAATACATGCTTAAAATGTTAATTAACAGTGTTAAGCACTTTTTAAGTTAGATTTTAGAAATTTTAGTTGGAATATATGTGAGGTCTATTAATTAGACACCATAGAAAAATTACTTCTTCTTTTTATAATAATCATCTAATACCGTTTTTCTCCCAATAGTTTTGGTGATAATATCTTTTTCTAAATTCCAGCCTCGTGCTGGAGAATATTCTCTTCCATACCATATAATTTGAAGATGTAAGTCATTCCAAAGCTCCTTTGGAAATAATCGTTTGGCGTCTTTTTCTGTTTGCACAACGTTTTTACCATTAGTTAAGTTCCAGCGATACATTAAGCGATGAATATGTGTATCTACAGGAAAAGCAGGTATTCCAAAAGCTTGTGATAATACTACAGCTGCAGTTTTATGCCCAACCGCAGGCAATGCCTCTAAATCTTCATAGGTTTTTGGTACTTGGCCGTTGTGTTTATCTATAAGAATATGCGATAAGCCATATATGCCTTTACTTTTCATAGGCGATAGTCCAACAGGTTTTATAATCTCGCGTATTTCTTCAACCGTGAGTTTAATCATATCATATGGATTATCAGCACGCTTAAAAAGTAGCGGTGTTATCTGATTAACTCTTACATCTGTACTTTGCGCAGACATTAGTACGGCTATTAAAAGCGTATAAGGATCTTTATGGTCTAATGGAATGGGGATTTCTGGATATAATTCTTTTAACGTAGATATAACAAACTCTACCTTTTCTTGTTTAGTCATTCATTGTATTTTTACAAAAACAAATTTAATAATTATGACGCATTTAAAAGTAGGTGATAAGGCACCAAATTTTGAAGCCTTAGATCAAGACGGTAATACAATAAAACTAAGCGATTATAAGAGTAAAAAACTGGTGTTATTCTTTTATCCAAAGGCTAGTACGCCTGGTTGTACAGTAGAAGCTTGCAATTTAAGTGATAATCATGCACGTTTTGAAGCTCAAGGCTATGCTATCTTAGGTGTTAGCGGAGATAGTCAAAAGCGTCAGTCTAATTTTAGAAATAAGTTTGGTTTCCCATATCCTTTATTAGCAGATGAAGATAAAGCTGTAATTGAAGCTTTTGGTGTTTGGGGACCAAAGAAATTTATGGGCAGAGAATATGACGGTATTCACAGGACTACTTTTGTTATTGATGAGAATGGTGTTTTAGAAGATGTGATTTTAAAAGTCAAAACAAAAGATCATACGAATCAGATATTAGATTCTTAATAGGATTATAAAAATAAAAAGGACGACTATTAGTCGTCCTTTTTTATGCTTCTTTATCAGATTATTTGTGCATCACTTCTTCAGATTCACATCCAAACAGACTCTTTTCTTTGATGAGTTTAGCAACACCTTCAGGCAACATCTCTTCCCAACCATCTTCTCCAGCTGCAATTTTTGCTAATACTTTTCTTGAGAAAATAGATAAAATAGATTGGTCATAATCATTGATATCTACAACCTTTCCATTGTATTTAAAGAATTTATAAAGCTCTTTCATACGCGGATGAACTTTAAGGTTTTCACTAGATGTAATGCTGCCATCTTCATTTACCATTGGATATAAATACACGCGTAAATCTTTGTAGAATAGCTTACCAAAGGCTTCAAGAATACCTCCACTTAAATGGCGATAGTACTTTTCATCAAAGATATCGACTAAGTTGTTAACGCCCATTGCTAGACCCATACGAGCTCTAGAATATTGAGAGAAATATTCAACCAATCGATAATATTCTTTAAAGTTTGAAATCAGAACTGTCTGACCCAACGAGCAGAGTAGACGTGCTCTATCCATAAAATCTTGCTCGTCAATCTCACCTTCAGCTCTAAGATTAGAAAGTGTAATTTCAAAAATAACTTGAGTTTTTTCTTTATTTACTTTATTCTCTTTTATAAACATCTCGTAAGATTTCTCAAACATGTCCATGTTTACTTTTGTAACTGGTCTAAAGCTTCCTCTTAAAGTAAGAATGTTCTTTTTATAAAGCACTCGAGCTGGAAGTACATTGTTTCCGTCAGGCGCAAACATTACGGCGTCAGTCATTTCATTTTTAACAAGCTGTAGACTCATTAATCGGTTATCGACGTTTTCAAAAACTGGTCCAGAAAAATTAATAGTATCAATTTCTAATTGGTCTTTGTCTAAGTGATCGTATAGATAACGTAGTAGCTTCTTTGGTTCATTGTATTTATAAAACGCTCCATAAATAAGATTAGTTCCAAGAACACCTAATGTTTCTTGTTGTAATCTGGCGTCGTTTTCTTTAAATCTTATGTGAAGTACAATCTCGTTGTACGCAGCACCTGGTTCTACTTGGTATTTGATTCCTACCCAACCATGACCTTTATATTTTTTTGCAAAATCTATTGTAGCAACAGTATTTGCGTAAGTAAAAAATATTTTATCTGGATGTTTATCTCTAGTGATACGTTGCTCAATAAGATTCATTTCATGATTAAGCATTTTTCTAAGTCTAGCCTCAGTTACATAGCGTTTGTCATTTTCAATACCATAAATGGCATCACTAAAATCCTTATCATAGGCTGACATCGTTTTTGCTATAGTACCAGAAGCACCACCAGCTCTAAAAAACTGTCTTACAGTTTCTTGTCCAGCTCCAATCTCTGCAAAGGTCCCATAAATATCTGCATTTAAGTTAATGCGAAGGCACTTGTCTTTTAGAGACGGAATGTTTTCAAACTCTTTATCCGCTCTATACTTAATTTCGTTCATCTGTGTTGAATTTTCAAGCTACACAAAGGTACTGTTTTAGCATAGCAAACAAAAAAATAAGTTTATTTTTGTTTTAAACTTAACACTATTGAAAATTACATTTCTTGGTACAGGAACATCTCAAGGAATTCCTATTATTGGAAGTACACATCCTGTATGTTTAAGTGATAATCCAAAGGACAAAAGGTTGCGAGTATCGGTATTAATCGAATGGGATAATTACAGCTATGTTATAGATTGTGGCCCAGATTTTAGACAGCAAATGCTTAGAGTAAGTTGCAACAAACTTGATGGTATTATTTTTACTCATGAGCATGCAGACCATGTTATGGGTTTAGATGATATTAGACCATTTTTTTTTAGACAAGGTGATATAGATATATATGCTCACAAGCGCGTGATGCTGGCTTTAGAGCGAACTTTCCCCTATATTTTTGAAACTGAAAATAGATATCCTGGAGCACCAAGTGTTAATGAAAATTATTTAGATGGCAACCCTTTTGTTGTTGGTGATATAGAAGTTGTGCCAATTGATGGCCTGCACAATATGCTTCAAGTCTACGGTTATAGATTTAATAAGTTTGCTTATTTAACAGATATGAAAACCGTCCCAGAATCAGAAATTGAAAAGCTACATGGTTTAGAAGTTTTAGTTATTAATGCACTACGAGAAGAACCCCATGTATCTCATTTTAATTTAGTAGAGGCTTTAAATTTCATCAAGAAAGTAAAACCAAAAAGGGCTTATTTAACTCATATTAGCCATCTTTTAGGGTTCCATGATGATGTACAACAAAAACTGCCAGAAAACGTTTATTTAGCTTACGACAACCTTCAAATAACTATTTAGAATATGAAAAACAGAATTTTTATGTACCTGTTTATTTTTGCACTATTGGCAGTAGTCTTTCTATATTCAGATTCAAAAAATATAATTGATAAATATGAAAAAGACATAAAAACATTTAAGTCTAAAATTTCAGATTTTGAAGATGAACGTAATCTATTGAATGATAAGGTTTTTGATTTATCAAATTTTAGTATCAACGGCAATGAAGAAGCAATCACATATTTTGAAAATCAAGGTATTAATATTGACGAATTATTGCCTAAACTTAAAGACGGCTTACTTGAAATGAACGCCCATAAGGGCGTTGACCACCCAATAATTCCGTATGCTTCAATGACAGAATCTAAAATAATCATTGACCAAATAAGAATTTTAAATCATAAATGGATACTTACCAATTTTACAGATGGCAAGCATTGGGGAGAACTTTTTATTAATTACGAGGTCAACGAACAAGGAGAGCTTAGCTATAAGTTGACGGATTACTTTTTGTATCCAATTAATTAAATTCGTTTTTCAAGCCAAGTTTTAAACTCATAGAAATTTTGTGGCGCAACACCATGCCCGACAGAGAATTCACTATAGGTATTGGCTATATTTAAACTATCTAGAAATGGTTTTGATTTTCTAGCCCAATCTACTGGAATAACTTGGTCTACGCTACCATGTGAGCAATAAAAGTCCAAGTGTTTGTAATTCTCTTTTTCTAATTTTTGTGGAATAATATTGCTATTTATATAGCCACTCAATGCAGTAATATTCTTTACTTTTTCAGGATAAGTTAAGGCAACAGAGTAACTCAAAATTGTGCCTTGACTAAAACCAAGTAATGTTACATTATCTGAATTCACAGAATAAGTCGTACAGGCATAATCTATAAATTCTGCCAAAACATCTCTCGAAGATATAGCTTGTTCATCATCACTCCATTTACCTTGTTCAGCATCAAAATTAATAGCATACCATGCATTTCCGTAGGGTTGTAGCTGATATGGTGCTCTAACAGAAATAATAAATAATTCCTCAGGTAATTCTGCAGCAAAAGAAAATAAATCATTTTCATCGCTACCATAACCATGGCACATAATCAACAAAGGTGCATTTTCTTTTTGCGTCGAAGGACGTTTTATATAATGAAGTGGTGCTGGCATATGTTATTGTAAAGACTTAAAAATATTCTGAAATAAATCACCAACTAAAGGAAGTTTGTGAAGCTTTCCAGTAATAGCGCCTATAATTCCATAAGTAAACAATGCTAAGAAAAACACCCAAAAAGAAGTGCTTACCATCCAACTGTCAAATCCACTTACCATATATGCTATGATAAAGTACATTAGCCAAAGTCCTAAACCTTGCCTTACATGAAAAGCGGTAAATGCATTTTTCTTATCCTGGCTCAGGTAAAAAGCAAATAAAGTTCCAATAATAGTGAGATAGGCTACTGTGGCAAATTTTTTGCCTTCTTGTATGGTTTCTTCAGTCATTTTATGCTATTTCAATTTTATTATTAGAAATGATGCCGTAAACTTTCCCTTTTAATTCACAGCCTAAGAAACAGCTGTTCTTTGAAGTAGAATGTATATGTTCGTTTGTGAAACTATATTTAGTATCAGGATTAAATAATGATAGATTAGCCTTTTGACCTTCAATAATTTGTGTTTCTACAACACCAAATCTTGATTTCCCTTTGGTTAAAATTGAAATAGCTTTCTTAGTTGTAAATATATTTTGAAGTGCTCCAAAAGCTGATTCTAATCCAATAGTTCCGCATGCGGCATGGTCAAATTCTACTTTTTTATGCTCAACATCAATAGGGTTGTGGTCAGACGTCACCATATCTATGGTGCCATCACGCAATCCTTCAATTAATGCATCTACATCTGTTTGGGTTCTCAAAGGCGGCTTAACTTTAAAGTTGGTATCAAAATCATGAAGATTATCATCTGTAAAGCATATATTGTGTAAAGCTACAGAACATGTTACATCTAGCTTTTTTGCTTTAGCTTCACGGATTAGGTTTACAGACTTTGAAGTACTAATGGTAGGGATATGCAATTTACCTTCGGTATATTCTAAAAGAAATAAATCTCTTGCAACTTGCAATTCTTCGGCAAGCGCAGGGTTTCCTTTTAGTCCAAGTTTTGTGCTATTTATATGTTCGTTCATTACACCAAGTCCAGAGATTTTTGACTCTTGCGGAAAGGAAAGTACAAGACCATCAAAATTACTGGCATATTGCAATGCTATTTTTAAAAGATTAGGATTACTTATTGGTTTCTGGTAATCATAGAACGCAACAGCACCAGCATTTTTCATATCAAACAGCTCTGCCAAATCAACGGAGTCAGACGCTTTGGTGAGTGCGCCAATAGGTTTTAAATCAACGGCATGTTTATTAGGTTTTGCTAATACAAAGGCAATGTCTGTATTGCTGTCTATAACCGGGTTTGTGTTTGGATTGAGTGCAACAGAAGTAAATCCAGATTTGGCAGCAGTGTCAAGACCATTGGCAATTGTTTCGCGTTCTTCAAAGCCAGGCTCACCAAAAGAAACGGAACTATCAAACCACCCTTGAGATACATGGAGGTTGTCTAATTTAATTTCTCGGTAATTTTTGGAATTTGAAATGCGTTTGGAAATCTTAGTAATAACGCCGTTCTCAATTAAAATATCAACAATCTGATTATGGAAATCACTTTTAGAATCAACGATTGTAGCAGATTTTAGGAGTGCATTCATTTAAGATATTTTAAAATTAGCATTTCTATTATTAAAAATACTAGCGCAAAAATAACAAACCATTTCCATAGCGCATTAATACTAGAGTTACTTTTTATTGTTTCTATTGCAGAAACTAATGCTGTATCTATAGAATAATTGTCATTAATATTGAGTTTATGATAAGTAAGGTTACTCTCAGAGCGCATATAATTAAAGCTAATTTTTAATAATTGGTTAGCGCCTTCTTTTACGTTTAATATCCCAGCAGACTTAGGATATTCGTCGGTAGTAATGCTTACTTTTTTACTAAAAGTTTGCTGTAAAGGTATAACTTCATCATTATCTTTTTCCAGACTTAGAATGGCATCTTGTGATAACTGTGTATTGACGTCGATAATATTTGTATTTCCAATAGAGTAGTATAGTTTTGGCAATTCTAGACTTTGTTTTCCAATGTTATAAAGCACAGGAACAATCAAAGGTGATTTTTTAAAGTTGCTATTATTGTTATTGATAGCAGCTGTAAAGAGATAAGATTTATCATTACTAACAAGAAACGCACTATTGTCTTCATATTTAAACACCGCATTTGAATTGTTGTTTATGCTATAAGTTGTATTAATTTTTGGATACTGAAAATTACTAACTCTATTGTAAAATGCATCTCTGATTATTGGGTGATCATAATTGATGGTTGTTACTCGCTTTTCAGAATTATTTTCTTTCAAATAACTAGAGAGG
>SHBX01000027.1 GCA_004211785.1 Winogradskyella sp.
TAACTCTTTTGTACTTGGAAACATCTCAACTTCATAACTCTCTTTTTCGTATTGACACTCTTTAATGTAGGCTTCTATTCTAGGTGAAAACTTCTTCAAATGTCCATAAACAGTTGTATAACCATTTGGATGTGTAACATAAATGGCTTTTCCATAGCCATAATGTGATATCTTAATCCGGCTCACATAACCCATAGCTGAAGTGTATACTTTGAGGCCAGTTTTTCGTTGTGTTTTTATATCAAGTCCTGAGTGAAAATGATTTGACCTTAATTCTGCAAAAGTACCAGACAGCACAAGAGTGATATCCAGAGGGTCTCTAAAATAATCTTGAGGATATTCAGACTGTGAATATAAACTTGAACTAATTAAGAGAAAGAGAAGGATTTTTTTCATTTAGGATTCCATTGAGGCTAAAATATTAATTTGAATGCGAATGTCAAACGTTGAAACTGTATTATTTTTAATACAGAAATTTAAAGTTTTTGTTTGAAATCTTGAACCTTTAATAAAGAAAATTATCATTTGCGGGTATAATTAAAGCTTCTTTTATCCATGATAATTTCTTAACGTTTTAATCTTATTGATGTTATGCAAATCAAAAATAATTGTAAAACAATTGGGTTTTTAGATTAGGTATGTTAACTTTGTTACATAGTGTTGTAAGACGCAAATGAGTAAAATTGAAGACATTGTTGATACGTTAGAAAACCGAATTTCAAAGGTTTTGCACAAGCAAGAAGTGCTTAAACAAACAAATGCAAAACTTTCGGAACAATTAGAAAGCTATCAAAAGCAAGTCCTTGAATACCAGGAACAAATAAGCGAATGGTCTGATAGATATGAAACACTCAAAACAGCAAATGCAATGCTTGGTAGTGACGAAAATAAACGAGAAACAAAGCTCAAAATAAATTCACTAATCAGAGATATTGACCATTGTATAGCGCAATTGTCTGAGTAGTGTAAAACATAGTGGATGTCAAATCAGCTTAAAATAAAAATTTCAATAGCTAATCGTGTATATCCATTGACAATAAACCCAAGCCAAGAAGAAGGTTTGCGTAAAGCAGCAAAGAAGATTGAGGCAATGATTGGGCAATTTGAGCAAAGCTACTCTGTAAGAGATAAGCAAGATGTATTAGCCATGTGTGCGTTACAATTTGCAGCTCAAGTAGAGCAAAAAACAATAGATAAAGAATATGTAAATGAAGAAGTTCAGGAAAAGTTAGAAGCTTTAAACGAACTTTTGCATAACCATATTTAACTCGTACGTTCTTTAAAATAAACAAAGGTTACTGCCTACATTAGTTATATTTTTTGATAAACTCAACGTTAATTCTTTAAAAAGGGTGAGTTGAAGTTGTAAAACCGTGCTGCTGTTTCTATGTATATAGAATCTAGGCAGATTTTTGAGCAGCTTGTTAGCCCTAAACTTGTTTTTAAGGAGTTTATACAGAATCCAAAACTGATGTAGGCTTTTTTTATATACTAAACTAAACTATAAACATGGACACTAACACTATTATATATATTGCTGGAGCTGTTGTTTTAGGATTGGTAATTGGCTTTATAATAGCTAAATCCTTAGAAAAAGGGAAAGCTTCAAAATTACTATCTGAAGCAGAAAGCGAGTCTAAAACCATTCTTAAACAAGCTAAGTTAGATGCAGAGGCATTAAAGAAAGACAAAATACTCCAAGCCAAAGAAAAATTTATAGAGCTTAAAGCCGAGCATGAAAAAGTAATTTTATCGAGAGATAAAAAAATGGCTGAAGCCGAAAAACGAATTAGAGATAAAGAATCTCAGATTTCTAATGAGTTATCTAAGTCAAAAAAAACGAATCAATCTCTAGATGATAAAATCAAGGATTATGACTTTAGACTTGAATTTGTAGAAAAGAAAAAAGATGAGTTAGAAAAGGTCCATAGAAGTCAAATAAAGCAATTAGAAGTCATATCTGCATTATCAGCTGATGAGGCTAAAGAGCAATTGGTAGAATCACTAAAAGAAGAAGCTAAGACAGATGCTATGGCTTTTGTGCAAGATAGAGTAGAAGAAGCCAAACTCACGGCTCAGCAAGAAGCCAAAAAAATTATAATTAATACCATTCAGCGTATTGGTACGGAAGAAGCAGTTGATAATTGTGTTTCAGTATTTAATATAGAATCTGATGATGTAAAAGGACGTATTATTGGCCGTGAAGGCCGGAATATTCGTGCTATAGAAGCGGCAACTGGTGTTGAGATTATTGTTGACGATACTCCAGAAGCTATTATTCTATCTTGTTTTGATTCTGTAAGACGTGAGATTGCACGTTTATCATTACATAAATTAGTTACAGATGGTCGTATTCATCCCGCACGTATAGAAGAAGTTGTACGAAAAACTCAGAAGCAAATTGAGCAAGAAATTATTGAAGTTGGTAAGCGTACAGTTATCGATTTAGGAATTCATGGATTACATCCAGAGTTAATAAAAATGGTTGGTCGTATGAAGTACCGTTCTTCTTATGGTCAAAACTTATTGCAACACTCACGTGAAGTAGCTAAACTTTGTGGTGTCATGGCTGCAGAATTAGGGTTGAATCCAAAACTAGCAAAACGTGCAGGCTTATTACACGATATCGGAAAAGTACCAGATGCTGAAGCAGATGTAGAAACACCTCATGCAATTTTAGGTATGAAATGGGCTGAAAAACATGGTGAAAAACCCGAGGTTTGTAATGCTATAGGTGCTCACCATGACGAGATAGAGATGACAACGTTGTTATCTCCAATCATTCAAGTTTGTGATGCTATTTCAGGTGCCCGTCCAGGAGCGAGACGTCAAGTGTTAGATTCGTACATACAACGTCTTAAGGATTTGGAAGCTGTTGCTTTTGGTTTTTCAGGAGTTAAAAAGGCCTATGCAATACAAGCTGGTAGAGAGTTGCGTGTTATTGTAGAAAGCGAAAAAGTGTCTGATGATAAAGCTGCGAGTTTATCTTTTGAGATTTCTCAGAAAATACAAACAGATATGACATATCCAGGACAAGTTAAAGTCACTGTTATTAGAGAGACTAGAGCGGTTAATATTGCCAAATAGAAAATCGTCTATAACATAAGAAAAAAAGCACTCTGTTTTGAGTGCTTTTTTATTTCCTAGGATGAAAGGTGTTAATCACTTTATTGAGATGTGTTTTATCGATATGTGTGTAAATTTCTGTTGTAGTTATACTTTCATGACCTAACATCATTTGTATGGCTCTTAAATCCGCACCATTTTCTAGCAGATGCGTTGCAAATGAATGTCTAAATGTATGTGGAGATACGGTTTTTTCAAGCCCAATCTTGTCAACTAGTTTTTTAATGATAGTAAACACCATAGCTCTTGTAAGCTTATTTCCTTTATAATTAAGGAACAAAACATCTTTAGCTTCTGAGCTAACATCAATATGTTTTCTTATATCTAACCAAATATTTATTAAATTCTGTGTTGCGCCTCCAATGGGTACAAAACGTTCTTTATTGCCTTTTCCGCTGACTTTGATAAAACCTTCATCGAAGTATAAATCTGAAATTTTTAAACCTGTTAATTCACTAACACGCAAACCACAACTATAAAGACTCTCTAAAATAGCTTTATTACGATGACCTAGATTTACACCTCTAAACTCATAATTTAGGTTTATGGCAGATATTATATTATCTATATCTTCAACTGATAGCGTATCTGGTAGTTTACGTCCTAAACGAGGCGATTCAATTAAATCTACAGGATTTGTTTCTCTATAGTTTTCAAAAACTAAATAGTCAAAGAAATTACGAAGCCCAGAAATAATTCTAGCCTGTGTTCTTGGGCTTAAATCTTTAGATATTTTATAGATGAATTGTTGAACATCTTCGTTTTTTATTTTCGTTGGAGATACAGAAATGGAGTTATCATTTAGAAAAGAAATTAAGCGTTTTATATCATATTCATAGTTATCAATTGTGTTATCAGACAGCCCTCTTTCAAGCTTCAAATAGTTCTTAAAATCAACAAGATAGCTGCTCCATTTCATCGTTTATACGCTCAAATTTATCGTTTAAAGTACACTTTTTTTAAGAGTATTATTTAGTACTCTTCTTAATTGTTAATAACATTTAATGTAAACAATTGATTATCAATTAATTATGTTTTTTGTTTATAAAGATGTTAATAAACCCATGTTTAAGCTTTATTTTTTAGTAAAAAAGTGTTTAGTTTGTAGTATCAATTTTAAAAACTTATTTATTATGAAAAAATTATTATTAGTTACTGTTGCAATTTTTGCTTTTGCAACTGTAAGTGCTCAAGGTCAATTTAAGGCTGGTGTTTTTGGAGGTTTACCTATTGGAGACGCAGGAGATTTATCTACTTTTACCTTAGGAGTAGATGTTAGTTATTTATTTGAAATGTCAGAAGATTTCGATTTAGGACCTGCTATAGGTTTTTCTAATTCTTTCTTAGATGACGATTTTGTAGGTGATGACATTCAGTTTTTACCGATTGCAGCAGCTGGAAGATATAGTGTGTCTGATAAATTTACGCTTGGTGCTGATTTAGGTTATGCAGTAGGTGTAAATGAAGGTAATGATGGAGGGTTTTATTATTCACCTAGAGTGCAATATGGTGTTAGCGATGCTATAGATATTGTATTAGCTTATCGTGGTGTAAGTTTAGATGGTGGCTCATTTGATGTCATTACTTTAGGTATTGATTTTGGATTATAATACTTAGAAAACTATTTTATAAAACCGGAGCATTTGCTTCGGTTTTTTTATGTTCAAATTTTAATACCTTTACTTTATGAAGAAACTCATTATTATTAATGGCCCTAACCTTAATCTGCTTGGGAAGCGAGAACCTGAAATTTATGGTAGCCAAACCTTTCAGGATTATTTTGAGTCGTTAAAAACAGAACTCAAGGATATTGAATTAGAGTATTACCAAAGTAATGTAGAAGGTGAGTTGATTAATAAGTTGCATGATGTTGGTTTTTCTTATGATGGTATTATTTTAAATGCAGGCGCTTATACGCACACTTCGGTAAGTATTGGAGATGCTATTGCAGGTATTAAAACACCAGTTGTAGAAGTTCACATTTCTAATACGTATTCAAGAGAAGAATTTAGACACCACTCATATATAGCTCCAAATGCAAAAGGTATTATTATTGGCTTTGGACTAAAAAGTTATGAACTGGCGATAAATAGTTTTTTATAACTATTATCTAAGAATATTAAAACAAAAAAGCGATTCTAAAAGAACCGCTTTTTTTATATTATATATACTATTTATCTTACAAATGAATCACTTCATCATAAGCATCAGCAACGGCTTCCATAACTGCTTCACTCATGGTTGGGTGAGGATGAACAGCTTTTAAAACTTCATGACCTGTAGTTTCTAATTTACGTCCTAAAACAGCTTCGGCAATCATATCTGTAACACCAGCACCAATCATATGGCAACCAAGCCATTCACCATATTTGGCATCGAAGATTACTTTTACAAAACCATCTTTAGTTCCACCAGCACTCGCTTTACCGGACGCAGAGAATGGAAATTTTCCAATTTTCACATCTAGATTTTGTTCTTTGGCTTGGGCCTCAGTTATACCTACACTTGCTATTTCAGGAGAGCAATAGGTACAACCTGGAATATTTCCGTAATCTAAAGCTTCAACATGTTGCCCAGCGATTTTCTCAACACATAAAATACCTTCTGCAGAAGCTACGTGAGCTAAGGCTTGACCAGGTGTTACATCTCCAATAGCATAATAACCTGGTATGTTAGTTTGGTAATAATCGTTAACTAAAATTTTATCTCTATCAACAGCAATACCTACATCTTCTAATCCTATATTTTCAATATTAGATTTAATACCTACTGCAGACAAAACGATATCAGCTTCAAGTACTTCTTCACCTTTTTTAGTTTTTACAGTAGCTTTAACACCTTTACCAGATGTATCTACCGAAGTCACTTCAGCAGAGGTCATAATCTTAATTCCAGATTTTTTAAAGCTACGCTCTAATTGTTTAGAGACGTCATCATCTTCTACAGGAACTATTTTTGGCATATACTCAACGATGGTTACTTCTGTGCCCATTGAATTATAGAAATATGCAAACTCAACTCCAATAGCGCCAGAGCCAACAACAATCATTTTCTTTGGTTGAGTAGCCAGCGTCATAGCTTGACGATAACCAATCACTTTTTTACCATCTTGCGGTAAACTTGGTAACTCACGAGAACGAGCTCCAGTAGCAACAATAATGTGGTCAGCTGAGTATTCTGTTCCGTCGACATCTATCTTTTTTCCAGATTTTAATTTCCCAAAACCTTCGATAACATCAATCTTATTTTTCTTCATTAAAAACTTAACACCATTACTCATCCCATCAGCAACACCACGACTACGTTTTACCACAGCATCAAAATCGTGCTGAGCATCTTTTACTTTTAAACCGTAATCTTCAGCGTGCTTGAGATATTCAAAAACTTGAGCAGATTTTAATAGGGCTTTTGTAGGGATACAACCCCAATTTAAGCACACACCGCCTAAACTTTCTTTTTCTACAACTGCAGTTTTAAAACCAAGTTGAGACGCTCTAATTGCAGTAACATAACCACCTGGGCCACTACCTAAGACTATGATATCGTATTTACTCATGAGTAATTTTTTAATTGAAATTTTAAGCTACGAATTTACGAAATCGAATTAGAATAATAAATTTAGTACCTCATAAATTCATTATCTTTGTAAAATATTGATTATATGAATATTCCTAAAACAAGTTTCCCTAGAATTGTAATTATTGGCGGTGGTTTTGCAGGTATAGCGCTAGCTAAAAAATTATCAAAGCAAGAAGTACAAGTCGTTCTTTTAGATAAGAATAACTATCATACTTTTCAACCATTATTATATCAGGTTTCTACAGGAGGACTTGAGCCAGACTCTATTGCTTATCCTATTAGAAAAATATTGAAAGATTTCCCTAATTTTTACTTTAGGTTGGCTAATGTTGATGAGATTAATCATGAGGATAATCTAGTAAACACAAATATAGGTGAGCTAAGTTTTGATTACTTAGTTATTGCTTCTGGGTCAAAAACTAATTACTATGGTAATAGTGAGATAATGAAGCATAGCATGGCTATGAAGACCATACCACAGTCACTTAATTTAAGAAGCTTAATACTTGAAAATTTTGAAGACGCCTTATTAACTCCAGATTTGAATGAACGAAACGCATTAATGAATTTTGTAATCGTAGGTGGAGGTCCAACAGGAGTGGAGTTGGCTGGTGCTTTAGCAGAAATTAAAAAAGGTATTTTACCTAAAGACTATCCAGATTTGGATACTCGTTTAGCTCAAATACACATTGTCCAGGGAGAAAATCGCCTATTGTATGGGATGAGTCATAAGTCCTCCGAAAAGGCAGAGAAATTTCTAGAGAAATTAGGAGTGCATGTTTGGAAAAATCTCAGAGTAACAAACTATGATGGAAATACCGTAACAACTAATACTGATGTATCGTTTGAAGCAGCTACTGTAGTATGGGCAGCAGGAGTAAAAGGAGCAACTATTAATGGGATTGATGCTAAAGGTTTAATAGGACCAGGTAATCGTATTATGGTTAACGAGTATAATCAAGTAAAAGGGTTTTCTAATATTTTTGCGATTGGAGATATCGCATTTATGGAGACAAAAAAATTTCCAAATGGGCTACCAATGGTTGCTCAACCTGCTATACAGCAAGGAAGACTTTTAGGGGAAAACTTAATAAGAATTGTAAAAAAGAAACCACTTAAGCCATTTGTTTATAAAGATAAAGGGTCAATGGCAACAATAGGTCGTAATAAAGCTGTAGTAGACCTAAAAAGATTTAAGTTTCAAGGTGTTTTTGCTTGGTATGTATGGATGTTTGTACACTTGTTTTTTATAATCGGATTTAGAAACCGTATAATAGTATTTATTAATTGGGTATATAACTATATTCGATTTGATAGAGAAGCACGATTAATTATAAGACCTTATAAAAAGAGTCATAAAGTATAGTTACAAATTATCTGTAAAGTGTCTCCGACCTTTATCTTTTTGGAATTTATCTTTATTATAGTCTTTAGATTTTCCTTTAGGAATGGATAAAGATTCCCACTTTTCTCCTTTTATTAACTTTCCTAAATATACAATTTGCCCTATATGATAGGCATAATGCATCATCTGCCTATTTATAGCTTCTATAACAGTATGTCCTTGATTCCGGATATAAATGATGCGTTCTAAATCACTCTCAGATAACGATTTTATTGCAGAAAACAGACAGTCCCAACCTTTGTTCCAAGCTTCAATAAGTTCTTCTTTTGATTGAAAAGAATCTATAAATTCATTGTCGCGATGACGCCAATCTTTCTCACCGTCTTCGGTTAAAAAATTAGTCCATCGGCTAAGCATATTCCCAACAATGTGTTTTACAATAATTGAAATAGAATTTGAATCTTGAACAAATTCTATTTGAAGTTCTTCAAACGAAAGTTGCGCAAAGGTCTTGTCACCTAGGCTTTTGTAGTATTCAAACTGTTTTATTGAACTTGCTAAATAGGTTTTCATTATTTTTCTGAAGGCACAAATTTTAAAGCTACACCATTAATGCAATGCCTCTTACCAGTAGGTTTTGGACCATCATTAAATACATGACCTAAATGACCGCCACAAGTTGCACAATGTTCTTCTGTACGTGCATACCCAATTTTGTAATCTGTTGAGAAATCAACATTGCCTTTAATTTCTTTGTAAAAGCTTGGCCAACCTGTTCCAGAATCAAATTTAGTTTCACTTTTAAATAAAGGTGTATTACAAGCCGCACAGTGGTATACACCTTTTTTATAATTTTTGTTAAGTGGACTAGTAAATGAGCGTTCCGTGCCAGCTTCTCTAAGGACATAATATTGCATGTCAGATAATTGAGCCTTCCATTCGGAATCTGTTTTTGTTATTGGAAATTCTTTTTTTTCCTTCTTTTTAGAATTTTGAGCAGAACTGTTGCATCCTAAAAAAAGACAAACCAAAGCAAATAGAGCAATTTTTTTCATAATAATATTAAAACTTGTTCTTAGTATAAATATACGTCCTAAGTCGACTTTGAAGGTTTTTGATTACAGATTTTAACATGATTTTTGTACTTTTAAGGAAATTGTAAAACCATCGACGATAATGAATATTAAAAAATCAATAGCCATATTAGGACTCCTTTTAGTCTTTATTTCATGTGCTACAAACCCTTTTACTGGAAAGAAAACAATGGCATTCGTATCTAATGCGCAATTGTTTCCGACTTCTTTTGCACAGTACAATCAAGTTTTAAACGAAAACAAAGTTGTTACAGGGACAAAAGACGCAGAAATGATAAAGCGTGTAGGGCAACGTATTGCAGTTGCTGCAGAACGTTGGTTAAATGCTAATGGAAACGAAGGCTATCTTAATGATTACAAATGGGAATACTCTTTAATAGATTCTGAACAGATAAATGCTTGGTGTATGCCTGGTGGTAAAATTGCTTTTTATACAGGAATTTTGCCTATAGCAGCTAATGAAACTGGAGTTGCTGCGATTATGGGGCATGAGGTTGCTCATGCACTTGCTAATCATGGACAACAGCGTATGAGTGCTGCTTATCTTCAACAAGGTCTAGCATTAGCTGGAAATGTGGCATTAGCTAATGACCCAAAAAGCAGAAATATTTTTAATCAGTCCTATGGTGTTGTATCTACTGTGGGTGGAATGTTACCTTTTAGTCGTTCTCATGAAACTCAAGCTGATGAGATAGGAATACGATTAATGGCATTAGCTGGTTATAACCCAGATGAAGCTTCTGAGTTGTGGAAACGTATGAAAGCTAAGAGTGGAGGGCAATCACCACCAGAATTTATGAGTACACATCCTAGTAATGATACTCGCATTACAAACTTAAAGCAATGGTCACCATTAGCTAAACAAGAAGCCGCAAAATTTGGTGTTACTGAATTTAGACCAATAAATTAATCTTTGGATAATAATATATTGTTTACTTTAGAAGCCGTTCATTATGAATGGCTTTTATTTTTATTTATATGAAAAGAACATTAGAAAAAGGAAGTAAAAAACTTATTAATGCATGGGCGTTTTACGATTGGGCTAATTCGGTATATTCTTTAGTAATAAGCACAGCTGTTTTTCCAATTTATTATGACGGTATGACATCAGCTATGGCTAACAGTAATGGCGAAATTGAATTTTTGGGAACACTATGGAATTCAACAACATTGTTAAATTATACTATAGGATTATATATGCTAGTAGTAGCGTTTATTTCTCCAATATTATCTGGTATTGCCGATTATACTGGGAATAAACTCAAATTTATTAAATTCTTCTGCTTGCTAGGTTCTATATCAGTGGCTTGCCTATTCTTCTTTAAAGATGAAAGTACACTTTGGGTTGGAATTTTATGTACAATTACCGCAGGTATAGGTTTCTGGGGAAGTATTGTTTTTTATAATGCATATTTACCTGAGGTTGCCCATCCAGAACAACAAGACAATGTAAGTGCTAAAGGATTTATATATGGGTATTTGGGTTCTGTATTATTGCTTATTATAAGTCTTGTGTTAATAGAAACTGAAGTTTTTGGTCTTTATGATAAAGCATTCGGTTCTCGAATAACTTTTTTATTAGTTGGTGTTTGGTGGATTGGTTTTGCACAAATCACGTACAAAAGGCTTTCTAAATTACGTGTAAGTGAGCGTCAGAAAACATCTAGTCAATCTATAATCTGGAGTGGTTTTAAAGAATTAAAAACAGTTGCTAATGAGATAGTGGGTTATCCACAATTAAGAACATTTTTAATTTCTTTCTTTCTTTTTAGTGTAGGCGCACAAACCATTATATATATGGCAGGAATCTTTGGTAGTAATGAATTGGGGTTGCCAACAATGAATTTAATACTTACAATTTTAGTAGTACAACTTGTAGCTGTGGTAGGTGCTTATTTGTTTTCTAGATTATCTAACAGAATAGGAAATATAAAAACTCTAAAAATTACTATAGCAATATGGTGTTTGGTTTGCTTTATAGCATTTATGATTGATAAATCGCAAGAAAATGTTGAGTTATATTTTTATGGACTTGGAGGTTTACTAGGCTTAGTTTTAGGGGCTATTCAATCTATTTCTCGTTCTACTTACTCAAAATTATTACCAGAAACAACAGACACTGCAACCTACTTTAGTTTTTATGATGTGACCGAAAAGATTGCAATAGTTTTAGGAATGATTGTTTTTGGATTACTTATTTCAATTACGGGTTCTATGCAGTGGTCTGTACTAAGTTTAGGTGTATTCTTTCTAATTTCTTTTGTTGTATTAAGCACTATAGGAAAGACAAAATATGTAAAATAAAAGCTATGTTTGTAATCTAAAAACCCAATTCTATATCTATAAAATGAAAAAAGTAATAGTTTTATTTTGTGTCTTTTTGTTATGTACAGCATTCCAATGCGAAGATGAATCTTTAGAAGGTCAATTTTTAACTCCTGAAGCTGCGGCTTGTCAAGTGGCTACATTAGAGACTGCAGAAGCAGCATTAGCGTTCTTAGGAGCAGGAAATGATACGTTTACCGAAATATGTAACGCATATAAAGATGCTATTGAAGCACAAATACTGGCATGTGGTGATGAAGACGGTAACTTACAAGCTATAGTTGAGCAATTGGGCGATTGTACTATAACAACAAGTCCAGATGCAGATATTGTAGGGACTTGGTTATTAACGGCCTGGATAGGTGAGGAGCCAATTGATTTAAATAATGACGGCGCTGAGAATGTCAATTTTTTAGAAGAAATGGATTGCTATAATAATGAAACATTAGTTTTTAATAATGACGGTACTGGAGCTTCTGTAAGTACATCATTTGCAGATATAGAAATCTTTCTTGAAGTAGGTTCTACTAATTCAGTAGATTTTAATGTAGAATGTATAGAAGAAGACGAAACTACAGATTTTACATGGCAACAATCGGGCACTATGGTTTCAATAACTGACGTTTTTGGTACTAATGATTGGGAATTAGACGGCAATACGTTATCAATTTTAATTCCAGAAGGGTTTTCTGTTATAAATACTGACGATGCTTCTGTTAATACTATTCAAGATTTAACTTTTGTTTATACAAAGCAATAATTTATTTAATATATAATAAATAAGCCGCTAAATATTTAGCGGCTTATTTTATTTGATAAGAATCACTTTTTTAATTCTCAATACTTCCAGACCCAGATACTTTAGTATCTTCTTTTGTTGGGTTACCACGATATTCTATATCGCCAGAGCCTGCAACTCGTGCTTTAAGTTCTCCAGAACAGTTCACAGAGATATCTCCCGATCCAGCAATTTTTGCATCAACATTAACAGAGTTTAACTTAAATCCATGGATGTCACCAGAACCAGCCACAGAAGCTTTAAGATTTTCTGCGTTCCCTTTTAGAGTTAAGTCACCAGAACCAGCAACACTAGCTTTGGTATAATCTGTATCAATATTTAAAATTAAATCTCCAGATCCAGCCACGGCTGCAGAAAAATCTTTAGATTTAATAGTGCCTTCATTCCAAACATCTCCAGAACCAGCTAAAGATACGCCATCTATATCTCTATAAGGAATTGTAATTATTAAAGGTTTGTTGTTACTAGGTCTAATGTTTTTTCCATTTTTTACTTTTACCACTAGAGTTCCATTTTTCACTTCTGTAACAATGTACTCTAATAAGTTTGATTCTCCTTTAATAGTAATCTTGCCTTCTGTACCCTCAACAAGCTTAAAGTCCATAGAGCCACCACATTTAACGGCGTCATACTCTCCAGTAGTTCTCGTAATTGTTGTAACCTCTCCATTTCCTTTTACACCTTTTCCGCCCCACCATTGTGCGTTAGAAATTGTGATTGTTGATAAAAAGACTAAGCATAATAAAAATTTTAAATTTTTCATGATTTTTAAATTTTAGTGTGAACACAAGTGTTCATTTTTTGATTAATTATTGTTTTTTAAATGTTACACTTCCGAATTCAGAACTTATCTTAACTAGATTATTTGAGGAATTATCTCCATAACTTCCTGAATAATATTTGTCTGAAGATTTAAGTCTTCTTTTAGTAAAATTGAAGTTATCAGTATTTTTTAAAGAAGCATGTTCTAGATTTATATCAAAATTAAAATTGTAAGCCGAGTCATAGCCTAGATAGATACGAGCATGTTCTGCATCAATACTTATATTTTGTGCATTAGAAGCCATTTTACCAATTTTTACACTTCCAAAATCAGATTTTACAGATACATTTTTATATACAGTACCTATAAGTAAAGTCAAATGGTCTGCATTCCCAGTAATATTGTTTACATTATCTACTTTTAATGACTTAAAATCACAATTATATGTAATGTTTTCTGCAGTTTCAATATGCCCTGATGTATGATCTGCGCTAATATTTAAATCCTTTGTTTTTGCAACTGTATAACTACTAAAATCTGCATTTATTTTTCCGCTTTTTATATATTCGAAATAGCAGTTCTTGGTATGATCAAAATTTAATTCATTACCATCTGCCATAAGTTCTTTAGTGGTGATATTCCCGTGGTCACAATTTATTTTTGCGACACCTTTAAGTGTATCTACATTGACATTTCCAAAATCATTATTAATGTCTATGGAATTAGTAATAGGTATCTTAATTACATAATTGATTTCTAATTTCAGATTCATTTTTTTACCCCAATTCCACCAATTTGATTTATTTTTTTCAATTTTTGTTATAGCAGAAACTAAACTATTCGTTGCAGAAAAATCTATATCTATTCTTTCTAAACGGTCTTCAATCTTATCTTCATCATTACCGCTTACTCTGATTAAAATATCAAATTCGATTGTGTTTTTATCCCATGTGATAATATCTACATTCCCAAATTTGTTATTTACTTTTAAGGTTGCGTTTTTATCAACCTTATAAGACTTTTGAATGACGCGTTCTCTAGTTGTAACTTTATCACTTAATGTGGTAACATTAGCAAAAATTAATGTGGGTAGTATTAATAAAACAATTAATAACTTATAATGTATTGTCTGTCTCATATTTTATTTCTTTTAAGTCTTCGATTTTATCTAAAATGTTGTTAAGTATGTCTATTCTACTTTGAAAATTGGATATCATAGCGTAAATAACACGTTTATCATTACCACTTTCTTTGAGGTCATTCACCAACGTAGTATAATCATCTTCTAAAGTTTTTAATTGCCTTTCTGCCTCATATATTATGCTTTCTGTAAGCGGAGAGCGCTCAGCATCTAATTTTATTAATTCTTCTTTAATGGTTGCTGTAAAAAAATCTTGCGCTTCTGACATCTCAGGAGAGACACTTGCTAATCCGGTTTCTTCATGTGTATCTAAACTTGTAAAAACGGTTAAACAAATAACTATACTAGCAGCAATGGCTATGAAAGGCTTCCAAATAGTATTAAAACTGTTTCCTTTTTTTGCAACATCACCTATTTGGAGTTTTTCTCTAAACCTTGCCTCATGGCCTGTATTTGGTTTCTCTAGATCAAACTGACCTTGAAGTTTTTCAAATAGATTATCAAAATTGTCGTTGTTACTCATAATTTATGCGCTAATGCTTAGTTTTTGTCTTAAGCTTTCTTTTGCTCTAGAGATTAATGTTCTGCAATTACCTTGCGACATATTCATAATTTCAGAAATTTCTTCATAGTCATAACCTTCAATTAAATGCAATGTCAGACTTAAACTATAATTAGATTTTAACTGTTTAATGGCTTTCAAAATGTACATTACTTTATCCTTTTGTAAGTCATCTTCTTCTAATCCAATGGTGTCTTCCACTTTATACATCACATCATCTAAAGCTATAGTGTTTTCTTTAGTTTTTTTGTTGTATTCTGCAATACTATTATTAACTACAATTCTTTTTAACCATGAACCAAAAACAGATTTATCTTTTAATGTTTCTAGTTTAGAAAATGCAGTTAAAAAAGACTCTTGCATAATATCTTCCGCCTTATAAGAATCTCTTACAATTCTCAAAGATGTATTATACATAGCTTTATAGTAACGGTTGTAAATCTCTAATTGTGCACGTTGATTGCCCGTACTACAAAGCGTTAGTTGCTGTTCGATATCTTGATTGGTTGATGACAAAAACTAATGCTTTACTTATAGATAGGCTTTAAAATGAAGTGTTACAGTTTTTAGAAAAAAAGTTTTTAGTTTTAATTCTAACATGGCACAACAATTGAATTTATTGTAATGAAGATAGCTTATAAACGGCTATATATCAAAGTATCTAACGTAAAGTTAGAAAATGTATAACGAAAGATTAGTACATTCTTTGTCTTTTAATGACAGAATGGCTTAAAATATAGTATGGCGAAACAAAAATTTTTAGGGCTTGACAGTTTGTCATTTCAGGATTTTGATGAAAATTCTGAATTAATTCCCTTAATGACACCAGAAGACGAAGAGTTAATTAATAAAGAAGTTTTACCAGAATCACTTCCTATTTTACCATTGCGTAATACGGTATTATTCCCAGGCGTAGTGATTCCTATCACAGCTGGGCGTGATGCTTCGATAAAACTTATTAATGATGCTAATAACGGCGGAAAAGTTATTGGAGTTGTTTCACAAAAAGATGAAGCGGTAGAAAACCCAACAGAGAAGGATATATACAAAACTGGTACTGTTGCTCGTATTCTTAAGGTATTAAAAATGCCAGATGGTAATACAACTGTTATTATTCAAGGGAAAAAACGCTTTCAAATTAACGAGGTGATTTCCGAAACACCTTATTTGACGGCAACCATATCTGACATAGCTGAAGCTAAACCAGCTAAAGATAACGAGGAGTTTAAAGCTATAATTGAATCTATTAAAGATTTGTCTTTAGAGATTATAAAGGAAAGTCCAAACATTCCTTCAGAGGCTAGCTTTGCCATCAAAAATATTGAGAGTAACTCTTTTCTAGTCAATTTTGTGTCTTCAAACATGAACCTAAAAGTAGAAGAGAAGCAAGAGTTGTTGACTATAAATGATTTAAAAGAGCGTGCTCTTGCTACATTAAAGTACATGAATCTAGAGCATCAAAAGCTTGAGCTTAAAAATGATATTCAGAATAAAGTTCAAAGTGACATGAACCAGCAGCAGCGAGAATATTTCTTACATCAACAGATGAAAACCATTCAAGAAGAATTGGGTGGCGGCGTATCTTCTGGTGAAGAAATAGAAGATATGCGTAAACGTGCAAAGTCAAAAAAATGGGAAGAGAAAGTAAAAACTCATTTTGATAAAGAGTTAGCTAAAATGCAACGCATGAATCCACAAGTTGCGGAATACTCTATACAACGTAACTACTTGGATTTGTTTTTGGATTTACCATGGAATGAGTTTAGCGAAGATCAATTCGATTTAAAACGTGCTATGAAAATACTTGATAGAGATCATTTTGGGTTAGATGATGTTAAAAAAAGAATCATAGAGTATTTAGCGGTATTGAAACTTCGTAATGATATGAAATCTCCAATATTATGTCTTTATGGACCTCCAGGTGTAGGTAAAACATCTTTAGGAAAATCTGTTGCTGAGGCATTAGGAAGAGAGTATGTTCGTATTTCATTAGGTGGCTTACGCGATGAAGCAGAAATTAGAGGCCATCGTAAAACATACATTGGCGCTATGCCAGGACGTATTATTCAGAGCTTGAAGAAAGCAGGTACTTCAAATCCTGTCTTTGTTCTTGACGAAATAGATAAGTTGTCTTCTGGTCATCAAGGTGATCCGTCTTCTGCAATGTTGGAAGTTTTAGACCCAGAACAGAATAGTGAGTTTTATGACAACTTTTTAGAAATGGGTTATGACTTATCTAAAGTGATGTTCATTGCAACTTCTAACAGTTTAAATACCATTCAGCCTGCATTGCGTGACCGTATGGAAATTATAAACGTTACTGGTTACACTATTGAAGAAAAAGTAGAGATTGCTAAACGTCACTTATTACCAAAACAGTTAAATGAACATGGTCTCGATGATAAAGCTTTAAAAATCGCGAAACCACAATTAGAAAAAATAGTTGAAGGTTATACTCGCGAGTCTGGAGTTCGTGGATTAGAAAAGCAAGTTGCAAAAATGGTACGTTATGCTGCCAAGAATATTGCAATGGAAGAAGACTATAATATTAAAGTATCTACTGAAGATGTTGTTGAGATATTAGGGAGCCCAAGATTAGAGCGAGATAAATACGAGAATAATAATGTAGCAGGAGTCGTTACAGGATTAGCTTGGACTCGAGTAGGTGGTGATATTTTGTTTATAGAATCTATTTTGTCAAAAGGCAAAGGAAACCTTTCTATTACGGGTAACTTAGGGAAAGTCATGAAAGAATCTGCAACCATTGCTATGGAATATATCAAAGCAAATGCTGATAAATTTGGTATTAAATCCGAGATTTTCGATAAGTACAATGTGCATATTCATGTGCCAGAAGGCGCAACGCCCAAGGATGGGCCAAGTGCTGGTGTTACTATGTTAACCTCTTTAGTGTCCTTGTTTACACAACGTAAAGTGAAAAAAAGTATAGCAATGACAGGAGAAATTACATTGAGAGGTAAAGTGTTGCCTGTTGGTGGAATTAAAGAAAAAATATTAGCAGCTAAACGTGCAAAAATAAAGGAGATTCTTCTTTGTATAGAAAACAAGCGTGATATTGATGAGATAAAACCTGAATATCTTAAAGGCTTAAAATTTCATTATGTCTCAAGTATGGATGAGGTGTTGGATTTGGCAATAACCAAACAAAAAGTAAGTAATTCTAAGACATTATAAACCTAAAAACCTCAATAGAAATATTGAGGTTTTTGCTTTTCAAAAAATAAAAGAATTAGAACTGCGTTCTAAGATAGATTTAGTTATTTTGTAAGCTATGACTAAGAGGATTACAACTCTATTTTTTATTTGTTGTATTACAGTTACTTACGCCCAATTGGGTGGTGAGTCAACATACCAATTCCTCAACTTAGTATCATCTCCTCGTCAAGCAGCTCTTGGAGGTAAAATCATCACTAATTTCGATAAAGATGTTACAGAAGCTTTATATAATCCAGCTTCAATTAATAGTGATATGCATAATCAAGCTGCATTAAATTTCTCAAGCTATTTAGGAGGAATTACCTACGGTACTGCAGCGTATGCTTATACTTGGGATAGGCGAGTACAAACATTTCATTTTGGAGTGACTTACATTAACTATGGACAGTTTGATGGCTATGATTTAAATGGTGTTTCTACGGGTTCTTTTAGTGGTAATGAAGTAGCACTTTCGTTTGGTTATAATTACAATATACCTTTTACAGATTTTTATGTTGGTGCTAATGCAAAAGTTATAACGTCTCAATTAGAGCAATATAACTCTATTGGCGGCGCATTAGACCTTGGAGTGATGTATATCAATGAAGATTTAGATTTTCATGCGGCACTCACAGTCAGAAATTTTGGAACACAATTCAAGACTTACGCTGGATTAAATGAGCGCTTGCCTTTTGAAGTTAATTTTGGGATGTCTCAGACCTTAGAGTACATTCCGCTGCGTTGGCACTTAACTATGGAGAATTTACAAGAATGGCCTATAGGTGTTTCCAATCCAGCTAGAGCAACTACAGATTTAAGTGGAAATCTAACCGAAGAAAAGGTGGGCTTTTTGAATAATGCGCTACGACATCTTATATTAGGCGCAGAATTATGGCCTGATAAAGGTTTTAATATTAGATTAGGTTATAACTTTAGACGCGCAGAAGAATTAAGAATTGTTGACCAACGTAATTTTTCTGGCTTATCATTTGGGTTAGGTCTTAAGATTAATAAAATGAAATTTAGTTACACACATGCTAGATATACAGGTTCAGCTAATACAAGCTTCTTTGGTTTGCAAATAGATTTGAATAGATAAATCACTTTGATAACTATGATTTATGTTTAAAAGAATCAGAGCTAATATTAACATTTCAAAGATAAACCCTCTATCAAAAGCCGAGATAGATACTATATTGATTGATAAAATTGACAGTTCTTTTACGAAAATAGGATTAAATAAAAAGCTAGGAAACCGAATTTGGTTTAGTGATTTTGATTCTGAAGGAACCAAAAACGTCATTCGATTTCAATTATCAAAAGGATTAGGAGCAGTTTTTATTTTTGGAAAATGCTTTAGTTTTCTCCCAACAATATCAAATAATTCAAGATTTATAAATCACAAAACAGATAAATCTACCGAATTGCATTTATTTGATTATTCATCGCATATTTATTCTAATTCATTAATTAGTAAGAAATCCTTAGAGATTTCAATTATTAATCAAAATGAATTTAAAAACGGAATATCAAATATGTTTAAATTTGGAGTTGAATATATTGATGAATGGTTTAATAACAACAATACAATTAGCAATTGTTTATCAACTGCTGAAAATCAATTGAAAACAAATGATGAATATTCAACACATTTTCCTGATCAGAATTATGTATTGAGTTTTTTATATAATCAGTTAGGAGATAAGGAAAATACTGAGCTTTATTTGAATAAATTTTTAAATCATAGAGCTTGTTCTGATGAGTTAGAGTTCAAAATTCGGTCAAAATTAAATCTGAAATTATTATAATAAAATATGCAAAAAATAGTCATAGCCATAGACGGATTTTCTTCCACAGGAAAAAGCACAGTTGCAAAACTATTGGCTAAAGAGTTGGGCTATATATATGTTGATACTGGCGCTATGTATCGTGCAGTTACATATTTTGCACTTCAAAATAAATGGATTGATAATAGTGATATAAGTAAAGAAGATTTAATTTCTAAGCTAGATGATATTAATATCACTTTTAAATTCAATAAGGATTTAGGTTTTGCAGAAGTTTATTTAAATGACCAAAACATAGAATCTGAGATTAGAACACTTAAAGTATCTCAGCACGTTAGCCATATTGCTGAAATCTCAGAAGTCAGAAGAAAATTAGTGCAACAGCAACAATTAATGGGAAAAGATAAAGGTATTGTTATGGACGGTCGTGATATAGCAACCGTTGTTTTTCCTGATGCTGAACTTAAAATATTTATGACCGCCTCAGCTGAAACGAGAGCAACAAGACGCTATAAAGAATTATTAGAACGTGGTCACAATTTAAGTTATGATGAGGTGTTGCAGAATGTGATAACTCGAGATGAAATAGATTCAACTAGAGAAGATTCTCCTTTAGTAAAAGCTGATGATGCGATTGAATTCGATAATTCTGCTATGACTATAGAAGAACAGTTGGAAGCTATTAGGCAATTAGTTGAAGAAAAATTAGCATAAAAAAAGCGACCATTTGGTCGCTTTTTATTTTTGCAATAATTGTTTCCTTATAAGTTAGGGATAATTAATTCTTGGTCTGGATGAATAACATCTGGGTTTTTAAGAATATCAGTATTTGCTGCAAATATGTTTTTATATTTCATTGCATCACCATAATAGTGCTTAGCAATTTTTCCTAAAGTTTCACCAGATGATACCGTATGCCTTGCATAAACAGAGTCGTCAGCAACTTTAATGTCTGCCATGATATCAGCAGGATTATCACCACCGATTTCTTTAATTTTATTCCAAATCGCATCTTTTTCATATGGTGTGTTAGCTGTACCCCAAACTTTTAGTTTTCCGTCAGCTTCTTCAACTTTTCCGTCTTTAATGTTTAATTGTTCCCCTAAGTCAAGTACTGCTTGGTATTTTGCTCTCATTTTTAAAAAGTTTTAATTAATAATTTAGTTGTTTGTTTATCAGTTAATTACACTAAAAAAAGACATTGTAATTTTACATCTTAGATGTTAGGTAATTGTTTATGTTATTTGTATCTTTGCGCTCCTTTTGGCGATTAGTAGGAAGACAAAAGACAATATAAAGATTTATTTTAACACTTCTATGTGTTCATCGCATTATTTTTCCTACAACATATGGAATACAAATTTTAATCAGCAATGGCTGAAAAGAAAACAAAAGAAGCAGAAGTAGCTGTAGAAGCAACTGAAGCAACAGCAACCCAAGCACCTGTAGTATCTGAAGCACAGGCAAACCCTGAAAAATTCTTAAAAGAGTTTGATTGGCACAATTACGAAGAAGGTATTGAGCAAGTAGAAGACACTAAACTTGAAGAATTCGAGAAGTTAGTATCTGAAAATTTCGTGGATACTTTAGATGATCAAGTTGTAGAAGGAACTGTAATAGCTATTACAGATCGTGATGCAATCATTGACATTAACGCAAAGTCAGAAGGTGTAATTTCTCTTAATGAGTTCCGTTACAACCCTAACTTAGCAATAGGTGATAAGGTTGAGGTATTAATTGATGTTCGTGAAGACGCAACAGGACAATTAGTATTATCTCACAGAAAAGCACGTGTTATTAAAGCATGGGATCGTGTAAACAATGCACACGATACAGGCGAAATCGTAAACGGTTTTGTAAAATGCAGAACTAAAGGAGGAATGATTGTAGACGTATTTGGTATTGAAGCTTTCTTACCAGGTTCTCAAATTGATGTTAAGCCTATTAGAGATTACGATCAGTATGTAAACAAAACAATGGAATTTAAAGTTGTAAAAATCAACCACGAATTCAAAAATATTGTTGTTTCTCATAAAGCACTTATCGAAGCAGATATTGAAGAACAGAAGAAAGAAATCATTGGCCAGTTAGAAAAAGGACAAGTATTAGAAGGTGTTGTTAAAAACATTACTTCTTATGGTGTGTTTATTGATCTTGGTGGTGTAGATGGTTTAGTTCATATTACTGACCTTTCTTGGTCTCGTATCAACCATCCAAATGAGATTGTTGAGCTTGATCAGAAATTAAATGTTGTAATCCTTGACTTTGATGAAAACAAATCAAGAATTCAATTAGGTCTTAAACAATTATCTAAACACCCATGGGAAGCTTTAGGTGAAGACGTTAAAGTTGGAGATAAAGTAAAAGGTAAAGTAGTTGTAATCGCTGATTACGGGGCATTTATAGAAGTTGCAGAAGGTGTTGAAGGATTAGTTCACGTATCTGAAATGTCTTGGTCAACGCACTTAAGATCAGCTCAAGATTTCGTATCTGTAGGAGATGAGATTGATGCAGTTATCTTAACTTTAGACAGAGAAGATCGTAAAATGTCTCTTGGTATCAAGCAATTAACGCCAGATCCATGGACAGATATTACTACTAAGTACCCAGTAGGTTCTAAACATTCTGGTATTGTACGTAACTTTACAAACTTTGGTGTATTCGTAGAATTAGAAGAAGGTATCGATGGATTAATTTACATCTCTGATTTATCTTGGACTAAGAAAGTGAAGCACCCATCTGAGTTCTGTAACGTAGGAGATACATTAGATGTTGTTGTATTAGAATTAGACGTAGAAGGACGTAAGTTATCTCTAGGTCACAAACAAACTACTGAAAATCCTTGGGATAAGTACGAAACTGAATTTGCATTAGAATCTGTACATAAAGCAGCGATTACTGAAATCGTTGATAAAGGTGCAACTATTGACTTTAACGAAGATATCGTAGCATTTGTTCCTCAACGTCACTTAGAAAAAGAAGACGGTTCTAAATTAAAGAAAGGTGAAGAAGCCGAATTCAAAATCATTGAATTTAATAAAGAATTCAAAAGAGTTGTAGCATCTCATACTGCAGTATTTAGAGCAGAAGAAGCAAAAATCGTTAAGCAAGCTGTTAGAAAACAGGAAGCTCAAGCAGCAGAAGCTAAACCAACTTTAGGTGACGCTAATGATGCATTACAAGCGCTTAAAGATAAAATGGACGGTAAGAAATAATTCTTCCAGATATTTATAATATCAAAGCCTCTCATTTTTGAGAGGCTTTTTTTTGTATAAAATAATCTGTTTGATACTCAAATTATTTAGTTTAACTTTGCCAACCAAATACGTTTGGAAGTTATATGAGTCAAAAAGTATTACTTAATTCTAAAGAAGTAAACATAATCCTTCACAGATTGGCTTGTCAACTTATTGAAAATCACAACGACTTTTCTAATACTGTACTTGTTGGGCTTCAACCAAGAGGGAAATATTTAGCAGCAAGACTTGCAAAAATCCTAAAAGAAGATTACAAAGTCAAAGACTTAAAATATGGCGATTTAGATATCACATTTTTTAGAGATGATTTCCGCCGTGGCGAAAAACCATTAGAAGCCAATACCACTTCTATAGATTTTATAGTCGAAGATAGAAATGTCGTTTTTGTTGATGACGTCTTATATACTGGCAGAAGCATACGTGCAGCATTAACAGCAATTCAATCTTTTGGACGACCAAAACATATAGAATTGCTCACATTAATAGATCGACGATTTAGCCGACATTTACCCATACAACCCGATTATAGAGGCCGTCAGGTAGATGCTATAAATAAAGAAAAAGTTATAGTAAACTGGAAAGAAAACGAAGGCGAAGATGTCGTTTACTTAATAAATAAATAGAAGCATGAGTCAATTAAGTGTCAATCACTTACTAGGAATTAAATATCTGACTGAAGCAGATATTCAACTTATTTTTGAAACTGCTGATCAATTTAAAGAGGTCATTAATCGCCCGATTAAAAAAGTGCCTTCACTCCGCGACATTACCATTGCTAATTTATTTTTTGAAAACTCTACAAGAACAAAACTGTCTTTTGAGCTTGCAGAAAAAAGACTTTCAGCAGATGTAATTAATTTTTCTGCAAGTCAATCTTCAGTAAAAAAAGGAGAAACACTTATAGATACAGTAAACAACATTCTATCTATGAAAGTAGATATGGTTGTGATGCGCCACCCAAGTCCTGGAGCAGGCGTGTTTTTGTCAAAACATATTAATGCAAGTATTGTAAATGCTGGAGATGGTGCTCATGAGCATCCTACGCAAGCTTTGTTAGATTCTTATTCTATAAGAGAGTCATTAGGAAGTGTAAAAGGAAAAAATGTGGTTATTGTTGGAGATATCTTGCATAGCCGAGTAGCACTGTCTAATATTTATGCATTACAGCTTCAAGGTGCAAATGTTATGGTGTGTGGTCCAAAAACCTTACTCCCAAAGTATATAAAAGATTTAGGAGTTAAGGTAGAAACCAACCTACGAAAAGCATTGAATTGGTGTGATGTGGCCAATATGCTTCGTGTACAGAATGAGCGCATGGATATCAGTTATTTTCCTTCAACTCGAGAATATGCACAACAATTTGGAGTTAATAAAGCATTATTAAATAGTTTAGACAAAGAGATTACCATTATGCATCCAGGTCCAATAAACCGTGGTGTAGAGATAACTAGTGATGTGGCAGACTCTGACCAATCCATTATTTTGAATCAGGTTGAAAATGGAGTTGCAATTAGGATGGCAGTTATTTATCTTTTAGCTTCAAAAATAAAATAACAACAGATATGATTTTTGATAAAGACGGTAATATTACTATTATCACGCAGGAGAAAGCATCTGTAAAGACTTTAGTGAACAATATTGAGCAAGTTTATGATAAGTATAAAAACGACCATATTATTGTCAACTTATCTAGTTTAGATAATATTTCGCTTGAAGACATTATTGAATTCCTTAGAGTTAGTAACAAGCATAGAGGCGATAAAAAATCTTTTGTAGTCATATCAGAAAAAGTTGATTTGGATATGATGCCAGACGAAATTTGTGTAGCACCAACTATGCAAGAAGCTTACGATATTATTGAAATGGAAGACATTGAACGTGATTTAGGGTTTTAATTATATGAAACTAAACATACTCGGTTGCTACAGTGCTACACCACGTACTTTTACAAACCCTACGTCTCAAGTTCTTGAAATAAGAAATCATCTTTTTTTAATTGATTGTGGTGAAGGGACACAAGTACAACTCAGAAAGAACAAGATTAAGTTTTCTAGAATCAAGCATATTTTTATTTCACATTTACATGGTGATCATTATTTTGGTTTAGTAGGTCTTATTTCTACATTTAGATTATTAACACGAGAAGCAGACTTACATATTTATGGACCAAAAGGATTAAAAGAAGTCATTACGCTTCAAATGAAACTTTCGGATTCATGGACTAATTACAAATTAATTTTCCACGAGTTAACCTCTAAAGAACCTGAGTTAATTTTTGAAGATGATAAAGTCGAAGTCCATACCATTCCGCTTCAACATCGTGTGTATACCAATGGATTTTTATTTAAAGAAAAAGTTGGTGAGCGAAAGTTAGATATGAATGCTGTACTCAATGAAGACATTGATATGGCTTATTACAGAAAGCTAAAGCAAGGTTTTGATGTAGAAAATAATAAAGGTAAACTTGTAAGGAACGAGGCTGTAACATTACCGCCACCAAAACCTAAGAGTTATGCCTTTTGTAGTGATACCGCTTATGACGAAGCCAAAATTCCGTTAATAGATGGTGTCGATGTTTTATATCATGAATCTACCTTTTTAGAAAAAAATGCAAATCTTTGTGAGCGAACAAAGCATAGTTCTGCCATACAAGCGGCTACTATTGCCAAAAAAGCCAACGTAGGAAAGCTCATCTTAGGCCATTATTCTACACGCTATGATGATATTTCATTATTTAAAACTGAAGCAGAAACTGTATTCGCTAATGTAGAATTAGCTGATGATGGTAAAATCTTTGAGTTTTAATTTTTAGATCCTTTAAACATCTATTTATTTAAAGAGCTAACTTTACAAAAAATGTAAATCATGGAAAAAGACTTAGGTGACTATAGAAAGTCCTATGAGAAAGGAGAATTACTATTAAAAAACATTTCGGATAATCCTATTGAACTTTTTAGAGATTGGTTTCTAGAAGTAGATACTCATTTTAATCAAGGTGAAACAAATGCAATGACCATCTCTACAAATGGTCTAGATGGCTATCCTAAGAGTAGAGTAGTACTACTTAAAAAATACACACATGAAGGTTTTATCTTTTATACCAATTATAATAGCGAAAAAAGTAAAGCCATACTTGCTAACCCAAATGTTTGTTTATCTTTCTTTTGGCCAGCCGCGGAGCGCCAAGTTATCATAAAGGGAACGGCAGAAAAAATTGCTGGAAATTTAAGTGATGGTTATTTTGAGTCTCGTCCAAGAGGAAGTCAATTAGGTGCGATAGCCTCAAATCAAAGTGAAGTTGTGAAGGACAGAGCAGAATTAGAAAGTCGACTTAAAGTGCTTGAGAAAGAATATAAAGGTAAAACAATAGAACGACCGAGTAATTGGGGTGGATTTATTGTAAAACCAGTAGAATTAGAGTTTTGGCAAGGTAGACCTAACAGATTGCATGACAGAATCCGTTACAAACTCTCAGATGATTATACTTGGACTATTGAACGATTGGCACCTTAATATTCAATAAATAATCAACCGATTAAAAGTCTAAAATAACCGACTAAGTGTCATTTTAATTGTTAAAAACATCATTTTAGACGATTAAAAACATATAAAATCGATAAAAAGCATGTTTTTTATCGATTTTAACATTTTATTAACATGTTAACTCTATAGGTAGGTTACTTTAGTAATCCCAAACAATAAAAATACCTACTTATGAGAGTTTCTACATTAGTGCCAGTATTGGCAATTTGTGCTTTACTATCCTTCACATCTTGTTCTACAGAGAACTTAACTGAAGAGGAAGTATTATCAGTTGATATCACAAATCCTCCTCAAGCTAAACCTTTAGAAATTGAAGTATTAGAGCTTTTAAACGAATATAGAATCAGTCAAGGACTAAATGCTTTGACTAATAATAATACGGTTAAAGCTGTAGCTTACACTCACTCCGATTATATGCGTGATGTAGATAATGTATCTCACGATAATTTTTATGAGCGTAAGCAAAGTTTACAAGCCAACCAAAATGCACAATTAGTATCAGAAAATGTAGCTTATGGCTACACATCTGCGGAATCTCTTGTTAATGCATGGCTTAATAGTCCATCTCACAGAAATAACATTGAAGGAAACTATACAGATTTTGATATCTCAGCAGAACAGAACGATGATGGAGATTGGTATTACACAAACATTTTTATTAAAAAGTAAAAGAGTTTAATTATATATTAAAAAAAGGCCGCAATGTTGTGGTCTTTTTTTGTTATGGAATATTATGTTTTCAGTTGAAATGAGCTATACATGTTGTTATGCTTTCGTTATTCCCTTGTAATGGGTTTAGTTAATCGGATAATTTCATTAATATGATTCTCAATGGATTCTTCCTCAAAAGCTTTGATAATTAATCCAATTCGGTTCCTTCGGCTTATAATTAGGTTCTGATATTTTCTACCTGAGTAGAATTTATTATTCAAATCCTTGTCTTTCCCAGTATAATCATAGTTTTCTAAGGCATGTGGCCAGTATACACTATGCATCAATGAAAAATAAGAGTTCTCTTCTTCTAGAAAATCTAGTAAAGCGTCTTCCCATGACATTAGATATTTATGCAACTCTTCGTTCCTAATAAGCTCCAATGAATTGGAACTGACGACAGTTTCGATAGTACTTGAGGATGCATTATATCTAATTTCCTTGAGGCCTTTACTATGCTCTCTAAATGCTTTAATTTTGACCGAATCTCCATTTAAAGGGAATAGGGCAATCATACTATCTAAAGCTACCGCACTCCGATAGTGAATGGCCTTGAGCGAATCGAAACGCACCTTGTTAGTCAAGAAATCTCGATGGATATTGTCTAATATCTTACGTTCACTGATGCGGTCTTTGTTTTCGTTATTCCAGTTGTTGACCTGTAAAGCCAACAGGATTCCTATCATTACCAATATTATCTCTCCAATAGCATATTTAAAATACTTTCCAGTTTTGTTTTCCATCAGTAAGTTTTGTCTAATTTTCCTAAAGAATTTTATCATTGGTTAGTGGTTTTTGATAATGAAGCACAAGAATTTTTTTAGATATAACTCGTAAATTAATCAGGATATAAAACTAATTTATTATTGTTATCAAGTAAAGTTAATGCTTTTTCTAACACCATAGTTACAATAAAAAAGCTCAGCAATTTGCTGAGCTTTTTTCTGTAAGCGGATTAATTATTTGTATGATTAATCTTGTAATATATAAAAGTAAGAGCGTCTGTTAAGTTGGTGCTCTTCTTTACTACAAGGTATACCGTTAGAACATCTGTTTAATAATTGAGATTCACCATAACCGATAGCACTCTCAATTCTATTTGCTTCTATACCACGAGATATAATATAATCCCTAGTTGATTTAGCGCGTCTATCTGAAAGTCTCATGTTGTAACGTTCTCCACCACGGCTATCTGTATGCGATTCTATTTTAATCACCATTGTTGGGTGTCTACGCATCACATCTACAATATTTTCTAATTCAAATTGTGCATCTGTTCTTATGTTCCATTTATCGAAATCAAAGAAAATAGGGTTGATTACAATTTGGTTATCTATAATTAGTGGTGTTAATAACAAGTCAGCAACGTTTACTTTTTCATTTTCATCAGAAGTAGAAACCGTTTTTTGGTCATCTTTATAATCAGATTTAGAACCTACTACAGTGAATGTTTTTTCACATAAAGTTTTTTCAAATTTATAGCTACCTTGATCGTCAGTAGTTAACTCAGAGATTATCTTGCCAGAGTCATCAATTAGTCTTACAGTAGCGCCAGGCATTACTTCATTAGTTAACTCATCTCTTACAACACCTTCTATGGTTTGTTCACATACATAAGAATTAAAGCTATATATATCATCTCCACCTTTTCCATTTTCTCTATTAGAAGATAAGTAGCCTTCTTTTGTATCAGAATTAAATACATAACTGAAATCATCATAACCAGTATTAAATGGTTCACCGATATTCTCGCTTTTGGCATCAGGATTATTTAAAATATCAGACTTGTAGATGTCTAAAAGACCATAGTTAATTAGGCCATCTGAAGAATAATATAAAGTACCAGTATTGTCAATAGAAGGGAATAATTCACGCCCAGCTGTATTAATATTTTCACCAAGATTGCGAGGTTCTGAATATGTACCATCTTCATTAATATCTACAACATAGATATCTGAAGCGCCATAACCACCTTCTCTGTCTGAAGCAAAGTATAATTTTTTGTTATCAGGACTTAAAGCTGGATGACCTGTAGAATACACATCATCATTAAAAGGCAATCCTTCAAGGTTCTCCCATTGATTTGTTTCTTCATTTAAAGTAGCTTTAAATAACTCTAAATGTGTTGTACCGTCTTTTGTATATTCTAATCTATTTCTTTTTGTTAGGTTATCTCTTGTAAAATACAGTGTTTTTCCATCATTAGTAATAGCAATATTTGCTTCATGATAGTCCGTATTTATCTTACTAGCCGAAATTTTTTGAGGTGCATCAAAACTAATAGATTTGTTACCTCTATTAATTTCAACTTGATAAAGATCTAAGAAAGGTTCTTTATTCCAATCGTAAACTCCTGAAGATGCGTCTCTTGAAGATGCAAAATAGAGTGTATTATCTTTTACATAAGCACCAAAATCTGAATATTCAGTATTGAAATTTAGATTGTTAAGTTTAATAATACGTCTTTCGTCAATGTTGCCAGTAACGGTGTAAACATCAAAATTATCCTTGATATATTTATTAGTTTCAGAGTTTTCATCTTGCTTATCTTTTAGTTTTTGCACCCATAACTTTGCTTTGTCATATTGCTTGGTACTAACTAAAGATTGAATATATTTAAAGAGATATTCAGACTCTAATTTATCTTCGTACTTATCTACTGCTAGTCCATACCAGATAACAGATTCTTCAGTATTAGAGTTATTGTAATTGGCATCGCCTAATCTTGTTAAGACGTGCATTGAACTATCACCATCTTTAGCAGCTATTTCATAAAGTTCAATAGCTTTGATATAACTATAGTTCTTAAAAAATTTGTCAGCTAACTTCAACTGTGCAAAGCTTGAAGAAAAACAGAGTGAAAATAATATTAAAATTAGTCTTGTTTTCATAGTAAACTGCATTTTAGAAGTATCTTGGTGATTTAATTCTACGACTCTTAAAGATTTCGAACATTAGTAAAATTTCGTGTGTACCACTTGTAAATGGTCTTATATCAGAAATAGGATATTCGTAAGCATAACCAATACGCAATTGCTTAGAGACTTGGAAGTCCACAATTCCTCCAATTGCTGCAGCTTGCTCATTAATTCTATATCCACCACCAATCCAAAACTTTTCATTAAATAAGAAATTAGCAGAAATATCAAATGATAAAGGAGCACCGTTAGTAGCTTTTAGTAGAGTAGAAGGCTTTAATTTGATATTGTCACTCAAATCAAATACATAACCTCCAGTAAAGTAATAACTTACACGCTCTAAAGCTTCAAAGGTGCCTTGACCAGTGTATTCATTAGTAAAAATTCTTGGTGCAGATAATCCTACATACCATCTATCGCTATGCCAATACACACCTGCACCAACATTGAAATCTAGACGGTCTTCAAAACCAAATATTAAGTTATCAGGCTGACCATTGATTGGATCAGGAGCACCAGATGCAACAAAATCACCATCAAGATTATATGCTGTAACACCACCTTTTATTCCAAAGGCTAATTTGGTATTTACACCAGTTTGAATAGTGTATGAAAAATCTGCATATACATATTGGAAATTCTCAAATCCAAGTTCATCATTAATTACAGATAGTCCAAGACCAACTTTTTCATTTCGCAACGGCGCGTGTACAGATAGTGTCTGAGTTTGGGGACCACCCTCAAGACCTACCCATTGACTTCTGTGCAATCCCACAACGCTTAATGTTTCTCTAGATCCAGCATATGCTGGGTTTATAGAAACAGTATTAAACATATACTGCGTAAACTGCGGAAGCTGCTGAGCAAAGGTTACTGATGTTAACAGTAACATAAATGCAATGCCGTAAAATTTATTTAACTTCATAGGTATCAGTTTTTACTTTTTTATTAATTGCCTGTAACTACATATATTGGACCAGCAAATGGTTCTAAGCCACTATTTCTTAATGTAACTACATAATAGTATGTTCCAGTTGGGACATTACCAGAACTACCAACCGATGAGCGTATTGTTTGTCCATTCCAGTCATTTTGGTAGTTATTATTTTTATATACTACAGCGCCCCAACGGTTAAATATTTGTACTTCTGTTACGAAGCCACAAGTTTCAACACCGGCAACTTTGAAAGATTCATTTACGCCATCACCATTTGCAGTTACTGTTTTAGATATTCTAACATCCTCTTCACCACATGGAAGTACAATACAGTCTCCATTTATTGCCACATTAACATCTACTTGAGTATTACAAGTTCCATCTATAGTATATCTGAATGTATAAATTTCATTTACTTCACCACCATCTTGTGGGTCAAATAAGTTTCCATTAAGACTAATTCCATTACCTATTACTATAGACCATGTACCACTAGTATCTACATTTCCTTGTAAGAAATCGAATAAGTTAATTACACCATCGTCAATACATCTATCACCATCAACTGCGTCAATAGTTGGGGTAGTAACAGAAATTAACTGAGTGAATGTTGCAGTATTACCACACCCGTCGTCAACAGTCCAATCTCTGATAATTTCATAATCATCAGTATTTGGGAAGAAGTTTATCTGCTCATCAAAGACTACAGTTACATTTGCAGAACAATTATCTTCGAACATTAATTCTGGTATTTCAGGTATTGCATCACATGATGCGTTAATGTTTTCATCAAAATCAGTAGTTATTAATACTGGAGCGGTAGTATCAACTATTGTTATTACTTGAGTAAATACATCAGATATATTTCCGCAGCCATCATCGAACGTCCATGTTCTAGTTCTAACTGAAGCGTTTGCACAATTAGGGTCTTGAACTGTATCATCACTAACTAAAGTAGTTATGATATTGTTAGAACAATTATCAGTAACAGTAGGTTCTAAATTTAATGCATCATCTAAAGCATCTGTATCTGAACATTCTATAGTTACATCTAAGTCTCCATCAGGATTTGTAACCTCAGGTGCAGTAGTATCTTGAACTGTAATCACTTGATCTAAAGACGTTGTGTTACCACACTCATCAGTAGCAATCCAAGTACGCGTTATAGTAAACTCGCCATCACATGCTCCAGGAGTAGTTACATCCGAAGATGTTATATCGATAGTCGTACTACAAGTATCTGTTGCCGTTGCAACACCAGTTGCAGTTGTCGAGCTATCATCAGAACACTCTACAGTAACATCTGAAGGAATAGTCAATTCTGGAGCAGTTTCATCAACAACATTAATAGTTTGAGTAGCCGTAGATGTGTTACCACAAGCATCAGTAGCAGTCCAAGTACGAGTTACACTATATTCACCAGCACAATCCCCATCCGTAGTTACATCTTGGAATGTTAATGTGAAGTCAGAACCACAAGCATCGGTAGCCGTAGCTGTAGCGAAGCTAGGAGTATCAGGACAATTAATTGTAGAATCAGCCGGAAGTGCATCAATCACTGGAGCATCCGTATCAATTACATTAATAGTTTGAGTAGCCGTAGATGTGTTACCACAAGCATCAGTAGCAGTCCAAGTACGAGTTACACTATATTCACCAGCACAATCCCCATCCGTAGTTACATCTTGGAATGTTAATGTGAAGTCAGAACCACAAGCGTCGGTAGCCGTAGCTGTAGCGAAGCTAGGAGTATCAGGACAATTAATTGTAGAATCAGCCGGAAGTGCATCAATCACTGGAGCATCCGTATCAATTACATTAATAGTTTGAGTAGCCGTAGATGTGTTACCACAAGCATCAGTAGCAGTCCAAGTACGAGTTACACTATATTCACCAGCACAATCCC
>SHBX01000028.1 GCA_004211785.1 Winogradskyella sp.
CCAGAGTCCATGTCTAGTTCTAAAACGACTTGTGAAGTTTCATCCAAAGCTTTCTTTACATCATCATCTAGAGTTGCATTGCACGTAATATGTATTGTTCCAAAGAGATAAGAAGGCTGCTCTAAACCGTTTCCTGTAATTTTCCACAATGTCGAATTTTCTAATTGCTGTGCGTTACTTGTAAATATTGAAATTATAGCAACAAAAATTGCTGAGCATAGAGTTTTAAGTTTTTTCATAGTAGAATTTGTTTTGAAGATAGGTAGTTATAATTGTAGACTTGTTACAGGTTTTTAAAATTTTAAAAATAAAAAGGCAGCGCTACTTTAGTTTGGACGTCTCAAACGTATTTTTGCGCTGCCTTAAATTGTCTGCCGCTAAGCAGACCAACCAATCATTATATAGACTGTTTAGCGGCTCATTTGTTACAGAAGTATTTAAAATTCTTCGATAACTAAATCTCCTTGGTTTCTAAAAACCAGTTGACTATCAAATTCATCAAGCAGAATAATACTATTTGTTGTTACTTTTCCTGCTAGGATTTCTTTACTTAATTGATTAAGCACTTCTTTTTGGATGACTCTTTTCACTGGTCTTGCACCGTACTCTGGGTTATAACCTTTATTTGCTAAATAGGCTTTTGCTTCTTCTGTGGCGTCGAAGGTTATGCCTTGTTGTGCAATCATTTTTGTTACTAACTTTAATTGCAAATCAACAATGGCTGTAATATTATCCTTAGATAATGGTGCGAACATTATGGTATCGTCAATGCGATTTAAAAACTCTGGTCTTACGGTTTGTTTTAATAACCCTAAGACATCTATTTTTACTGTTTCCATAGCAGAAGGAATATCTTTAGTTGCTTGTAAACGCTCTTGTATAATATGACTTCCCATGTTAGAGGTTATGATAATAATTGTGTTTTTAAAATCTGCAATACGACCTTTATTGTCTGTTAGTCGACCTTCATCTAATACCTGTAGCAAAATATTGAAAGTATCTGGATGTGCTTTTTCAATTTCATCTAATAACACCACAGAATATGGTTTTCTGCGCACAGCTTCAGTTAGTTGCCCACCTTCATCATAACCGACGTATCCTGGAGGAGCACCAACTAGTCTACTGACGGCGTGTCGTTCTTGATATTCGCTCATATCAATCCGAGTTAAAGCATTTTCGTCATCAAACAAATATTCTGCCAATGCTTTTGCTAACTCCGTTTTGCCAACACCAGTTGTTCCTAAAAATAGGAATGTGCCTATTGGTTTTTGTGGGTTTTGTAATCCAGCTCTAGAGCGTCTTACAGCATCACTTACAGCAATTATAGCTTCTTCTTGACCAACTACACGTTTATGAAGCTCGTCTTCAAGTTTAAGCAATTTCTCACGTTCGCTCTGTATCATTTTTGTAACAGGAATTCCTGTCCATTTTGCAACGACATCTGCAATGTCTTCATAAGTCACTTCTTCTTTAATTAGAGCTGTTTCTTGTTGTTCTGCTAGTTGTTTCTGAAATTTCTCAAGAGCTTCTGTAACTTCTTTGATTTTTCCATAACGAATTTCTGCAACTTTTCCATAATCTCCATCACGTTCTGCTCGTTCTGCTTCTAGTTTATAGTTTTCAATATCTTGTTTTATATTCTGAACATTTTCTACGACTTCTTTTTCATTTTTCCATTTGGCATTAATGGCGTTGCGTTCTTCTTTAAGATTTGCTAAATCTGCTTTTAAGCTTTTTAGTTTTGTTTCGTCCTTTTCACGTTTAATAGCTTCATGCTCAATTTCTAATTGCATGATTTTACGGTCCAAAACATCTAATTCTTCAGGTTTGGAGTTGATTTCCATGCGAAGTTTAGAAGCAGCTTCGTCCATTAAGTCAATAGCTTTGTCAGGCAAAAATCGATTTGTTATATATCTATTAGATAATTCTACGGCACCAATAATAGCTTCGTCTTTGATACGTACTTTATGATGTGTTTCGTACTTTTCTTTAATGCCGCGTAAAATTGAAATGGCACTTTCAGTATCTGGCTCATTTACTGCTACTTTTTGAAAACGACGCTCCAAGGCTTTGTCTTGCTCAAAATACTTTTGGTATTCATCAAGCGTTGTTGCACCTATGGCTCTAAGCTCACCACGAGCTAAGGCAGGTTTTAAAATATTTGCCGCATCCATAGCACCTTGTCCACCGCCAGCACCAACTAATGTATGGATTTCGTCAATGAATAATACAATATCGCCATCGCTAGTCGTGACTTCTTTTATAACAGCTTTTAATCGTTCTTCAAATTCACCTTTAAATTTTGCACCAGCAATTAGCGCACCCATATCCAAGGCAAAAATTTGCTTGTCTTTTAAATTTTCAGGAATGTCACCATCAATTATGCGATGCGCTAAACCTTCTGCAATAGCTGTTTTTCCTGTTCCTGGCTCTCCAACTAAAATAGGATTATTCTTAGTTCGTCTTGATAAAATTTGAAGAATTCTACGAATCTCTTCATCTCGACCAATGACTGGATCTAGCTTTCCATCTTGTGCTAATTGATTAAGGTTTTTTGCATATTTACTTAGCGAGTTATATGTGTCTTCTTGACTTTGAGAGGTGACTCTATCGCCCTTACGTAATTCTTCTATAGCAGCTTTCAACGCTTTCTCAGTAACGCTTTGGTCTTTTAACACCTGAGCTATCTTACTTTTAGATTTGAATATAGCGAGTACTAAATGTTCAATAGACACATAGTCATCATTCATTTTTTTAGCTATTATAGATGCTTCGTTAACTGCTTTGCCAGCTTCACCTGATAGCATAATATCACCTCCAGAAACTTTAGAAAAGCTTTCTAACGTTGCATCCAGTATTTGCTCAAGTAAATTGACATTTACATTCAGTTTTTTGAGTATAAATGGCAATACGCTTTCATCAGCATTAAGAATACCTTTAAAGATATGCTCATTTTCTATTTGCTGATGTCCATTACTCTGGGCGATTTGCTGTGCCTGTTGTATGGCTTCTTGTGATTTAATTGTATAGTTATTAAAGTTCATAATCTTAAATGTTTCTTTTTCTGTTAGCTATATTTCAATTATCTTACCAACGGAACGAAAACGACAAAATGTCTGTAAACACTAGGCTTTTAATGACTTTTTGTCCGTATGTAAGTCGACATGATTATTACGACTTAAATGAAAAAGAAATAAATTATGAGTTTTTTCAAGAAGCTATTTAACACAGTATCTGAACCAAAAGAAGAAAAAGTATTGCCTTGGCAAGCGCTAACTGATGTCAATCAATTAAATGAGATAGAAAAGCGTTCTGAATCTAAGACCCAATTGGTTTTTAAACATTCAACACGTTGTGGTATTAGTCGTATGGTGATGAATCAATTTGTATCTATGTATGATGCGGATAGTAATGCTGATTTGTACTATTTGGATTTATTAAACTTCAGAGATGTTTCTAACGAAGTTGGCTATAAATTCCAGGTGATGCATCAATCACCACAATTATTAGTTATTAGAAATGGAGCTACAGTCGCACATGCTTCACATGGAGCAATTAATGAGTTGGATTTAAACAGATTTCTTTAGGAGTATAGTCTTTAATGAAGCAAACTGTAGAGCAATTAAAAGAGCATTACAACCTTGAGGTGAAATTGGCTAATCGCCTTAAAAATTCAACCTTTGAAGAGCGTAAGACGTTATACAAAGACGTGTATAATGAATTGTTTTCTACTATAAAACATCATCCTCAGAATTTAATAAAAGCTTCTAAAAAAGAGCAAGATGCTTATGTAAGTCCTCAAATTTCTTATATAAATCGTTTTTTGAATAGTAATACTGTATTTGTAGAAATTGGACCAGGAGATTGTGCTTTGTCTTTTAGAGTTTCAGAATTTGTAAAACAAGTATATGCTGTGGATGTATCTAATGAAATAACTAATTCTGAAAAGCAACCCGAAAATTTCAAACTCATACTTTCTGATGGTGTAAGTATACCAATTAAGGAGAGTGTTGACGTGATTTATAGTAATCAGCTTATTGAGCATTTGCACGAAGATGATGTTAAATTTCAGCTTCAAAATATTTATCAAACTTTAAAACTTGGAGGTAAATACGTTTGTATTACGCCGAGCCGTTTAAGTGGTCCGCATGACGTTTCTCAATATTTTGACACTGTTGCAAAAGGATTTCACCTTAAAGAGTACACTTTTCTAGAACTTTTTAAGATGTTTAAAACAATTGGCTTTAATAAAGTATATGGGTATTGGGGTGCCAAAAATAAGTTTGTTAAAATCCCTTCACATATTATAATACCAGTAGAAAAAGTTATCAGTTGGTTTCCGAGGCGCTTTAGAAAGAACAGAGTCTTCGCCTCTTTGCTCAATATCAGAATAGTTGGTGTTAAGTAAGGTTTTATTCTAATGAGTGAATGGTTTAGATATATAAATTTTGAGTTGCTATTATCTCAAAATTACCTTATGGTATTCTCTTCCTTTTTTTGACTGTATTTCAATAATATATAAGTCGGAAGGATAATTAATTTTAAATTTAAATGACGATTGATTGTTTATAGATTTTGATACTATTCTTTTACCAGTTAATGAAAAAACATTGACTGAATAATTTTCTCTTACATCAGAATTAAAGTGAAGAATTTTTGAGTTTGGTAATTGATGAATTTTGAAATTTGAACTTTCGTAATTTCTAGTATTCAAAATAGTAAGGTTTTCACAGTCGGAGATTACCGTACAAAAGTTAATATCTGTTATCTCAACCGCATAACTTCCGGAAGTCATAGCGGTAAATGATTGTCCAGTTTCGCCAGGAATGGCTGCAAATCCGTTATTACAATCTATCCATTGATATGTTGCGCCAGATTCATTAACTGTTAGCACATTATCATTAGCAGTAATTGTGTTATCAATTGTAGGACTAATCATAACTGTTTGATTTACTATGCAGTTGTTTTCATCAGTTAAGGTTACATTGTTTAGACCTTCACACAATTGTATTGGGTTTGTCCCTGTGTCGCCACTTTCCCAATCAATTGTAATGATTCCAGTTCCTCCGCTAACAGAAACAGAAGCTTGCGCATCACAAATACCATCGCAAGATGGTTCTATAGTAGCTAAAATGGTTAATGTTATAGGTTGGGGTTCTGAGATGCTTATATTATCAGAACATTGCTCATAAATACCACTTCCAGGAATAAGTTCTTGAGATAAATCTCTTGAAGTAACTAAATACGCACCATCACATAGATTAGGATAAACAGTTTGCATACTAAAATTTGTTGGTGGTAGTCCGGGGCCTGAAATACTGTACTCAAATGGTCCACCGCTATTACTAACGGCACTAACAGTAATCTCTCCATCACAAGAATTATTGCAACTTATAGCACTTCCATTATAATCTGAGGTTATAGTGGCATTTACAGTAATACCATTACCACATGTCACCTGAGCGTTTGTAAAATAAAATGACGAGATTAATACAAGTGTAAATAACCTGAAATAAAGATTCATGGGATTAGTTCAATTAATTGTTACTTGTAAAATTAAGAAAATTAAAATATTGAACTAATGTCTATTTTTACACATTTAAATCTATTGTACAACTATTAGCAGTACCAAACCATTTTACACGATTTTTAGAAGCTGTTTTGTAAATAAAATCTCTTATCATTCTTGGTATAAATGCTAATAAAGCAGCTACACGTTTCCATTTTGGTATTTTAGAGATTATTCTTAAAAAACCATCAGAATGTGTTTTAACGCCATTATTGTCAATTAATATTACGGTTTCAAGTTGTTCAGTAGGGAATCCATGTTGTTTCAGTAATTGCTGACCATAATTAGATTGGAAGGCTACAAACTGAAATAAATCTTGGGGAGCAAATTTCAATAACCAACCTACAACACCATTACAGAGATTGCATTCACCATCAAAAATTATAATATCTTTTTTCATTTTACTATTAATTAACTGGTTAACAAAATAGTAGACGTAATGTTGCCAAGCAACTTTCAGTTTTTAATCTTTTTTATGATAAATGTTAGTAAACGTTCCTGTATAAAATTGTATCTTAGAGTTATAAGTTTATAACCCAAAAAACAGAATGATTATGACGGTAAATTTTCAGTATGTAAACACAGATGTAAGTGAAACACTTTCACAATTCACAAAAGAAAAACTGGAGAAATTAAATAATAAGTTTGAGTTTTTGATATCTGCCCAAGTATATTTTAAGCATGATGATAAAGACCATGAAGCAGGTAAAATATGCAATATTGAGTTGAGCTTACCTGGGCCAAGAATTTTTGCAAAGTCAAATGAGAGAGAATATGAATTAGCTGTTAGTGCAACTATAAATGATTTAAGACGTCAATTAGAAAAACGAAAAGAAATTTATAAGGTGTATTAGTTTTAGTAAATAGTTACAAGAGACAAGAATAAGTAATGAGTGTGGTAATAAAAATATCTTACCTAACACCTAACACCTAACACCTAACACCTAACACCTAACACCTATCTATGGTGATAAGGCTCATTTCTTAAAATAGTAAACCCACGATATAACTGCTCAATAAAGAATAGGCGTACCATCTGATGTGAGAATGTCATTTGAGATAAACCCAATTTGCCATTGGCACGTTTGTAGACCGTATCAGAAAACCCATAAGGACCGCCAATAACAAATATAATTTGTTTAACGCCTGAGTTCAAATGCTTCTGAATGTAGTTTGAAAACGCCATTGAATCCATTTGTTTGCCGTTTTCATCTAGCAGAATAATAATATCAGACTTTTGCGCCTTAGCTAAAATAAGTTCTCCCTCTTTTTCTTTTTGCTGAGTTTCAGAAAGGTGTTTCGCTTTTTTTATATCTGGAATTATCTCTAATTGAAACTTTATATAAAACCCCAAACGTTTTTGATAGTCTTCAATAAGAGATTGAAGTTGCTTATTATCGGTTTTACCTATAGCGATAAGTTTTATTTGCATGTTCAAATTTACAATTTCATTTTTTCTGAATCAATTCGTAATTCTAAAATCGTATATGGTAAATGTATTTGCTATTTTTACATTAAATAAGATTATCCATGATTTCAAAAGAACAATTCAATAAAGAAATAGAACTCATAATTACAAATGCCATTCGTGAAGATGTTGGTGATGGTGATCATAGTTCTTTAGCTTGTATTCCAGCTACAGCTCAAGGAAAAGCAAAACTTTTGGTTAAAGATGAAGGTATAATTGCAGGAATAGAATTTGCTAAAAAAGTCTTTAGTTATGTTGATGAAAATATGACGGTTGAAACGCTTATTGAAGATGGAAGTTATGTGAAATATGGAGATATAGCATTTTATGCTGAAGGTGATTCGCAATCTATTTTAAAAGCAGAACGATTAGTTCTTAATGCTATGCAGCGTATGAGTGCCATTGCTACAAAGACAAAAGTATTTGTTGATTTATTGGAAGGTACAGGTACTCAAATTTTAGATACGCGTAAAACAACACCAGGCATTAGAGCGTTAGAGAAATGGGCTGTAAAAATTGGTGGTGGTACAAATCATAGATTTGCATTATATGATATGATTATGCTTAAGGATAATCATATTGATTTTTCTGGAGGAGTGGCAAAAGCCATAAATAAAACCAAAGATTATTTAAAAGCGACCAACAGAGACTTAAAAATTATTGTTGAAGCTAGAAATCTTCAAGAAATCCAAGAAATCCTTGACTGCGGAGGTGTATATAGGGTTCTGATTGATAATTTTAATTACGAAGACACCCGGAAAGCTGTCGCATTAATAGGCGATAAGTGTCTTACAGAATCATCTGGAGGTATTAACGAAAAAACGGTTAGGCATTATGCAGAGTGTGGTGTCGATTATATTTCATCGGGCGCTTTAACGCATTCGGTTTATAATATGGATTTAAGCCTTAAGGCTGTTTAAAATCAGAAAATATTTATGCCAAAATCAATAGAAGATAAGCTCAAGAAAATTCCGGGGATTAATGTTTTGGTAGGTGTCTGCTTGAAGATTAAACTGCCAGGTTTTGAAGGCTTATCACTGTATGATTTATTAGAATTGTATGGCTTAGGTATCGTAAGAGGAACATTGACTACTCGAGCGAGTGCTATTGCATTTAGCTTTTTTACAGCTATTTTCCCTTTTTTATTGTTTGTTATTATTTTGATTCCTAATATACCTATTGATGGTTTTCAAGCTGAATTTTTGGACTTTTTAGAATCATTCTTACCACCTCAAACATCAGATTTCTTCGTTTCTAATATTTTTGAAAACTTAGAGGGCAACAAGCAAGCTGGTTTGCTTTCGTCTGTATTTTTATTGTCTATGTTTTTGATGGCAAATGGTGTAAATGCTGTATTCTCTGGGTTTGAAAACTCGTATCATGAGCAATTAACACGTAACATATTTCAGCAGTATTTATATGCATTAGGAATTGCATTGATATTAGCATTTTTAGTCTTATTAACAGTAGCTGTTTTTGGATATTTTCAAATATATGTTTTAGGACCTATTTATGAGACTTTTAGTGGCGAGGCGTTATCTAAAACAGGTGTCGGCTGGATATTGTTTGCCAAGTATATGTTCTTTGTTATTATGGTTTATATAGCGACAGCAACGTTATATTATTTTGGAACAAAAGAAGGCAGGCAAACACGCTTCTTTTCTATTGGTGCATTATTAACCACACTGCTTATTATTTTAACATCGTATCTATTTGGGATATATATCGATAATTTCTCCAAGTATAATGAGCTTTATGGCTCTATTGGCGCATTATTAATCTTATTACTTTATTTATGGCTCAATTCTAACATTTTGTTATTGGGTTACGAGCTTAATGCTACATTAAGAGGTTTGCATAAGCGAAATGAAATATCAAGTTGATGAATAATCATTTTGTTGATGTCATATTACCCATTCCGCTTCAAAAGGCGTTTACTTATCATATTACTGAAGCTGAAGCTGGCTTTCTTCAGTTAGGAATGCGAGTTGCTGTGCCTTTTGGGAAAAGCAAAATTTACACAGCATTAGTTTATAGTATTCATAATAATCAGCCAACGGCTTACGAAGCCAAAACCATTCATCAAATATTAGATGATAAGCCATTGGTAACCGAAAAGCAATTAGAACATTGGCAATGGATTTCTAGCTATTACATGTGTAGTTTAGGCGAAGTGATGCGAGCTGCAATGCCAAATGCGTTTATTCTTGAAAGTGAAACTATTATATCTAAAGGAGAAGGTATTGAAGTCAAGGACTCTGAATTAAAGGATGATGAGTTTTTAATCTATGAAGCATTGCATTATCAATCTTCTTTAAAAATTCAAGATGTAGTTTCAATTTTAGATAAAAAAAGAGTGCTTCCAATTATTAACACACTAGTTGAAAAAGGTGTGGTGCAATTGCAAGAGGAAATCTATCAGAAGTATACACCTAAATTGGTGCGTTATGTGAGATTGCATGACAATTACAAATCTGATGAAAGGCTTCAAAAGCTATTAGAATCATTAAGTCGAGCAAAAAAACAACGCGAAGTAGTTCTAAGCTTATTTCAGATGGAAGCGATTACAGATAAACCTATAAAAGTTAAAGAACTTGTTGAGCAAAGCGTTACATCTTCGACAATTGTTAAAGCTTTGATTGATAAGAACATTCTTGAAGAATATCATATCCAAACCGATAGAATAACTTTTGATGGCGAGGCAGGAGCTCTTGAAAAAGCACTTAATGAGCATCAAGAAAAAGCTTTAAATGAGATTAAAAATTCTTTTGAAGAAAAACCTGTTGTGCTTTTACATGGCGTAACGTCTTCTGGTAAGACAGAAATCTATATAAAACTTATTGAAGATCAATTAAAACAGCAAAAACAAATATTGTATCTGTTGCCTGAAATTGCATTAACCACACAGTTGGTTTCAAGATTGCAAGACTATTTTGGCGAAAAAGTAGCCGTATTCCATTCACGTTATTCTGGTAATGAACGTGTAGAAGCTTGGAACAATATTCTCAATAATACAGAAAAAGCACAAATTATAATAGGAGCGAGGTCCGCACTATTATTGCCATTTAGAGATTTAGGTTTAATCATTGTAGATGAAGAACACGAACAATCGTATAAGCAATTTGATCCAGCACCACGTTATCATGCACGTGATGCGGCAATTGTGCTAGCTAATTTATTTAAAGCAAAAACACTGTTAGGTACTGCTACGCCAAGTTTGGAGAGTTATTATAATGCTTCTGAAGGCAAATATGGTTTTGTTGAGGTTACAAAGCGTTACAACAACGTATTAATGCCAGATATAGAATTAGTAGATTTAGCAGATAAGTATAAGCGTAAGCGAATGAAAGGTCATTTTAGTGACCGATTGATTGAAGAGATGACTGAAACTTTAGATGAAGGTTTTCAAATTATATTATTTCAAAATAGGAGAGGTTTTTCGCCAATTGTAGAATGTACAACTTGTGGACATTCACCACAATGTCCTAATTGCGATGTAAGTTTAACGTATCATCAATATAGAGACCAATTGCGATGTCATTATTGTGGATATAATTCTGCAATGCTTAAAAATTGTCAGGCTTGTGGAAATGTTACTCTTGATACTAAAGGCTTTGGTACAGAACAGATAGAAGAAGAAGTAAAAGCTTTATTTCCTAATAAGCGTATTGCCCGTATGGATTTGGATACCACGCGTGGGAAATATGGTTTTGAACGTCTTATTACCCGATTCGAGCAACGCGAAATCGATGTTTTGGTAGGTACGCAGATGCTAACTAAAGGATTAGATTTTAGATATGTGAAATTAGTGGGTATACTCAATGCAGATAATTTACTCAATTTTCCAGATTTTAGAGCTCACGAGCGTAGTTATCAGCTTATGACGCAAGTTTCAGGAAGAGCAGGACGAACAGATTTAAGAGGTAAGGTTTTAATACAAACCTACAATCCACACCATAATATTTTACAACAAGTTTCGACTAACTCTTATACTGAAATGTACAAAGAGCAATTGAACGATAGATATAATTATAAATATCCACCAATTTTTAGGTTAATAAAAATCACATTAAAGCATAAGGATTATAATCGAGTGAATTTGGCAGCCGACTGGTATGCCAAATCTTTAAAGCAGTTATTTAAAACAAATGTTTTAGGACCTGAGTTTCCGCCTGTGTCAAGAATTAGAAATCAATATCATAAAAATATTCTGATAAAAATTCCTCAAAAACAATCGTTATCAAAAACAAAAGAAGCTATACTCAAAATAGATAATAGTTTTAATGCTGTTAGAGACTTCAGGTCTGTGCGTGTTGTGATTAATGTCGATAATTACTAATTGTATATAGCAAAAAAGTCTCATTGGAAACAATGAGACTTTTTTAAATCACTTCAATGATATGGGGAATAAAAAATTGTTTATGAGCTTACATATTATTTAACGCATCAACAAGTTGCGTCTTTTTATTTCTACTCAAGGGAATTTCGTAAGCGCCAACTTCAACATTTTTACTGTTAAAGCGGTCTATTTTGTCAAGATTGACAATATAGGATTTATGGATTCTTAAGAATTTACCTTCTGGTAGTTCTTTTTCAAAAGCTTTCATAGTAGATAAAACGACTAAGCTATTTTCTTCAGTAACTACTTTTACGTAATCTCCAAGCGCTTCAATCCATTTTATATCTCTGATATAAACTTTACGTTTTTTAAGATTACTCTTAACAAAGATGTGTTCACCTTCTGTTTCGTTAAAGTCTAATTTTAGTTTATGTTGCTCTATTGCTTTTTCTACAGCTGTATTAAAACGCTCTTTAGTAATTGGTTTCTGTAAGTAGTCAGTAGCATCATAGTTAAACGCTTTAAAGGCATACTCTGTCTTACCAGTAACAAAAATAATTTGGGGCTTATTATTTAGTACGTCTAGTAATTCAAAACCATTAAGAACGGGCATTTCAATATCTAGGAAGATTAAATCTACTTTTTTAGTATTTAATCCGTTTTTAGTTTCTAATGCACTACTATATTCAGCAACGAGATTAAGGGACTCGTGATTTTCTATAAGTTTTACGATAGATAATCGCTGAATTGCAGAGTCATCAACAACCACACAGTTTAAAGTCATAACATTCTTCATTTTTAGGTTAAGCTTCGACAATAGTACAAAAAATTCGGACAAATACCAAAAATCATCGACAAAGTGTAAAAATTAGTCAAATTGTTCGACAAAATGCATGTGCAAAAATTAGCCATAAATAATTGGTACACTTTTAAATAATGTGTATTTTTGCACCCGTTTTAACAATAAACAAACAATTTAATTATGAATCATTATGAAACTGTTTTCATCTTAAATCCCGTTTTATCTGATGACCAGATAAAGGAAACAGTAAAGAAATACGAAGATATTCTTGTTTCTAAAGGAGCTAAGATGATTGCCAAAGAAGATTGGGGCTTAAAAAAACTAGCTTACCCAATCCAAAACAAAAAGAGTGGTTTTTATCACTTATTTGAGTACACTGTAGCTGGTGAAGCTATTGAAGCTTTAGAGTTAGAGTTTAGACGTGATGAGCGTTTTATGCGTTACTTAACTGTAAAATTAGACAAGCACGCTGTGTCTTGGGCTGAGAGAAGAAGAGAAAGAAACAAACAAAAAGCGTAATTATGGCATCTATAGATCAACAAGCAAAAGGAAAAAAAGATGGTGAGATTAGATATCTTACGCCATTAAACATAGAGACTTCTAAAGCTAAGAAGTATTGCCGTTTTAAAAAGTCTGGTATTAAGTATGTAGATTACAAAGATCCAGATTTCTTATTAAAATTTGTAAACGAGCAAGGAAAATTATTACCAAGACGTTTAACAGGAACATCTTTAAAGTACCAAAGAAAAGTTTCTGTAGCGGTAAAAAGAGCTAGGCACTTGGCATTAATGCCATATGTAGCTGATTTATTAAAATAAACTTATCATAACAATGGAACTTATATTAAAACAAGACGTTGAGAATTTAGGATTTAAAGACGATATTGTAACAGTTAAGAACGGTTATGGTAGAAACTTTTTAATCCCTCAAGGACAAGCAATTTTAGCTACAGTATCTGCAAAGAAAGTTTTAGCAGAAAACTTAAAGCAACGTGCTTATAAAGAGCAAAAATTAATTGATGATGCTACTTCTATATCTGAAGCATTAAACAATTTAGAAATTAAAATTGCATCTAAAGTTGGATCTGGAGACAAATTATTTGGATCTGTAAACAACATTGATGTAGCAGATGCTTTACAAAAAGAAGGCCATAGCATTGAAAAGAAATTTATCAATGTTATTGGAGGTAACGTTAAGCGTTTAGGAAAATACAATGCAGTTATTAGATTGCATAGAGAAGTTGTTGTAGATATGCCTTTTGAGGTTGTTTCAGAAAGTTAATAACTTCGACTTTTCGTTAATAATTATAGAAAGCTACTTTTTGGTAGCTTTTTTTTTAGCCTTAATTTTACGTTAAACAATCATTAACAAAACTAAACACAACAACTTGTAATGAAAAACTTTCTTTCTCTCATTTTTTTAGTTGTTATGACTTTTGGTTACTCTCAAGTTACAACATCTAACATCAAAGGGTTAATTCTTGATGAAAACGCCGAACCTTTGCCAGGCGCAAATGTAATAGCTGTTCACACACCAACAGGGACTAAGTATGGTGCTGCTACAAATATTGATGGTCGCTACAACTTACTAAATCTAAGAGTAGGTGGTCCTTACACAATAACCATAAGTTATGTTGGGTTTAAGGACAAAGTATACAATGATGTATTTCTTGTTTTAGGTAAAACAGAAAATATTGATTATCAAATGACACCGGATGCTGAAGAACTTGATGCAATTATAATCACAGGTTCAGCTAATGGAACTTTTAGTAGTGACAGAACTGGCGCAGAGACAAGTGTAGGACGTAGAGAGCTAAGAACTCTACCAACTATTTCTAGGTCTGCAGCAGATTTTATAAGACTAGAACCATCATCAACAGGGAATTCCTTTGGAGGAAGAAATGACCAGTTTAATAACTTCTCTTTAGACGGCTCAATATTTAACAACCCTTTTGGCTTAGATTCTCCAACTCCAGGAGGCCAAAGTGGAGCTCAACCTATTTCACTTGATGCCATTGACCAAATACAAGTATCTATTGCACCTTATGATGTTAGACAATCAGGTTTTACAGGAGCAGGTGTAAATGCTGTTACTAAAAGTGGTACTAACGAATTCAAAGGTACAGTTTATGGCTTCTTTAGAAATGAGAGCTTAACTGGTAGCAAAGTAGACGGTGATGATGTTTTACAACCAGATTTAGAACAGAATCAGTTTGGTTTTAGTATTGGTGGACCAATAGTAAAAAATAAATTATTCTTCTTTGCAAATTTTGAAAAAGACCAACGTACCGATTTGGGGACTAATGGATTCCTACCTAATAGAGGCTTAGGTGTTGCTGGCGAATCGAATGTTTTAGCTTCTGATTTGCAGTTAGTAAATGATATATTAAGTCAAGTATCAATTGGAAATGGCGAATTTTATAACCCTGGAGCTTTTGAAGGGTTTACTTATGATAGTAATTCAACAAAAGGGATTTTAAAATTAGACTGGAACATTAATGATAAGAACAGATTGGCATTTATTTATAACTTCTTAGAAGCTTCAAGAGAACAACCGGCTCACCCATCAGCTTTAGGTTTTAGAGGTCCAGGCATAAATCAGTTACAGTTTCAAAATACGGGCTATAGAATCAATAATAATATAGATTCTTTTCAGTTAGAACTTAATAGTGATTTAGGAGAAGGTGTTAGTAATAAATTACAAATTGGTTACACAGTTTTTGATGATTTTAGAGATGCATTATCGACTCCTGCGCCGACAGTTACAATAACAAACAATGGCGCAAATTATATTATTGCTGGACATGAACCATTCTCAATCAACAATAGATTAGACCAAAAAGTATTTCAATTTACTAATAATTTAAATTTTGTAAAAGGTAATCACACTTACACAGTAGGTGTGTCTTACGAAAAATTTGAATTTGATAATTCATTTAACCTAGGTGCTTATGGTGCTCAAGGTGTATTCTTCCCAACTGCAGATATCCAGTCTTTTAGAAATGCTGCTGGTAATCCAGTTGCAGAAGCTGGCTTAGTAAGTTTTTACCAAGGATTATTTAATAGTGCAATAGCGGCTAATAGTGCGCTAAGTGCAGCAGGCACAGGTAATCCTGGAGGATGGGCATTAGCAGAAACTAATGTGGGTCAATTAGCATTCTATTTACAAGATGAATGGAATGTTACTGAAGACTTTAAATTGACGTATGGTATTCGTTTTGATAAGCCTTTATATTTTGATACTGCTGAAAAAATCAGAGAAAATATTAACAGAAAAGGTGGTGTGTTTGACCCTAATACTTTTGCTGGTGGTACATATCAACCAACAATTGATTACTTTGACCCTAATACTGGGCAAACAATCAATTTAGATTCTGAGCAGTTACCATCTAGTAAACCTCTTGTATCTCCTAGAGTTGGTTTTAACTGGGATGTTAAAGGAGAAAACAAAACACAGGTACGCGGTGGTACAGGAATCTTTACAGGTCGTTTTCCATTTGTATGGCTAGGAAATCAAGTACAAGGAGTAGATTTCTTTTTCTATCAGTTAGTTGATCCAGATTTTAAATGGCCACAAGTATGGCGTACAAATGTAGGCGCTGACCATAGATTTGATAATGGTGTAACTTTAAGTGCTGATGTGTCTTACACGAAAGATATTAATGGTGTTCATGTACAAAACTGGGCATTAAATAACCCATCAGGAACTTTGCAAGGTGTAGACAATAGACCAGTTTATGAAGCAAGTGATATTGCTACTAATGAATTTGGTGGACCTACTAATGCATATGTATTTACTAATGACGACCAAGGTCGTGTATGGAATGGGACTTTAAAAGCTTCAAAATCTTTTGATAATGGTTTATACACAAGTTTAGCGTACAATTATTTAGACGCTAAAGACGTAAACTCTATTGAAGCTGAAATTACTGGAGATGCTTTTGCAGGAAATGCAATTTCAGGAAATGCTAATGATGCCGTATTATCTAACTCACGCTATGGTGATAAGCACCGTTTTATTGGTGTTGCTTCTAAGAAGTTTACTTATGGTAGTAATGATAAATTTGCAACAACATTTTCTACATTTTTTGAATATGCTAGAGGTGGTCGTTATAGCTATACATACGGTGGAGACTTAAATGGTGACGGTTCTAATTTTAATGATTTAATATACATACCAACTTCAGCAGAAGTACAGCAAATGAATTTCTCTGGAGCTGGACAAGCAGCTGCATTTGATGCATTCATTAGCCAGGATGATTATTTAAGTGACAACAGAGGAAGTTATGCAGAGCGTTATGGTGCATTATCTCCATGGAGAGGACGTTGGGATATTAAAATATTACAAGATTTTAATTTCAAAGTTGGCGGAAAGACACATACACTTCAGTTAAGTGCAGATGTTCTTAATGTTGGTAACTTAATCAATAGCAATTGGGGTGTTGTAGAAGTACCAAATAGTATACAACCTCTTGGGGTTACAGTTGATGCAAGTAATAATCCTACATATACTTTTGATGGTAACCTAACTGAAACATTTAGTGCTGACGTAAGTCTTTTATCTAGATGGCAAGCTCAGTTTGGAGTACGTTATATTTTCTAAGAAAATAGATATAATAATTGTAAATTTGCGCTCCTATTTAGGGGCGCATTTTTTATTCACAAGCTATGAGAAAAATAATTTTAGGTATAGTTGTTATTGGGTTAGTCTGTTTCAGTTGTAAAACTGAAAATAAATCGCTTGACTCAAATGAATCAGTATTATTAGAAACGTTTCGCTATTCTAACAATAAAGCACCAAAAATCAGTGTACATCGCGGCGGAAAGTCAATAGAGAATTATCCCGAAAATGGCTTAGAAACAATCCAGTATGTAAATAATCATATGGACGCTATCTATGAGATTGACGTCGCTAAGACTAAAGACGGAAAGTTAGTATTAATGCACGATAACTCTATTGATAGAACGACTAATGGAACAGGATTGATAAAGAATCAAACTTATAGTCAATTAAAACAATACAATTTAGTTGATGACTTTGGAAATGAGACAAAATTTAAAATACCATTATTTGAAGATGTTTTAGAATGGAGTAAGGAAAAGAATGTGGTCTTGAGTGTTGATATAAAACGAAGCGTACCACAAAGCGAAGTTATTAAAGCGATAAAAGATGCTAATGCAGAAGATGTTTGCATTATCATCACCTATGATTTAAAACAAGCTAAAAGTGCTTTTGAGCTCGCTCCTGATATGATGCTATCAGTTTCAGGTAGAAATGATAGAGAAGTAGAGGCGCTTTTAAATTCTGGTATTCCAACAAAGAATATGATTGCTTTCACAGGTACACGACTATCTGATAAATCATTATTCATAAAATTACATGATAATGATATTTTATGTATGCTAGGAACTCTAGGTAACTTAGATAAAAGAGCTGAGGCAAGAGGCGATAAATTATATAGCGACTGGTTAAATCTTGGTGTGGATATGTTAGCTACTGACAGACCATTTGCTGTTGCTGAAGAATTAAAGAAATAAGATTATTGAAATGAAATACACTAGACTCACAAAAGAACAGTTTGAAGAACTCCACCAAGAATTTATCAACTTTTTAGCAACACAGTCTATTACTGCAGATGAATGGAAGAACATTAAAGCAAATAAACCCGAAGCAGCAGAGCAGGAACTTGATGTGTTTAGTGATTTAGTTTGGTTTGGTGTTTTGAGTAAGGTTGAATATTTAGAGCATATTTCACCACAACAGATACACTTATTTAAGTGTAAAGAGAAGAACATGCATCTTATAGCTTTAAAAATTGAAAATACAGCTGTGGATTTTACAACTAAAGAAGGTTTTCAGTGGTTGCGAGATAATCTATTATCTGATAGTATTGAGTTCTTTAATGCTAAAAAAGACTATTCAGATGATAAGTATATGGATATCTTCAAAATGATTCAGCAAGGTGCTAATATCACTAAAGGAGAATTATTTCAGTATTTTGAAAAATTGATAAGACAAAATTAGTATAGAGTAGTTAAGATATAAAAATTATTTTCACCTAACACCTAACACCTAACACCTAACACCTAACACCTAACACCTAACACCTAACACCTAACACCTAACACCTAACACCTAACACCTAACTATTCGTACCTTAAGGATTCTATTGGGTCTAGTTTAGCGGCTTTAGTTGCTGGGTATACACCAGAAACAACAGCTACGATAAAAGCAATGGTAACACCCCAAAACATGGCAAACCACGGTGTAGAGAATTTAAGCTCAAATACCGATGCAAGAAGCCATCCTATAAAGATTCCGAGTACGATTCCGAGGATTGCACCTAATTGTCCAATAACTACAGTTTCAATAAAAAACTGAACGGCAATGGTTTTACTTTTTGCGCCTAGCGCTTTTCTTACACCGATCTCACGAGTGCGCTCACTCACGGATACTAGCATAATATTCATTAAGGCAATAGTAGAACCAAAAATGGTAACTATGCTAATAATCCATGCTGCCCAATATAGGTAGCTAGAAATATTACTAATTCTGTTTATTAAATCTTCACTACGCTCTAATCCAAAATCGTTTTTTTCAACAGGGTTTAATCCTCTAACATTTCTAAACGTAAGTATAGCATCATCTTGCGCACCTTCTAGCATGTCTTTTTTATCAACTTTTACACTTAAACTATAATTAATAAAAGGATTTGTAAAAATAGAACGCGCCTTTTGGATGGGAAGAATCACTCTTAAATCTTGATTGTTACCAAATGTGGCACCTTTTTCTTTAAGATGCCCAATAACTTTAAATTTTGAACCTCTAACACTTATTGTTTGTCCAACAGGATTAACATCTTTAAATAACGCTTTTACCAAATCACTACCAATAACACAGACTGCATTGTTGTTTGTAATATCAAAAACATTAAAACCACGACCACCTTCAACCTCTAAACCAGAATTTTCTAAAAAATGTTCATTTGCACCAAGAATCCTTACTTCTGGGTCAGTTTTTTTTGCTTCGGTTTTTATTTCAGCAGCTCTAGTTCCAATAAATGATACTGATGTTTTTGTAAAAGGGAAGTCATAACTATCTTGAAAGTCTTTTACATTTCTATACGTAATTACAGGATTTATTTTCTGACGTTCACGACTACTTTGACGTTGTGTATTAAACTCGTAACGTTGAATATTAAAGGTGTTCGCACCCATTGAAGAGAAATCACTAGAGATGGTATTCTCTAGCGCAGAAACACCACTTAAGATGCCTACAAGTGCCATAATACCTATTCCAATAATAACAACAGTGAGTATAGTCCTTAGTAATTGCCCTTTAATAGAACCAAGCGCAATTTTTATATTTTCTTTAAAAAGAGAAACTTTCATTTTTAAGTGTAAAGTTAGAGTCGGTTTGCTATAAGACTACTTAATGCCAATAAAGTTACTACAAATTTGAAATTACTTGGGTTTGCCTCTAAAATTTATAATATTTTTGTGACTTATGAGATTAGCTTTAACGAAATCTCATAAGTTACACTGAGCTTGTCGAAGTGTTTATAAGAGGAAGCGTATAATTTAATGAGATTCCCGTTTTCACGGGAAATACTATGGCACAAAAACCAAGCATACCAAAAGGCACTAGAGATTTTAATTCTGAAACTGTTGCAAAACGTAGTTACATTACTGAAACTATAAAGCAGCAATTCCAGCTATATGGCTTTCAGCCAATAGAAACACCAAGTTTTGAAAACTCTGATACCTTAATGGGTAAGTACGGTGAAGAAGGTGACAGACTGATTTTTAAGATTTTGAATTCTGGAGAATATTTAAGAAAGATTTCTGACGATGAATATCAGTCGCGTTTAGAATCTGCGATAACTCCAAAAATCTCCGAGAAAGCACTTCGTTATGATCTAACTGTACCATTTGCACGCTATGTGGTACAACACCAAAATGAGATAGAGTTTCCATTTAAGCGTTATCAAATTCAGCCAGTTTGGCGTGCAGATCGCCCGCAAAAAGGGCGTTTTAGAGAGTTTTGTCAATGCGATGCAGATGTTGTTGGTAGTACGTCTTTATTTCAAGAAGTAGAATTCATTCAGCTTTATGATGGGGTTTTTACAGCACTAAATCTTGAAGGTGTAACTATAAAAATTAATAATCGTAAAATTTTATCTGGCATAGCTGAGGTTATTAGTGCACAAGATAAGCTGATAGATTTTACAGTAGCTTTAGACAAGCTTGATAAAATAGGTGAGGAGAAGGTAAAAGAAGAAATGCTTGCAAAAGGAATTTCTAAAGAAGGTATAGTTAAACTTCAGCCTTTATTTGAACTTTCGGGAGATTTTGGAGCTCAAATACAAAGCTTAAAGCAAATTTTGAATACTTCAGAAATTGGACTCAAAGGCATTGAAGAATTAGAGTTTATAAATACAGCAATTTCTACGTTACAATTAAAAACAGCTAGGCTTCAACTCGATGTGACATTAGCTCGTGGGCTTAATTACTATACAGGCGCTATTTTTGAAGTATCTGCACCAGATAGTGTAAAAATGGGCTCTATTGGTGGCGGTGGCCGTTATGATGATTTAACAGGAATTTTTGGACTTAAGAATATGAGTGGTGTAGGTATTAGCTTTGGTTTAGATAGAATCTATTTGGTTCTTGAAGAATTAGGTTTATTTCCAGAGTCTGTAAAAGACAATACAAAAGTCTTGTTTATCAATTTTGGTAAAGAAGAAGCTATGGCTTGTTTAAAAGCAGTTTCATCATTAAGAGATACAGGTATTAATGCTGAATTATACCCTGATGCTGCTAAAATGAAAAAACAAATGAATTATGCTAATAAACGCGACATTCCATTTGTTGTGTTAGTAGGTGATGAGGAGTTAAGAACAAATAGTTTTACCTTAAAGGATATGTCTTCTGGTGAACAGCAGAAACTTCAACTAGAAGATTTAATTAATACATTAAAATAAAAAAAGCCTCCATAATGGAGACTTTTTTATTCGTTATTCTGAAAGCTTAATTTTTAATACCTGGAATATTATCTGGTCGTTTTGTTTGCCAATTAAATTTATCAGCTTTTTTTGCCACAGGTGCTACTTCATCTAGAGTATTTGCATCATAGACAATACCATTTTTTACAACATGTGTTAGTGTATTTGTATTTCTCAGATTATCTAAAGGGTTTTTATCCATGATTAAGATATCTGCAATTTTTCCAGTTTCTAGACTTCCTAAATCATCATCCAAGCCTAAGGCTTCTGTTCCTTTTATCGTTGCAATTTTTAGAGCATCCATGTTGTTCATTCCTCCACTTGCAACTGCCCATAATTCCCAATGAAAACCTAAACCTTGTAATTGTCCGTGACTGCCAACACCGCCGATACCATCTGCTTCGATGAGGTCTTTCATAAACTCGGCATGCTTTTTAAAGACATGTTCTTCATCCATAAACCAACCTGGTCTTCGTCTTGATTTCTGAGCCAATTCTGCATATGGCGTAAAGTATTGCATTTTTGCATCACTATATGGATTCTCTCTTGAATAGAAATAATTTTCCGCCCAAGGCCCACCGTAGGAAACTAATAGAGTAGGTGTTACTGCCATTTTAGATTCTGCAACAGTTTTAATAACATCATCGTAAATAGGATAAACAGGGAAAGAGTGCTCGTGCCCAGGATAACCATCTATTAGGTTGACCATATTTTGTTTAAAATCAAGACCACCTTCAGTCGTAGGCATCAATTCTAAATCTTTACAAGCTTTTATTACCCATTGGCGTTGTTGGCGATTACCTACCAAATACATTTTAATAGTCTTGGTGTTGTAATACTCGCTGTATTGTTTTAATACATCTTTGGCGTGGTCGTAATTTTCTATATTATATGCCCAGAAACCAACGCCTGGTCCAGTACTGTATACTCTTGGGCCATGCATCATACCTGCGTCTACCATATCTGAGTAGGTGAGTACATCTGTAGTAGCGGTTTGTGGGTCTCTTGTGGTTGTAACACCATAAGCAAGATTTGCTGAGTAAATCCATATTTGATTTTTATGAATGCCCCAGTTTGGCCACATGTGCGCATGAGTATCTACAAAACCAGGAGTAAGCGTTTTTCCTGAAACGTCAATGATTTTCGCATCACTAGGAACAGAAAAACTTCCCGAAGTGCCAACATTTATAATTCTATTATTTTCTATTAAAATATCACCATTTTCAATGACGTTATCGCCTTCCATGGTAATAATTCTTCCGCCTTTTAGGAGTGTTTTTCCATTAGGTATGGAGCGCTTATATTTTACTATTACTTTATACTCATCAGCTTTAAAACGAGGCTTTTCTTTTTTCTTTTTGTCCTTTTTATCGTCTGTCTTTGTAGAATCTGTAGCTTTTTTGGACGCTTTAAGTTCTTTTTCTTTCTTTTTTGCCAGCTTCAAGCTATCAGCAAAGGTTTTTCCTTTATCTAAATCATAAACAAAATGACTAGCTCCTAGTGACCAATGCACTTTTTTACTATTAGAAGACCATGCTGGAAATTCTCCGCCCATGAGGGTTAATTTTGTTGCCGGAAATGCTGCATTTTCTGCTTTAGCTAAAGAAATAGTAGGAGTAGCACCTATTTTTGGAATCACTACCGAATAGATATCGTTATTAATTTTTGTAAGAGCATGTGTGCCATCAGGAGATATTTTAATCACTGCAGGCCTTGATGCCGTGTTGTTTTCTCTCCAACCTTCTTCGTGAGTTGGCATAGCAGCATGTACATCGTGTTCAATACCAAAAACATCAGAAGAACCGTAGGTTTTAATACCAGTTAATTTTAGATGTTCTTTTTCATCTGTACCATCCCATCGAATAGATAGCAATCCTTTTCTCCCATGATTTAAATAAACCCGATTATTAATTTTAGTAAAGTGCGGTGTATTTCGCCCTTTCGTTTTATCAATAATATTTATATTACCTCCATCTGCCGAAACCCAAGCTAGTTGGTCTGCTGCACCTCTAGCAAATGGACCAATCGCATCATCGTAGGATTGCGCTGAGCCTTTTATAAATGCAATTCTGTTTGCTTGATATGACCATGCAGGATTTGTATAAATGCCGGGTTGTTTGGTGATTTGAGTTATTTTCCCACCAGTGGCATTGACTTTGTATAAATGTCCACCGCCGCTTTTCCATGTCGTAAATGCAATCTCTTTACCATTTGGAGACCAAGTTGGCTGTGCTTCTGTAAAATCATTTTTTGTTAATCTTTTTGGAGTTCCGTCTGGAAGATTCATAACATACAAACGGTTTAATGCTGTAAAAGTAATTTTTGAACCATCTGGCGATGGTACGGCATCTCTAATCTGAGTCACAATGCCTTCAGTAGTATCTTCAATAGGGTATTTAAAAGATACCATTGGTCCCATATCTATATCCAGATTTACTGTAAATGGTATTTCTTTAGCTTCATTATTTCCGATAGATATTGAATATATTTTTCCACCATAGGAAACAATCAAGTTTTTATTATCTGGTGTAAAGGACATGGCTGGGAGAACTCCAAGTGGAGCTATAGACTCTTGTTCATCTCTTTGAACTGGGTAGGCTAGCCATCGTTCATCACCACTTGTTAAATTTCTAAGAACTAAACCTGTATGTTCTTCAAAACGACTTCCATAGACCATCCATAGACCATCATTAGAGAATGTAGGTGTAAATGAAGAACCATATCTAGACGTAATAGTTTCTGTATCACCATCTTCTCTGTCATAACTCATAATTTGGTATTGTGGCAATTGTGCATTATAATTCCAAGCACCATTACGAGAAGAAAAATAAATATGATTACCATCTGCGCTAAAAGCTGGGTCAATTAATTTCTGAGTTTTATTTTTTGAAAGTAGTACTGCTCCTGAGCCACCATCTTTGTGTAAAATAAAAGGTTTTATGTTTCTTCGACCTCTTGTTCCAACAATATAATCACCATCAGGACTCCAGTCTGCAGATACGTGGTATTTGTTTTTGTCCTTAGTTAATTGCTTTTGTTCTTTGGTTTCTAAGTCCATAGTCCAAACATTATCTGAGCCACTTTTATCTGAGATAAAAACTATAGATTTTCCATCAGGACTATAACGCGGATGAACGTCGTATGGCATTCCTTCAGTAATTCGAGTAGCAGAGCCTCCGGAAATAGGAATCGTATATAAATCTCCCATCATATCAAAGATGATGGTTTTACCATCAGGATGCACATCTACAGAAATCCAAGTACCATTATCTGTCGTAAATGATATTTTGCGTTCTGGTTCTAGAGGTAATTCTTTTGTCGCTTTTTTTATAGAATCAGTTTCTTTTTTGTCGGCTTCTTGGGCATATGTTTTGATAGAAAACATTAAAATAATTGCAAGCAGAATAGTAGTTTGAAGAGGAGTTTTCATATTAATTAGGTTGAGAAATTGTACAATTCAATGTTCTAAAGTAATCATTTATGATTTGATTAATAAAGCATCTTGACTAATTAAAAAACAAAAGAGGCTTTCTTTTCAGAAAACCTCTTTGAGTTGAGTTTAAGTTTTTATATGGATTAATCTACCAATACTTTTTTAGATACCGAACCGCTTACAGTATTTAATTTAATGATATAAGCTCCAGAACTTAAGTTCCCAACATTGTATTCTGTCATATTTCCAGTTTTAATCTCTTCGATAGCAACTACATGCTGTCCAAGAAGATTAAATATCTGAATATCTTTTACTTCTAATCCATGAGGATTAAGTAGTACTACTTTGTCTATTGCATTTGCATAACGTACATCTAATTTCTCATCATTTAAGATGTCATCATCTGTACTTAAACTTGCATTTTGATTACTAAATACTAATTCGAATCTTCCATCATAGTATCCAGCGTTAAGATAGATTTCATAATCTCCTTCTTTAAGGTTTTGATAGAAATCTAATTCTATATCATGTAAGAACACTTCTTGTTCTGCATCTATATTTATTAGCTCTTCAATTTTTATTATGTTATTACCATCTGTAGCTGTATAGATTATTAAAGGATAACTAGTGTCATCATCCATATTATCTGATGCTTGTATCACATAGAAATTGTTTTCTAATCCCCAGAACATGTCGTCATCTTTATAATCATAGGTTACAGCATCGTAACCCCAGTCTACTCCAGGAGTAGTATTCTCATCAATAGTTAATAATAAGTGTCTATGCTGTTCAGCTGGTGATTCATAGCTTAACTTAATTTTTGATCTAGGATCAGCATCACCAGTTGTTGTTTCTGATGCATTTTCTGTTGTTGTTCTAAAAAACTCACCATTTGACGCAGATTCTTTTTTGAAAATACGTTGACCATTATTAAAATTAATTGTACCACCATTGTCAGCGACTAAAAAGAAACCTTGCCCAACCTGAATGTATCTTCCAGGCGCTTTAGTACCAGAGCCAGTTGCAGACACATCTGGGTCTGAAGTTCCGGCTAAGTTAAATGGAGCTTCAAGACTACCTGCTAAATTATAAGTACCATATCCACCTTGATAGTTAGCCAATATATGATCAGAACCTCCCCAATGTTCCCAGAAGTATAGCGTACCACTAGTTGTTGCGTCAGCTTCTGGAGTGAAACCTGTAATTATATAAACAAGGTGACCGTTACTATCTAAAACAGGATTTGAGCTACCATCTAAAAGTACATAATGAGGGTTTCCACTACCATCTTCATAGATAGGACGTCCATTGCCGTCTAAAACGGGATTTCCACCAGATATTTGCATATTATACTGGTTTCCACCAGCATCTTGATAAATAGGGCGTCCATTACCATCTAAAACAGGATTTAAACTACCATCTAAAACGATGCGAATTAATCCTTCATTAAAAGATAAAGTTGCTCCATTATCTAAGATAAATTGTCTAGCATCAATAGCTGAAGCGTAAGGATTACCAACCAGATAATCATTGTATTGATTTATTGTAAGATTAATATCTGCATTGTTCGGTTTCCCTAAGAATGTATAATTTTGTTCAGTTCCAGCTGATCCAGGACCTTTCATTGTAAATCCTTCACCTGGCTCTATTGTTCCTGTACGTCTAACATGTTCCCATTGTGAGTAATCACCATCAGTATTATTGGCAAATTTCCAAATCCAATAATCGGCAATAGTCACTGGACTCCCAGGGGCACCATCGTAACCTGTATTTGAGAAATTAACTGCAGTACCATTATCTAGCATTATATCAGTGACTGAGTAAGAATATCTATTCTCATTTACAATATTTGTTGGATCTATACTTGTAGCACCTACTGGCGCACCCCAATAATTATAGTGGTATGTGTCAGTTACACCTTGTTGATCTTTTTCAAGTTCACCGGATGGTCCTAATATTAAATCACTACCTGTAGTTTGTATTAATTGAGATTCTCCCTCAAGATCAATTTTACCACTCATTTCTAAATAATGAGTTACGGTGTAACCAAATCCTGTTTGTGCTGAGTTATCTCCATCTACAGTTATAGTTCCAGAGTTTTGAACATGTGCTAATACAGTTCTATTACCTTCATTATTATTACTATCAAGATCAGCATCATCAACTAAAGTTGTATTATTTATTGTTATATCATGAGATGTCTCAACAATATTCCAATCTACATATGCTTCATTATCAGCTAATGCACGCGCTCCTGGTATAGTTTGAACCGAACCATTTACCCATGTTGATGAATCACCCCAATTTCCGTTTTGTGTTGACACATATGGTAGTGGAGCAGTTTGAAAATCTACAGTTCTTAATTGTCTTAAATAACCTATTAGATCATTTCCTGAGTCGTCATTAGTATTAGTATACGTATATCTAGACATTGGGAAATAAGCTCTTAGGTTTGTAAAATCTAAACCAGAAGCATCATTCTTTGTTGGTAAAATACTATTGTCATCAAAATATTTACCTATTGTACCGGCGTTGTCTTCCAATTCTTGATTCATTAAAAATCTTAGTTGACTTTCAGTTAGGGCGGCATTCCAAACTCTAACCTCATCAATGTTACCGTCAAAATAGGCCGTTGCGCCACCGTCTCTTCCGGCAGCTCCAATTAAGAAAGATCTACTTGTGTCAATAGGAAGTGGTAACGTTTCAGTAGTTTCCAAAACACCATCAATGTATAGCCTTGCAGTTGTGCCATCATGTGTTACTGCAATATGATGCCACACATTCTCAGGGATTACCGCAGTAGATTGTATAGTTCTTGTAGAACCATTTATCCAATTCATTTCTACTTGTCCTCCTGCTAATATTTTTAAATCATAACCTTCAGTATAGGCCACATCTCTTTTTGCAATAATTGATGTGTTAGTAGAACCAGTTTCTCTTTTTATCCATGTAGATAAAGTAAAAGCTGTATTTAAATCTAGATAATCTTCGACATCTATATAATTTTGTGCACTTGAATCAAAGTTTATAGACCTTTCTACTACTATTTCAGGAGCATACCCGAAAGTAATATATCTTTCAGCATTTGCTGGAAAATCATATTCAGCCAATAAGTTGCCACTACCATCAGAAGACATTACTCTATATTGGGCAGTTGGTGTAAATACTCCAGTCTCAGATATAAACATTAAATAGTTTCCTGGCGGCGTAATGTTTCTTACAGCATTTTCAGGTACTGATATTTGAACTCTACCTACATCACCAGTTTCTACAACTTTCCAAATACGTTGCATACCAATAAATTGTACATTGGTATTAAGACCAGAAATATTATCACTCATATCTACAGCAATAGTAGAAGGAGCTGCATCTAAGCTAGCATTATTATTACCCCATACTAAGAAGTTCTTATCTGTAAATGATGATGTAGAATTTACTGTTTTGTTTTCTGAGTTTGTAGTTTCTATACTAGTTAAACCCATGGTCACTATACCTCTTGTTTCTCCAGTGCCATCAACTATAGAGTTAATACTACTTGATTGTCTCTGGTCAAGGCCAGAAGCATCATCTCTACCAATACCTGCTATATCATAGTTGTATCCATTGTTAGCTAACTCATCCCATATTACAGAGCCATCACTATTCACATAATTAAGATTACCTTCTTCTATCACACCAGCAGTAATTGTTGGTTCAAGAGTAATACCATATTTTATGGCTAGGTAAGATTGAATTCTATTTCGTTCTTGGGTGGCATTTACATCATTTTTTCTGCCAGTATATGTTATGACTTCTGCAATACGCCCATCAAAACTTCCTTGCCAGTATTGACTTCTACCTAACCAAAAACGTTGCTCAGTTACTATAGAAAAATCAGCTGCATCATTGGTAGTGTCACCAATTTGGTTAGCATCCATATAAATCTCTATGCCATCATCAGTTGTATTGTGTCTAGTATTAATAATACTCACTCGATTCATGTTGATAGAGGTATCTGTAGAAGCTCTACCATAGCCTGGAAATGGCGATGAAGCATTTGTAGAACCAACAGCATAGCCAAAGATTTCGTTAGTAAATCGAGCTGAATAATTTCCGAAGCCAAAACCAGTAACATCTTCAACATAAGTATTATTTGCAGTAACATCAAAACTTGTGAATGTATCTAAAGGTATCGTAGATGTATTTACAGGCGTATCTGGCATAACAACCATAAATATATCATTACTATTAAAGCCTGCTGAGCTTTCTAGTACTTCTCTGCCATCTAGATATGTCATATCTCCACTAGCAGTTGTATTATCGTTTGTAAAATCAATTACTGGGTTGAAGTTTATGTTTCTTGCAGCACTGTTTCTATATGTTGGTTCATTTCCTGTTTCTGTGACAGCAGCATCATTTCCAATACCAGTATCTGTCCATTGGGAAACTAAAGTACCATCTGTACCTACAGTTGTACCATTTAATTTATCTGCTTGTAACCATAGACTTAAATCTGCGGTAACTCCACCAGGTCCGACCGTCGGAGTGTTGTAATTTATACCAGTAATGCTAATATTATCAATATAGATATTATCTGTGGTATCACTTGCATTAGATTGAAATCTAAATCTAGCATTATTAGAAAAGGTATAATCAGTTGCTAATAAACCTACAACTCTTACATAATAGTCCGTAGAGGTACTACCCATTTGAAAATCTCCAGTTTTACTTGCAGGAACTGTATCTCCTGCATTAAAAGTTCTTACTACTTGCCAATTAGCACCATCGTCATCACTATATTCAAAAGTGAAAGTTTCGTCAAGTTCAAACCCGTCGGCATAAAAGAAAAATTTAAAATCTATTTTGTCATAAGACGTTAGGTCAATATTGGGCGAGCATACTGCCGAGGCTGAACCGGAATTGCTACGAATCATAAAACTATAACTATTGTCATATGATGTAGCAGCATTATTTACTCGACTTGCATCTGCACCACCAGAGTTCCAGCCATTAGTACCAGTTTCAAAACTTTCAGTATATGGAAGAGTTATAGTGGAAGAACTACATGAAGGTGTAATTCCTGTCGCTTGAACATCAAAAGTATATACATCTTCAGGGGAAAGACTATTACTATTTATTGTTATTTCGGCTGATGTGACTGCAGCACTAGTAGTAGTAACAGTTATATCAAAAGTAGTAGATACGCCAGAAGCAATTGTAGTTGATACAGGACCACTAACAACAAAATCAGTATTATCACTTGTTATTGAGCTTATAGTTAGATTTGCTGTTCCTGTATTTTGTATTGTATATGTTCTAGCAGTTGGTGTAGAAATTAAAAGATTCCCAAAATCTGTACTATTTATTATTGAAGGACTATTTGTACTACCATCATTAATATTGTTACTACTGCTATCTACGACGTTTATATTAGGACCAGGAGTAAAAGTAGTCACCATTGATACTGAATCTATGGCCATATCACTTGTGAAATCTGAACCAGTAGTACCATTAAATCTTATTTTTATAGTTTGGCCAACATATGCAGCTAAATCTATATCTACAAGTATCCAAGGATCTGTATGAGCAGTTTGATCTTCGCCGGATTGTGTCCAAATAGGCGCACCAAATGTAGCGCCATTATCTGTACTTACTTCTACATCTAGAGTACCCATATTTGTTCCATACATATGGTAATAAAATGAAAATTGAGCTCCTGTTTCTGCTGTTAAATCAATACAAGGACTAATTAGATTAAACTCATAATTAAAGTTAGGATTACTTCCTTCTGTAAATAGGTAGTAAGAACCATTGTTTGCTCCATTTGGTCCAGTGTTATTAGAAGGTGTGCCACCCATTTGTCTTGTCCAATCCTCATCGTCAGTTGAATCTTGTGTCCATCCACCTAAGCCTGATTCAAAACTTTCATCATATGGAAATGTATCTATTGCTGCACCACAGCCTGAACCAGTTATTGTTATATCATCATACACGTCCCATTCGTCTGTAGAATTATTTTGACCAATAAACCTTATTGCAGAGTTAGTTGCTAAAGTATAACTAGCAGAATTAATGGTTGCAGTTAAGGTAGTTGCGTTTCCTGAGCCAGACCCAAAAAAATCGGTTCCTCTTCTATATGTACCGATAGTGTTCCAAGTTGTGCCATCATAATATTGTAAATCGAAACCATCTCCATTTTCTAGACTTGCAGCATTCACATGACAAAAGGAAATATCAATCTGATTGAATGGGGTAAAATCATAGTTTGGGGATGTCATAACTGAACTAGCACTTAAATCAAAGTCATAGTATGTAAAAATTGCACCAAATGCAGTACAGCTATTAGCATTGAAATTTCTTCCAGCATCAAATCCACCATCAATCCACCCTTCTAAATCAATACCAAAATCATGACTTGCAATTGTTGTTTGACTGTAACTAAGGTTTACAGTAATTAAAAATAGAAAAGAAAGGACAACAGTCCTTAACGAGTTAACGTAATAAGTTTTCATAAAGCGGTTAATTTTATAGTTTGGGACTATATTACGGTACAAACATACCGTCAAACTCTATGAAATGCAAATAAATTCGATGAAATGCACACACTTTTTTTTAAATGTATGATTTTCAGTTATTTATAATTTAAATAAAAGAGACGATATTATATAATATCGTCTCTTTTCCTATAATTTGTAAATTAGTATTTGATTAATCTTGAGCTAAATACACTATTTGAGATAGTGTTGGTAATTCTAATAATATAAGGTGCAATTTCTAATCTGCTCAAGCCATTAAGATTTATCTCATTATTGTTTACACCTTTTACTTCATTAAATACTCTTCGTCCATTTAAGTCATAGATTACAATATTAAAAGTATCACCAGATAATTTTGCTGGTACTTTAATAACAATATTATCTCTAAATGGGTTAGGAGATATGCTAAAGATTTCAATCTTATCATCGTCAATATCTAGTGTGATATCTTCTACTGTTACTGTAGCATTACACATTGAAACATTACCATTAATATCTGTAACAGTAAATGTAACCACATTAGCTCCAATATCTGCTGATGTAAATGTGTTTGGAGATACAGCGATAGAAGCAACTCCGCAATTATCACTTGATCCACTATCAATCTCATTTGCGGTAATTGTTGCATTTCCAGTTCCATCTAATTGAACAGTTATATCTTGAGTAGAACATATAGGGTCAATGTTATCATCTACTACAATATCTTGAGTTTGAGTCGATGTATTTCCATTACCATCATCAAAGATCCATGTGACTGTGGTTGTGCCTTGTGTTGAACTCGTTAAAGCATCAGTAGTTGTACCTGTAATAGTACCACCACAGTTATCTGTTGCTGTCGGTGCACTACCAGTAATAGTTGCAGAACATTCACCAGTGGCATCAGGCAGTGTCATAGCATCTGGCACAGGCGCGGTCGTATCATCATAGTTATAAGTTTGGTCCACATTGATACTATTACCATTGCCATCATCGAAAGTCCAAGTGATAGTTGTAGAA
>SHBX01000029.1 GCA_004211785.1 Winogradskyella sp.
ACTTGAAACTCGATTGTCTTTTGCTCTAATCATTAAGTTTCTAACTGCTGTTCTCAATAACTTACCAGATGATGCAGAACTTCCAAATTCTGAACCGTTTTCACGAGTACGCTCAAACGCTGGGTCATTTTGAATACGCTCTTTAGAAACACCGCCTTTAGTTTTTACTAAATAACCCTCTTTTGCTTTGTAAAAAGTTAGATTGTCTAACGTTCCTTCTAACTTAATAATACCTTTCAATTTTGCCATAACTAATACATTTTTTGATGATGAATATCAAATATACGAGCTATTGACTGTCAATGTATTAGAGTGCTTCCGTAGTGTTTATAAGTTGCCAAAACTTCCGTTTTAGTTAGTTTTTTCAATGGGATATTAGTCGTATATTGTATATAAGTGCTTTATAGCAACGGTATAGATAAAGTATAGTTAGAGTATTAATTTTAAATTTAAAGTGAATGAGTAGAATCTGTATTTACCCTAAAGACGTGCAAGTAGTAACAGGAAAGAGTGAGCGTTATGGCAGAACAATAATCAAAGCGATTAAAGAACGCCTTAACAAAGAAGCTCATCAGTTAGTTACTATCGATGAATTTTGCGACTTTATGGGCTTTGAAATCAGTAAAGTACAAGGATTAATCAAGTAAATTCCTTATCTTTACTACAAGGTATAGAGGTGACCTATTAGGTGACCCAACAATGGTACAGGACTGAAACAGTAATAAATAAAGGCACTACGAAAGAGGTTCACTTACCTCTTTCTCCGCAAACAAGCGCATAGCTTGAAACAAAAACCACCAAGTATACTTGAGTGGTTTTTTTGTTTTAAGACTTTTGCATATGCAAAATGCATAAAGAGGAAACTTGGAACAAAATCCCTCTTTCTCCGCAAGAGCTTCATTAAAACTTAATGAAGCTTTTTTACTAATTAATTCAACATAACATTCCTTATTTTTGCAAAAAAAATCTATGAACGTTATTGAGCAACTAAAATGGCGCTATGCGACCAAAAAGTTTGATGCGACTAAATCGTTATCTCAAGAACAGTTATCAATACTTAAAGAAGCCTTTAACCTAACGGCATTATCTTATGGCCTACAAACCCTAAAGCTTGTAGTAATTGAAAATAAAGCTAAGCGAGAAGCTTTAGTAGAACATTCTTATAATCAGCGACAAGTTGCTGACGCATCACACTTATTAATTTTATGTATTCAAAATGAGATTGATGAAGATGATGTAAATGCTCACTTTGAAAATGTAATGGCAATAAGAAATACGCCACAAGTTGTTTTAGAGCCATTCAAAAATCAATTAAAATCTACAATAGAAACAATGCCAAAAACTAAAAAAACGGATTGGGCAATACGCCAAGCGTATATTGCTTTAGGCAATTTGATGACAGTTTGCGCGTTAGAAAAGATTGATAGCTGTCCTATGGAAGGTTTTATTCCTGAGGCTTATGACAAAGCACTTGGTTTATCAGAAAAAGGATTGCAATCTGTACTATTATTACCTGTAGGTTTCAGAGCAAAAGATGATATGTTTTCTACTCTTAAAAAGGTTAGAAAATCCATTGAAAGCACAGTAATTGATTTATAAATAACTACGAATAATAATAGTCAATCAAAGTATATTATATTTGTTATACAAATTTTAGACATGAAACATTACATAATTATATTTCTTTTGTGCTTTTTTACTACATCTAGTTTTTCTCAGAATATTAAATGGGAAAAGAATTATTCAACTGCTCTAAAAGATGCGCAAGAGAATAATAAGTTATTGCTTATTTATTTTAATGATGGAAAAAGCCCTTCAATCGAGCGTTTAATTAAGAAACGTATTTTTAAATCTAATGAGTTTAAAAATATTTCTGATAATATTGTAGGGTTATTGATTACTGAAGTAGAGAATAATAATGAGCACAGGTATAATAGCAGAGTTGTTTCTGGTTATAATAGTAATAAAGTATTTCCTTCAGTAAAGGTTATGGATTTTAAAAGTAAGGAGCATTTACCTTTACTCACAAATTTCGAAGAAGCTAATATTAAATTGTTTTTTAGTCAATTAAAAAACTTACTTTATTAATATGCCAGGATTTGAATTATTTGGAAACGCAGAACGCGAAAGTGTAAATGACGTTCTCGATAATGGCGTTTTAATGCGTTATGGTTTTGATGGCATGCGTAATGGTCATTGGAAAGCTAAAGAACTCGAAGTAGAGCTTCAAAACACATTTCAGACCAATCATGTACAATTAGTTTCAAGTGGAACTGCAGCCGTTTCTGTTGCTTTAGCATCAGCAGGTGTTGGAGCAGGAGATGAGGTAATTATGCCAACATTTACTTTTGTGGCAAGTTTTGAAGCTATTATGATGCTTGGAGCGATTCCTATTTTAGTAGATATAGATAGCACATTAACATTGGACCCTAAAGCTGTTGAGGCTGCAATTACTCCAAAAACAAAAGCTGTAATGGTAGTCCAAATGTGCGGAAGTATGGGCGATATGAATGCTCTAAAATCTATCTGTGACAATCATAATTTAATTTTTGTAGAAGATGCGTGCCAAGCTATTGGAGGAACTTATGATGGTAAACCATTGGGAAGTATTGCTGATGTAGGTTGTTTTTCTTTTGATTTTGTAAAAACAATAACATGTGGAGAAGGTGGCGCTGTGATTAGCAATAACAAAGATTATTATATAAATGCAGACCATTATAGTGATCACGGACACGATCATATTGGTAATGATAGAGGCGCAGAAACACATCCATTTTTAGGTTATAATTTTCGCATTTCAGAATTGCATGCAGCTGTTGGTTTAGCTCAAGTAAAGCGCCTTCCTGAGTTTTTAGTAATCCAAAAGAAGAATTTTGATATTATTAGAAATGAATTGGCTTCAATTCCAGAGGTTGAATTCAGAACAGTACCAGATGGTGGAGTAGAAAGTTGTGCTTTCCTGAATTTCTTTTTGCCAGATTTAGACACAGTTCGAAAAGTTTCAAAAGCTTTTAAAACCAATGGAGTAGATGCTTGTTTTCATTATTATGATAATAATTGGCATTACATCAGAAAATGGGATCATTTAAAGAAGTTAAAATCACTATTCCCTATAACTAAAGAAGTTAAAGAAGGACTTCAATATCTCGAAGGTAAAACATTCACTCAGTCGGATGCTTATATTGCTAGAAATATCTCTTGTTTGATTAAGTTGTCTTGGACAGAAGAACAGGTTGTTGAAAGGGCAAAAGTTATGAGGGACTGTATAAATGAGGTTTTAAATAGTTAAAATCACTAGTATATATGTTAATGTAGTGTTCTTGTATAGGCGATTTTATTGGGAAATTAATACTCGCAATCTATTTTTGATAAAATTGCAATTACATGAAGGTTAAGTTACTTCTCTTTTTATTTTTATATTGTTTTTCTCATGTGATTTTATCACAGCAAATTCCTTTAGATTTTTCTTCAGACGATGATAATTTTGTTGGTTTTGCAGGTAGTGGTTTTTCATTTCGTACAGCAGTGCCATCAAGTGCTAGTAATCGTGGTGGGCAATTTTTTAACGATGGCTTGCAAGCATATCAGGGGTTTTATATAGACTTAGCACAACCTTTAGTATTAAATAATGATAATAAATTATTTTCATTGCGGTTTTATTCTTTTGATCCTAATAACCATAATGTTATATTAAAACTTGAAGATAGTAATAACACTGATGTTGAGGTGAAAACAGAGTTTAGTGTACCATCACCTTCGGATTGGACTACAGTGATTTTTGATTTTTCTAATGCTAATGAGAGCTTAACAGGTAACCCAATAAACGCTACCGGAAGCTATAATAGAATTACAATTTTTATAGATGGAGGATTAACTACTCCTGGTACTTATGTTATTGATGACATAACAAACGGAGATGTAACTCCACCTGTTAATCCACACACAATTGATGTTGTTTATGACGATTTAGTTTGGTCCGATGAATTTGATGGTATACTATCTAATACAGAAAAAGAAACTATAAATTCTGTCAATTGGCATCACCAAACACAATTACCAATTGGTGGTAGCTGGTATAATAATGAGGTGCAGCATTATACAAACCGTATTGAAAATTCTTTTGTTGAAAATGGGACTTTAAATATTTCTGCCATTTTTGAAGGTAGAATATCTGATGGACAAGGTTACACTGACCAAGGAGAAACAAAAGAATATACTTCAGCTCGATTAAATTCTAAATTTGCATTCACTTACGGTAGAGTGGATGTACGAGCTAAACTACCCTTTGGTGATGGTACTTGGCCAGCTATATGGATGCTAGGAAAAAACATTAATGAAGATGGTGCATGGTGGGATTTACAAGGTTTTGGAAACACAAATTGGCCAGATTGTGGAGAGATTGATATTATGGAACATGGCTTGCATGCCACAAATGAAGTAAGTGTAGCATTGCATACGCCTTCTAGTTTTGGAGCTACAGTAAATAACGAAACTAAAATATTAACTGATGTTGCTAATAATTATCATATATATTCCATGAATTGGTCTCCAGATAAGATTGTTTTTTTAATTGATGACGTTCCTTTTTACACTTATAATCCAGCAAACAAAAATCCAACTACTTGGCCTTTTGATGCAGAACAATATTTAATTTTGAATATTGCTATGGGCGGAGCTGGAGGAGCAATTGACCCAAATTTCGTTGAGAGTTCTATGGTAATTGATTATGTTAGAGTATACCAAAATTCTGTATTAAGTGATGAAGACATTGCAGCTAGCGAATTTAAAGTATATCCAAATCCAGCAGCTGATAACGTTAATATTTTAAGTCAGTTACCAATAGATAGATTAGAACTTTATAACTCTATTGGGCAAAAAATCATAGCGCAAAATAATACATTATCTATAGATGTCTCAAGTCTAAGACAAGGACTTTATTTCTTAAAAATCCAATCAGGAAATTCTGTAGTGACCAAAAAGCTTTTGGTAAATTAGTAGTTTACGTAGTCAATTATTTCCAAACCGTAACCAATCATACCAACACGTTTGGTTTGCTCGCTGTTAGAAATTAATTTTATTTTACTAATGTTTAAGTCATGCAAGATTTGGGCACCAATACCAAAATCTTTATTATCCATAGCTATGCGAGGCGCTTTTGCAATTTGTCCTTCTTTTTGATTTTCTTTTAATATTGAAAGTCTGCTTAATAGATTTGTGGATTGGTTTTGCTGGTTTATAAATACAATAGCACCTTTTCCTGCTTTATTGATAACATTAAACATGTTATCAAGCTTCTTATCTGCATTGTTAGTTAAAGTGCCTAGAATATCATTATTTACTAACGTTGAATTGATTCGTGTTAAAACTTCGTCTCCAGAATTCCAGTCACCTTTTGTAAGTGCTATATGAATTTGATTGTTCGTTGTTTGCTTGTATGCACGAAGTCTATATTTCCCAAAACGTGTTTCGATATCAAAATCTTCTTTCTTTTCTATTAACGAATCGTGCTCCATACGATAAGCCACTAAATCTTCAATAGAAACAATTTTTAAATCAAACTTTTTAGCAACATCTAACAATTGTGGTAGTCGTGCCATCGTTCCATCTTCATTCATGATTTCAACAATAAAGCCAGCTGGTTTAAAACCTGCTAAACGCGCAAAATCAATAGCTGCTTCAGTATGTCCTGTACGTCTTAAAACACCACCTTCTTTTGCTACTAACGGGAAAATATGTCCAGGTCTTGCAAGCTCAAAAGGTTTTGTGTCTTTATCTACTAGTGCTTTGATAGTTTTTGCACGATCGCCTGCGGAAATACCTGTAGTTACACCTTTACCCCGTAAATCTACAGAAACTGTAAAAGCAGTCTCCATTGGGTCCGTATTGTTACGTACCATCATGCTTAAATCTAACTCCTTACAACGCTGCTCTGTTAAAGGTGTACAAATAAGACCTCGTCCATGAGTAGCCATAAAATTCACCATTTCTGGAGTAACTGCTTCTGCCGCAGCTAAAAAATCACCTTCATTTTCTCTGTTTTCATCATCAACTACAATAATCACCTTTCCTTGGCGAATGTCTTCAATGGCTTCTATAATAGTATTTAGAATAATTTTTGTGCTCACAGTTTCAGTAATCATAACATGCTTTTTGGTGTTGCAAAGATAAACTTATTTTATTTGCTCTAAGCAACTTAAATGGAAGTCTTCTTTGACTCTAGACTTTAATAAAAAGTGCTTTATGGGGTAGAATGGTAGGCTTAATAAAAGAAGTAACGGATTCATCTTTTTGCTTGATTGTCCAATAGATTTATAAAACTTGGAATAATAGACAGACGAAACAATAACATATAATCCAAAGATGCCAAATGCTATAAAGCTTAATGACTTTACAATTTCTGATAATTCGGGCATTTTGTTGTTCTTAAATACAAAATGAAGAACTAAAAATACCGCACCTAGACTAAAGGTTAAAAGGTTAGTTTTTGAGTAATCTATATAATCTTTTAAATGCGATTTAGCATTTTTAATATTTTCTGGAACGACTAGTGCTTTTTCTTCTAGCTCAGTAATTGTAATTTTTCTATCAAATAAATGCTGAAGTGCTATTTGCTTTGGTTTTTTATCTAAATCAAATTCATTTTGTGTTTTCACCAAATCTATAAGTTCTTCAACTGAGTGTTTATTATAATAACTATAAGATTGAATATTTTTTATATTGTTTAATTCTGACTTTGGCTTAAAAGCAAAGAATTTTTTAAACGGCACTGTAATAAAATCAAGATTAATTAACCCTCTATCATTTGTAGCCCGATAGGTTAGATAGATACTCAGAGGCAGCATTATTAAAGTAGATAACCAAGTGCCTAATGCTGGGTCTATAGCATCCGTTTTGGCATTATTTTTAATAAAAATCCCAATAAAATGATAGGTAAGAAACAATAATATGGCTATTACCATTGGCAGGCCTATGCCACCTTTTCTTATTAAAGCACCTAGAGGAGCCCCAACAAAGAATAGAATAATACAAGCAAAACCTAAGGCATATTTTTCATGCAAAGCAATTATATGTCTATTTCTATTAGATGTTTGTGCGCTAAATGTTTTTTCGTTGGTTTGAATAATTTGAGAAGTACTAGTTGCAGTGTTAAATGCTAATCCTAAAATTTGAACCTTGGTTTTGGTATTAAAAAGATCTAAAATATCAGTCTTATATATACTATCATTAGTCGCTTCATAAGTCGTTTTTAGGTTTGCATACGTACTTCTATTATACAGACTGGTAGAAAATGCTTCGTAATCTTTACTCCGTTTTTTATACAAACTATCAATCGAATAATTTAAGTCACTGACATCCTGCATGCTGTATCTGTCGTCTGTGTTTTTCTCGTCGACATCTATTTTTAAGTTCCCTAAATCAATATTTATAGTATAGATTTTGAATTGACTTTGCGCGTGGGGTTTTGTTTTATTGAACTTGCGTATGTCTCTAGTAATTAACTCATCATAAAAATTACCATTAGAGAGTTCAAGCTTTAGAATGTTTGAATCTTCAGAACTTTTAAGCTCTCCTTTTTCAGCAATAATAACAGTATAGTTTCCGCTTCTAAAAGATTTTTTTTGATGTATAACGACGTTGTCTAAAAACTGTCCACGCTCTCCACTCTTTTTATCAACTTTAATATTGATGTTACCAATGGTATTAAATTGACCTTCAGCAATCGCTAATGCAGGTTTTACTTTAGCTATATTTCGTCTTAGATTATAGAAATTATATTCGCCCCAAGGAATTACATTATTAGAAAAAAAGAAACAGCCAAAACCAAGAGCAACAATAAACACAGACAGACTCCTCATGGCACGTTGAAGCGAAATCCCAGTTGACTTCATGGCAGCAAACTCATAGTTTTCTGCAAAATTCCCAAAAACCATGATTGAAGCTAACAAAACAGTAAGCGGAATAACAAGAGGAATTAACTTTGGAGAATAGTAAAAAATAAATTTAAACGTAGTTACAACATCTAAGTCTTTACCGGCTAACTCTGTGATATAGAGCCAAAGTCCTTGTAAAACAAAAATGAACATAAATATTACAAATATGCTCACAAATGTGTTTAGGTAGGTTTTTAATATGTACCTGTCTAAAATTTTCAAGTTTAATCTATTTTATTGATGTAATAGTCTTTGTACTTATTTTCATCAAAAGTAAAAAGCGTTTTTGGTATAGCTTGGTTGGTTTTAAAAGAATTAACGGTTAATGTTGTTTTTGTTCCGTTTTTACCAACTTCTATTAGGTTATAGATATGTTTTGTAGTAGCATCAATACCAAGTAGAACATGTTTTATTTCAGCATTGCTATCAATAGGTGTTAATTTCACATACTGAATTTTTCTGCCCTTAACTTTTTGTACGATATCCATTTTATAATTATAACCTTCTTCATAAAAGGATAACATCTTACTAGGTGTTATTGTGCCTTCATCTTCAGTGTTTTCAGAAGAAATAGTAACTTCTTCATCTTCTGGACTAATATTGTATAAAGTTTTTCCGTCATAAATACGAGTGACTCCTAAAACGTTCAATACATATTTTTCATCCTGTATTGTGACATCACCTTTAGTTTCCTGAGTAATATTTTCGCTAACGTTGTTAAGTTCATATTTAAAATCTACACTAATATTTTCATAAGCTTTAACTTTCTTGCTCACTTCATTTAAAAGTGCTTGCGCTTTGTCTTGCGCAAATACAGTATTTGTAATAATTAATGCTAAAAGAATACTTAATTTTTTCATTTTGTTTTATTAAATGCCAATTAATTATTGGCTTTCGTTTTCTAATAATTGTTCAAGAGCCATTAAATCTGGTACTAACACTTGTCTTGCTTTACTACCTTCAAAACCTCCCACAATTCCAGCGGCTTCAAGTTGGTCAATAAGTCTTCCTGCTCTATTGTACCCTAATTTAAGTTTACGCTGTAATAAAGATGCTGATCCTTGTTGCGCTGTGACTATAATTTGAGCAGCGTCTTTAAACAATTTATCTCTATCTGCTATATCTATATCAAGATTTGTGCCACCCTCTTCGCCAACATACTCTGGCAGAAGATATGCATCAGGATAAGCTTTCTGAGAGCCAATAAATTCAGTGATACGTTCTACTTCAGGAGTGTCTACAAAGGCACATTGTATACGAATTAAATCATTGCCTTGCGTATACAACATATCACCACGACCAATCAGTTGATCTGCACCAGAACCATCAAGAATTGTACGCGAATCTATTTTTGAAGTTACTCTAAATGCTATTCTAGCAGGGAAATTGGCTTTAATAATACCAGTAATTACATTTACCGATGGACGTTGTGTAGCAATAATTAGGTGAATACCAATAGCACGTGCTAATTGCGCTAGACGAGCAATAGGTGTTTCTACCTCTTTACCTGCAGTCATTATTAAATCTGCAAACTCATCAACCACCAAAACTATATATGGTAAAAACTGATGCCCATCATTTGGGTTAAGTTTACGCTCTTTAAATTTCTTGTTGTATTCAGCAATGTTTCTACAAAATGCATTTTTAAGCAAATCATAGCGATTATCCATTTCAATACAAAGTGAATTTAAAGTATTAATCACTTTAGTATTGTCTGTTATAATGGCATCTTCACTGTCTGGTAGTTTGGCTAAATAGTGACGTTCTATTTTATTGAAGAGTGTAAGCTCCACTTTCTTTGGGTCAACTAAAACAAACTTAACTTCAGCGGGATGCTTCTTGTAAAGTAAAGAAGTCAGTACAGCATTTAGACCAACAGATTTACCTTGGCCTGTTGCACCCGCCATAAGTAAGTGAGGCATTTTTGCTAAATCTACAACTAGCGTTTCATTACTAATTGTTTTACCTAAAGCGATAGGTAATTGCATTGCTGAATTCTGAAATTTTTGTGACGCAATCGCAGAGTGCATAGATACTATTGTCGATTTCTTGTTAGGTACTTCAATACCTATAGTACCTTTTCCTGGAATTGGCGCAATAATACGAATCCCTAATGCCGAAAGCGATAATGCGATATCATCTTCAAGGTTTTTGATTTTTGAAATACGAATACCAGCTTCTGGAACAATCTCGTATAACGTTACTGTTGGACCAATAGTAGCTGAAATACTTGTGATTCCTATTTTATAGTTATTAAGTGTCTCTACAATACGATTTTTATTTTCTTCGAGCTCGTCTTGGTCAATTGATATGCCTTCGTTATCGTATTTTTTTAATAAATCTAATGGCGGAAATTGAAAATTACTCAACTCTAGTGTTGGATCAAATTGTCCAAAATCCTCAACAAGTTTATCCGCAAGATTATCTGTCTCAGATTTTTCTTCTTTGGTAGTTTCAACTTTCATCTCAACCTCAGGCTCAGGGTCTTTTATAATAACCTCCATTTCTTTTGGAGGTTCAACCTTAAGTTCTGCAGGCTTTTCTTTTTCTATTTTCGAATGCTTAGTAATAGTAGGTTCTACAGTATCTAGAGGAATTTCAAATGCAGATTTGATAGATTCCGCCTCTTCAGAAAGACTATTGTCTATAGGTACAGTTTTATCTTCGATTGTTTCAGATTCATTTGTGCCAAAATCATCTTTAATATCTTTCTTGGCACTTTGAAATAGATTAACAAACGTATCGCCAGTAACATTAAAACGAACAGCTAAATATACAATAAGACCAAATGCAAGTAGGAGAGAAGTCCCAATCTTGCCTATATAATCTTGAAAAAAGTGATTCATTTCATAGCCAATAACACCGCCAAGTATATCGTACTTGTGTGTGAAAAAGCCAAAAAATATAGATAACCATATAACTATTAATGTTCCCCAAATCCAATGTTTGCGAAGTCTAGATAACTTTAAGTTCAACGTAACATAGACACCAGATAGAAATAGTAATCCCGAAAATATAAATGATGGCAATCCAAAACCTTTGCTAATAAACCACTCACTTAGCTTGGCTCCAAATTGACTAGCCCAATTTTTGGCTTCAACTTGTCTTGAAGGAAACTCAGATAAAATACTTTGGTCTTCTTTTCCAGTGAATAAAAAGGAAACAAATGAGATAAATAAAAGCACACCTAAAATTATCAGTAAGCTACCAACAATTAATTTTTGCTGGTTAGATAATTTTAAAGAGATGGGCTTACGCTTAGTCTTTGGTTTTGCTTTGGTTTTTTTCTTGGTTGTTCTTTTTGCCATTTATAAAATCCTATAAAGGAAGTGATAGATTTAGTACTAAATCAAAAATACAAATAAGTAACGTTTATCCTAATGGTTTTGGTATTATTGCTAAGAGGTTATTAACACAATACTTGTATGGAAATGCTAAGTGTAACCAAAGAGAAATAGATTAATAACCCATTTTTCATATATATACTCTTTTTAATAACCTTGAAACCAACAATTATTCCAATTATTGAAAGAAGAGCAGTAGCTATTAAAATCCAATTTGGAATATAAAAAGTGGGCGAAAAGTCTGTAAAATGATAGCGGTATAAAAAACTAAGTCTATCCCAAAGCATAAATATATTCAAAATGATAATTAACAATCCAATTAATTTATATTCTTTCAAGTAAAGCAAACAAGAAATTATTGTGAGAATAAAAATAATTATTGCCCCAACAATTAGTAAATCTTTCCATAACCCAACATCATGAAATCCAGAAGTTATTAAATTGACTAAAAATTCTGAAGAGAAAAAGAAAATTATATTTATAAAAATAAATATTAGGATATGAAATAGTATAATCTTTTTTCTATTCATATTATCCAAAAACCTTTGGAATATAAATAATCCCAGCAGCAATAATGGCAGCTATTGAAGCAATAAGAACAGCACCTGCACCAATATCTTTTATGAGACCAATTTTTGGATGATGCTCAGGATGAATAAAATCTGCCATATATTCTATAGCGGTATTAACGCCTTCAACACTCATAACCATGGCTATCATAACGAGCTGAATCAACCATTCTGTAGTAGAAATATTAAAATAAATCCCAGCAATAGTTACAATTGAACCAATGATGAGCTGAAGTTTTATGCTGTTTTCAGTCTTAACCAAAACCATCAAGCCTTTAAAAGCATAACCAACACTTTTAAGACGATTAACTCCAAAAGGTTCTTTATTTCTATTTGGCATATATTAATTTAAAGCATTTAAAGCATTTAAAGCATTTAAAGCAGCTTCGTAGTTTGGCTCTTCACCAGTTTCTGAAACTTGCTCGGTATGTAAAATAGTTCCGTCTGTATCTACAACCACAACAGACCTAGAATGAAGCGATTCAAAAGCACTATCTTTAAAAGTAACACCGTAAGTGTTTCCAAAATCACCTGTCTTATAATCTGATAGATTTATAACATTGTCTAAACCTTCAGCGCCGCAAAAACGTGCCATAGCAAAAGGTAAATCTTTAGAAATGCATAGTACTTTAGTATTCTCTAAACCACTTGCCTTTTCATTAAAAGTTCTAATTGATTGTGCGCAAACACCAGTATCTACACTTGGAAATATGTTAAGGACTAATCTTGATCCGTTAAAATCAGCCAAAGTCTTATCTGCTAAATCTGTATTTGTCAATTTAAAATCTGGGGCTTTTGTTCCAGTTTCTGGAAGATTTCCCACTGTTGAGGCAGGATTACCGCCTAATGTAATATTAGCCATAGTTTATTTTTTTATTTCTGTTAAAAGTAAAGAATATAGAAATGTTAAATGTGAATAAAATGATAAATAATTAGTGCTTAGAAAGTGCCCACCAAACCAATTTGATTGGTTGAAAATCTAAAGTTCCAAGAAATTACTTTTTCTTTCTTTGGATAATCATAAGCTTTTTCATCGAATAAAAATTTATCGATACTATCTACAACAATAATACTAAGCACAGTACTAAAAGCAATATCAGTAAACCAATGCGCATCATCTATAAGCCTAGATATTGGAGGAATTGCACCAACTGTATAAATACCAGCTTTTACCCAAGGGTTTTCAAATTGTTTGGCAATAGAGTGGGCCATTGTTATAGATAATACGGTATGTCCTGACGGAAATGAACGGAAACTAGATTCATTTGCAAATGAAGAAAACTCTAGATTACCAGCATTTCTGCTTGGTCTCGCACGACCAATTGCATTCTTAGTAAAGGTTTGTATTAATCCGGTAGTTAGTGATGACGAGATGATAAGAACACTCGTTTTTCTTACGCTCTCATTTTTTGTAAAAAGCCCAAAACCATATAAACCAGCATTGGCCATAAAATAGTTTTGTGGACTGCCAAAATACCACCCAAAATCTCTAACTACTTTTGGGAAATCACTTCTTTGATTCTGTATAAATTCCTGTATAGGCTCATCAGCAAATGTGAGAGCAGCAGTTCCGCCTAGTAGAATTCCTAATTTTGCAAAATCCTTTCCTTTCCAATGCAAAGGTCTTGTAAAAGCATGTCCAACACTCTTTAAAGTATACTTGGTATCGTATTTGGCCATTTGCCAAATCGTTTGAGGCTTTGTACTATCAATCTGAGTTTCGAGTTGTTGCGCATTAGACTTATTAATACCTAATAAAAAAAAGCTAATAAGGAAAATAAGTCTGTATTTCATACTATCGTAATTCTGCACCCAGTTTAGACTCGAAATTAGCCTGTAATTTGTTCATTATTTTATCGATTTGTTTGTCTGTCAATGTTTTGTGCTCATCTTGTAATGTAAAACTTACGGCATAACTCTTTTTGCCAGCAGGTAAGTTTTTACCTTCATAAACATCAAACAAATTTACATTTTTCAATAACTGCTTTTCAGTTTGTTTTGCAATAGTGAAAATATCCTCGAAAGAAACTGTGTTATCTATCAGTAAAGCAAAATCGCGACGCACCTCAGGATATTTTGGGATTGGTTTGAATTTAATACTATTATGTTTTGCCATTTCTAGTACGTTGTCCCAATTAAAATCAGCAAATAATACGTTTTGCGATATTCCAAAGTGTTTTAGTGTTGCTTTTTTAATTAAACCAAAATCAACCATTTTTAACTTCCCTAATGATAAGCTCACGCCTTCACTAAATAGGTCTGATTTTAATGGAGAAGACTTCAATCTATTTAGGCCTAATCGCTGTAAAATAGTTTCGACTGTGCCTTTTAAATAGAAAAAATCGCTTGGTGTTACTCCAGAATTCCATCGCTCTTCGGATTTATTCCCAGTAACAAACAATGATAAGTGCTTGTATTCTTCACGTTGTTCTGAATATTGGTGATAGGTCTTACCAAATTCAAATAACTTTAAGTCACCACGTTTTCTATTAATGTTATAAGAAACAGCTTCTAAACCTGAAAACAATAATGATTGACGCATTACGCCTAAATCGTTACTTAAAGGATTTAGCATTTCAACATTATGCTCTGCTTTTAACTGTTCACTCAACGCCATATATTTTGGAGTTGTTAGTGAGTTAGCCATAATTTCAAAAAAGCCCTGTGATGCTAATTGATTACTTATTATATTCTGAAGTTTATAATCTTCAAAACGGGTAGAATTAGAAATTGAAGCATTTAGCTTTTCAGTTGTGCCGACATTATTATACCCATAAACTCGAAGTATTTCTTCAATGATATCCGCTTCTCGCTGTACATCATTTCTGTATGCAGGTACAGTAAGTCCTAATCCAGTTTCAGTGACATTGTTAACTTTTATCTCAAGAGAAGTCAAAATACTTTTAATGGTCTCTCTAGGGATTTCTTCACCTATTAATTTCTTTGCATTATCAAAGCTTAACCGTACTTCAAAATCATTTATTTTATTAACATAGGTATCAGATATATCACTTGAAATTTCACCTCCAGCAATTTCTGTAATCATAAGCGCGGCACGTTTTAATGCATACTCTGTAATGTTTGGGTCAATACCTCGCTCAAAACGGAAAGAAGCATCCGTATTTAACCCATGACGCTTCGCAGTTTTACGTATACTCACAGGATTAAAATAGGCACTTTCTAAAAAGATGCTTGTAGTGCCTTCTGTAACACCTGAGTTGATACCTCCAAAAACACCTGCTATACATAGTGGTTTTTCAGCATCACAAATCATTAAATCGTCTTCATGAAGTTCACGTTCAATCTCATCAAGTGTTGTAAATTTTGTTCCAGATTTACATGTTTTTACTTCTATTTTATTACCTGAGACTTTATTGGCATCAAATGCATGTAAGGGTTGACCTAGCTCATGTAATACATAATTGGTAATATCTACTATATTGTTGATAGGTGATAAGCCAATAGATTTTAATCGATGTTGTAACCAGCTTGGAGAAGTTTCTACTTTTAATCCAGAAATAGTAACACCACAATAACGAGGCGCTTTGTCTTTGTCTTGGACATCTACATCTATTTTAAGAGTACGACTATCTACATGGTAAGAACTTACAGACGGTGTAATTAATTCTAATTGTACATCTTTTTGTAACAACCCAGCTTTAAGGTCACGCGCTACTCCATGATGGCTCATAGCGTCAGCACGATTTGGTGTTAGCCCGATTTCAAACACATCATCATTTTCAATGTCGAAAACTTCTGAGGCTAGTGTTCCTACTTTTAGGTCAGCATCTAATACCATAATGCCATCATGAGATTCGCCCAGCCCAAGTTCATCCTCTGCACAAATCATCCCATGACTTTCTTCTCCACGGATTTTACCTTTTTTAATTTTCCAGGCTTCACCTTCTTCAGTATATAACGTAGTGCCAATAGTTGCTACGGGAACTTTTTGTCCAGCGGCAACATTGGGTGCGCCACAAACAATTTGTACTGGTGTATCTTCACCAATATTTACAGTCGTTACTTTTAATCTATCTGCATTTGGGTGTTGCTCACAAGTCAATACCTCTCCAACAACAATACCTTTAAGTCCACCTTTGACAGACTCGTAGGTTTCAATACCTTCGATTTCTAACCCAAGGTCAGTTAATAACTCGCCAGTTTTCTCTGCGTCCCAATCTATCTTAATAAACTGCTTTAACCAGTTGTATGAAATCTTCATAAATCTCAATCTTATTTAAGATGTCAAAGATAATAATACTTGTGGCTTAATGAAATTGAAAAAGTTATTAGTTTAAAAAATAATTATTAACATCTTTATGCGAGATAATCATCTTGTTTTTAAGTGATTATTCCAAAATTGTTATTAGCTTTTTAATCTCTTCACATTGGCTTAATCATATACATATAATTAAGTAATAATTTACACTCATAAAAATAACTAACACAACCTAAAAACCTACTCATGAAAAAAAAACTACTAAGCGTTTCATTTTTTTTATTTACTGCACTGCTTTATGCTCAAATACCTACGTATTATAACGATGTTAATTTAAACCAAACAGGTACTTCTCTAAAGGATGAACTATCGTCCAAGATTACAACTACACAAACAACCATTTTAAGTTATACTCCTAGCGTTTGGAACGCATTACAACAATCTGATTTAGACCCAACAGATACTTCAAAAGTGCTTTTAATTTATGGTTATGACGATAATGATGGCGAATTTAAAACCGACCGATCACGTGGTGTAAATAATAATGGAGGTGGCGTAGGATTATGGAATAGAGAACATGTTTATCCTAGGTCTTTAGGGAATCCAAACTTAGGAAGTACTGGTCCAGGAAGCGATGCACACTCATTGCGACCGTCAGATGGACAGATGAATTCATCTAGAAGTAATAGAAAGTTTGCTTCTGGTAATGGGAATTCTGTAATCACACCTCAAGGGAATTTTTATCCTGGAGATGAATGGAAAGGAGATGTTGCTAGGATGATGATGTATATGTATTTGCGTTACGGTAGTAGATGCTTACCTAGTAATGTTGCTGTAGGAAATACTGTAGCTGGTGATGCAAATATGATTGATATTTTATTACAATGGAATGCCGACGATCCTGTAAATGGATTTGAAGATAATAGAAATGAAGTCATCGCAGGAATTCAAGGCAATAGAAACCCTTTTGTAGATAATCCTGCTTTTGCAACCCAGATTTGGGGTGGACCTCAAGCTGAAGATAGATTTGGAATGGGTGTTGTAGATACTGAGGCACCAACTGTTCCTTTAAATTTGGTTGCATCAAATACAACTTCTAACTCTACTGTATTGAATTGGACAGCTTCTACAGATGATATTGGTGTTACAGGTTATAATGTATTTCAAGATGGCGCATTTGTTGTAACAGTAAGTAGTACAACGTACAATGTTTCAGGTTTGGGAGCAAGTACTGGATACAGCTTTTCTGTAAATGCAATTGATGCTGCAGGTAATGCTTCTGCAAATAGCGCATCTGCAGTTGTAACTACTCAATCTGCTGGCACTGGCGGAACAGCTTCTGAGTTGTTTATTTCAGAGTATATTGAAGGTTCTTCAAATAACAAAGCTCTTGAAATAGCTAACTTTACAGGTAGTACAGTAAGCCTATCGGGATATTCATTAAGAAAAGCAACAAACGGTAGCGGTTCGTTTACAAGTACTTATAATTTAACAGGGCAATTAGCTAATGGCGAAGTATTTGTTGTTGCTAATAGTAGTGCAACTTCAGTAATTTTAAATGAAGCTGATGCTACTAGTGGCGTTACTACATTTAATGGAAATGATGCTATAGGTCTATTTAAAGACAATGTAATTATTGACTTGATGGGTGATGCTAACAGTAGTGCGAACTTTGCAAAAGATGTAACTTTAAGACGTAAATCTTCTGTTTTAGATCCAAATACAACCTATACTGTGTCTGAATGGGACCAGTTTCCACAAAACACATTTGATGATTTAGGTTCTCATACTGTTGATGGTGGTGGACCAGCTCCAGATACTGAAGCGCCATCGGCACCAACAAATGTTGTAGCATCAAATGTAACGACAAACTCAGCAACGTTATCATGGTCTGCATCAACAGATAATGTAGGCGTAACAGGATATGATGTTTACCAAGGTTCGACTTTATTAGCTTCTGTAACAACTACAGGATATACAGTAACAGGTTTATCACCATCAACAAACTACACGTTTAATGTAAGAGCGAAAGATGCCGCAAACAATGTGTCTAATGCAAGTTCTAATGTAGGAGTAACAACAGCAACACCTCCAGATACGCAAGCGCCATCGGCACCAACAAATGTTGTAGCATCAAATGTAACGACAAACTCAGCAACGTTATCATGGTCTGCATCTACGGATAATGTAGGCGTAACAGGATATGATATTTACCAAGGTTCGACTTTATTAGCTTCTGTAACAACTACAGGATATACAGTAACAGGTTTATCACCATCAACAAATTACATGTTTAATGTAAGAGCGAAAGATGCCGCAAACAATGTGTCTAATGCAAGTAGTAGTGTGTCTGTTACTACTGATACGGTTGTATTAAATTACTGTAACTCTCAAGGTAACAATACGAATTATGAATTTATTGATTTTGTTGGCTTAGGCGGAATATCTAATGGTACGTCTGCAAATGGTGGCTATGGTGATTTTACAAATCAGACAGCTAATATTTCTTACGGAAGTAACACTATTGTTGTAAGTGCTGGTTTCCCTGGTCAGTCTTATACAGAGCAATGGAGAGCTTGGATAGATTTTAACCAAAATGGAACGTTTGAATCTAGTGAAGAAATCGTTTCAGGGTCTTCATCAAGCTCAGGGAATTTATCATATAACTTTACAGTTCCTAATTCAGCACTTATAGGAAATACAAGATTACGAGTGTCTATGAAGTGGAACGGAACTCCTGGAGCTTGTGAAACATTTACTTATGGAGAAGTTGAAGATTATACGGTTAATATAGGAAATACATCCGCACGTTTTGCACCATTAGCTAACATAACTATTGATGGTGAGTTAGGTGAAGAACAGTCTGTATTTAAGTCTACAATTCAGAATACTTATAATGGGCTAGGTTTTGAAATGAAAGATGATAGACAAGTATCTTATACGGTTTATAATATGTCTGGACGCTTTATCGCTAAAGGAAAATTTTCAAGAAAAACGAAATTGAGTAACCTTAACGCAGGTATATATATTGTGCATATCAATGACGGTCAACGTACAATCCAAAAGAAGGTTATTGTAAAATAATCAGTATTCATATAGATTTTAAAGCCCAACATTTTATGTTGGGCTTTTTTATGTAAGGTATTTGTTGTTATTTCGAACTTCATAAGAAATAATTTCATCATGCGATACCTATCTCTACTGCTTATAGCCTTATTAATCACTTCTTGTAATGAAGATAAATCAACTAAAACCTTAAAACCTGGTACTTATAGAGCTGTATTAGAAGTTCAGGATAATGAAGAGTTGCCTTTTATTTTTGAGGTAGGTTCGATGAGTAATATAAAAATATTTAATGCTGAAGAAATTATTGAAACAGATGAAATCGAATATCGAAACGATTCTGTTTTTATAAAAGCGCCTGTATTTGAAGGTTACATAGCTGCTAAATTTGAAGGTAATAATCTTAAAGGCGAGTTTATTAAGGAAAGCTTAGACAGAATAGTTCCTTTTACAGCAGAGTTTGAAAACAATAAGCGATTTAATGTTAATACGAAGTCCGCTAAAGATGTTACTGGTGTTTGGGAAACCGTTTTTAGTAAAGACATAGTAGAAGATGAATATATAGCGAAAGGTATTTTTACCCAAAAAGGAGATAAAGTTAGAGGAACCTTTAGAACAACCACTGGCGATTACCGTTACTTAGAAGGCGTTATGGATGGCGATACCATGAAGCTCTCTACTTTTGATGGCGCACATGCCTTTTTATTCACTGCAAAAGTATCTGACTCTACTATGGAAGGTCAGTTTTACTCTGGTAATCATTGGAAAGAGCCTTTTGTAGCCAAACGAAATGCGGAGTACGAGCTGCCAAGCGCCAATAGTTTAACTTTTTTAAAAGAAGGTTACGATACACTAGCGTTTACTTTTCCAGATGAAAATGGAAATAAAGTCTCACTAGAAGATGAACGTTTTAAAGGTAAAGTTGTCGTTGTGCAGATTATGGGGACTTGGTGTCCTAACTGCTTAGACGAGAGTAAATATTATACTAAGTATTACGATACTAATAAAACCAAGGATTTTGAAATTGTAGCATTAGCGTTTGAATATGCCAAAACTGAGCAAAAAGCATTTAACAGTATCAAGCGTTTACGTGACAAATTAAATATTAACTACCCTATTTTATTAGCCCAATACAGAACTTCAGATAAAGCTAAGGCGCAAGAAAAACTTCCTATGCTTAATCATGTTTTATCTTATCCGACTTCTATTTTTATAGACAAAACAGGTAAAGTTCGTAAAATCCATACCGGTTTTAACGGTCCAGCAACTGGTGAAAAGTATACCCAGTTTAAAGCTGAATTTGAAGGGTTTGTTGCTGAGTTATTAGCAGAGTAATTTATTATTCTATTGTTTTTTTAATTGTTGTAAAAAGCGCGATTCTCTTCTAATACTGTATGTGATAATAGCAATGATTGCTATTAATGAAACAATACCAGAGATTAAAATATATAAATAAAATCCTTCGGAGAATTGAGTTTTAAAATAGGGCAATAGTAAGTAAAAGCCATAAATATATACTGCTATACAAATTGGTGTTACTACATAATTTATAATCACACGGGCTTTGTAATAACTCTTAAGGTAAGATGTATAAGACTTACTATCCATAGATACAAGTCGACTTTCTCTTTGATATATTGAACCAAATTCTAATATAATTCGGAATGTTAAACTAGATATCATCAGTATTAAGCCTAAAGTGAAATTGTTCCATTTATTTGGCGACACATAAATGATGAAAGCCAATAATACTAATACAGTAATACTCATTATAAGTATTGCACCAAGCTGTCTTCTTCTTTGAGTTTTAGCTTTTGCTATAATATCTTTAGGGCTGTTTATTCCAGAATTGTCATCCTGAGCATTCCATAATTTATTTAAAAAATCATTTTCCATTTTTAATACATTTTAAAAGTGCTTTTCGTATGCGGCTTAATCGTGTTCTTAATGTGCCGTGAGCCAATCCAATTGTATGGGCTATTGTAGCTTGAGGTATATTTTCGAGTTCTAAAAGAATCAATGTCTTATTTTGCACGCTTAGTTGGTCTATACAACTGTACATTTTTTTGATATTCGCTTCGTCGTCATTAGGTTCTTCAGTACTACTAGTTGTTAAAAGGTTTTCGCTAATTGGGATATTTCTCTTGCGCTTGCGTAAATCTCCTAAGCATGTATTCACTGCAATTCTATATATCCAAGTATCAATGGAAGACTTGCCTTTAAACGAATTTTTATGATTCCAAACTTTTATAAACGTTTCTTGGGACCATTCTTTCGCAAGCTCATCATCACCAGAAGCATAGCCTAAACAGAGTCTATGGACTTTAGGTGCATGAGCGTTGTAAATTTTGGTAAAGTCTTTTTCTATATCCATTATTTAGATAAAATCAGTTCCATTTGTTTTATAAACCATTCAGGTTTGTCGAGCATAACAAAATGCGCAGTTTCATCAGCTAAAATTAAATTATAATCTTCCAGATTTTCATATTGATCATGGTATGTTTTAGTGGCCATTTCTTTTCCATAAGGTATGGTAGCTGCAATTATGGTCGTTGGTGTTTTTATTTTTTTCAACTGTTCTCTTAAGTCTAATTTAAGATAATCTGTGTATCCATAAACATATGTTTTTCGGTCAGCCATTAGAATCCATTTTTTAATTCGTTCTTGCTCTGACTCTTTAATGCTCATTCCTTTTGACATTGCTCCAGCCATTTGCTCAAATTGCTTATTATCCATAGCGAGCTGTTGATTGTTGTATGGGCTGTCATAAACCAAGTTGTCTGGATTATAATTTGGAATCATAATAGCACCAGCTGCAGGTAGTGCATCAATTAATATAATTTTTGAAAGTTTTAAATCCTCTCTACTCGCAAGCCAAGTCGCTATAGTGCCACCTAGACTATGGCCAATAATGCTTAGGTTTTCTAAGTTGTTTTTTAAAATATAGTCCTTAAGCACTTGGTTTATTTTAGGAAGCCAAGGAAACTCAATAGGTGTTTTACCAGCAAAACCAGCGAGTGTTACAACATGGCATTCATAGTTTTTTTCTAATGTCTTTACAAGTGGATTCCAAACTTCTCCAGGAACTGTGAATCCAGGAATTAGTAGAATTGGCTGACCTTTTCCTGTGACTTCAACATGTATGGCTTGGGTTTTAATTTCTGCTTTAGTAGTTATAGAAAATAGTGTAGCTACTATTAGTAAGATGATGTTTTTCATGATTTCTAAGGTTTAATTGCCCTTTAGATACAGAAATCATAAAATGTTACATCTTACACAAAAGATTTTGATATCATTTTCGATTCAACTATAGTCTTTTTGAGAATACAATATTGTCATATGCTTTTCCACTAACTACAAAATTTACGTTTCCAACGTGTATAAATTCATTTTTTTCATAGAATCGTATGGCTCTATTATTTTTTATGTAAACCGTAAGCCACATGGCATCTAATTGCAATGATTTTGCCTTTTCTTCAACGAAATCTATAAGTTGTTTTCCAAGTTTTAAGGGTATAAAATCATTTAAGATAAAAATCCGCTCTAATTGGCAATTGTATTGAGATTTAACATATTTATTTGTTGCATTCACTATTAATTTTGCGTAGCCGACAGGTAAATCATTAACGTAAACAATATAGAAGAGTAACTTTGGATTGTTGATACCCTGTTCTATTCTAGAGGTAGAAAAATTCTTGTTGAGGTATGTTAATAGATCATTTTTATCATCGATATACTGGCCATGAGACTCAGCCCATGTAGTTCGCGCTAGAAGTGCTAAAGTCTCGGTATGTGCCTTGGTAGCTTTTTTTATTTTAATCATTAGTAGTCTTATTTAGTCGTAATCTTCTTATGTGATAGCCGTGTAGAAACACGGCAATAGTGCAACCTACAATTATTGGTGGAGCGGCAATTAATGTACCATATACGATGTATACTACATTTGCGATTAGAGAGATTAGTCTTAGTTTATATTCGCCTTTGGTTGACATAGAATATAAGTTTATGACCAAACCTCCGTAACCAATACAATCAATTAAAAATGAACTCATACAATATCTTTTTTCTATTACAATAATTTAAGTTGACTGCTGTTCTATCTAAAATCAACAATACAAATATAGAATGCAATATTTGATTTTTACTTTATAATCGAATTAATATATGTATATTTGAATTCGATTATATCGAATAACTATTAATTAAATTTTGATTACAAATGGATGCTTTAGATAAAAAGATACTAGAAATGCTAAAAATCAACGCTAGAGAAAGTTTTGCTAATATTGGAAAAGAAGTAGGTTTATCTGCACCAGCCATTGGCAAGCGCGTACGGCAAATGGAAGACGAAGGTATCATAGAAGGTTATGCATTAAGGGTTAATCATGAAAAATTAGGTATAGAGACAAAAGCCTACATAACCTTAGTGATGCATCAAGGACTGACAGGAACATCAGGTGTTTTAGACAACATACGTGCGCTGGAAGAGGTGCAAAGCTGTGATAGAATTACTGGTGATGATTGTCTTTGTGTTTTGGGTTACTTTAAAAACAATAGGCATCTGATTGCTTTTCTAGAGACGATGTCCCAATACGGCGCAACAAAAACCAGTATTATTTTAGAAGTTTAATCTTCATAAACTATAAATTCCTCAGTTATAGTATCTAGTATCAATGTGCTCTCATTAAACGGCTGATTGCCCAGCCAGCCACCAATCCTCGTAAAAGGTGTTACTAATGGTTGCGACCAGGTGTACATATCTATAAAACTTACCCGTTTTAAGCTTAACTCAACATTACCAATTTTAACAGGCGTTTTACTTGGTTTACTAGTAATGGGTATGCTACTATCCCAACTTTTAGCATCATAAGCAATGGCTTCAGTGTTCTCATCTGTGTATTTGTCAAACCTACTTTTTATAGTGATTAAACCAAACGCACTACAACCAGAATCATAAAACAATTCGTAATCTTTATGGTCTATAGTTACAGGCAACATGATGCGTCTTCCCGTATAATCAAAGGCGTTGAATTCTGGTAAGCTTGTCATCCATTTAGGACGTTTGTGATAGAGTTCTAGGGTTTGGTTTTTAAAATCTATAGCCGTAATCCTATTGGCAATAAAATCACTACCAATGGTGCCTATATTGAGATTAGATATGGTATCATTTTTATCAAAAGAGTTGCCATAATTCTCTAGGATTCTAATCATTTTGGCATTGATGCGATTCTCATCTAGTTTAAAGTTTAGTTGCTCTACAAAACGTTCTTCACCTTTTGTAACCTCTTTAATAGCCATGCCAAGCGCTCGTAAGGACTTTAAATCATTTTCATAGATAAACGAATGTGGTGCGCCAGTATCTAACTGCATATAAAAATTATGAGTAAGACCATTGAGCTTTACAGGAATTATAATGGCAGCTTGCGGCTCGTGATAACCTCCTGAACCTTTAGAGCTACCTGCCCAATTAAAATGGATAGGTTTGGACTCAAAGGTATAGGTCATATATGCTGATTTTTCTTTAAAGAAAGCATTGTTAAACTTCCGGATGTAATAGAACCCAACTGAAAGCATAAGTACTAAAATGATGAGTAAGGCGTAGCCGATTTTCTTTTTCATAGTGGTGTGATTTTGATGTGATGAAATCGTATGAGTCTTTAGAAACTCAGATACACAAATTAATAGGAAAACGAATTAAAAATCGGGATTATAATGCCGCCATTTTTACGACAATGCTATTATATAAAGCGAAGCGGCGTATTTAAAAAGTTGTAATCATTGCGTTTTAATTTTAGTGCTGTCATACATACAATGACAACATTAAACGCATAACCTACAAACAATACATATAGAATAATTTGCGTATCAGATAAAAACGTTCGACTAATTATTGGTGAGATAGATAGAAGTAGTGATAGGATGACCCACCATATAATCTGAAAATTAATAATCCGTCTGCCTACTTCATCAACAAACTTAGATTTACGGTTTCTATACCAAAGTATAATTGGGAAAATAATATTACCAAAAGGTATGCCTATAAAAGACAATATAGATAGGTTAATAAGCCTAACTGACGTTTTCTCAGTGTCTTGTTGATGCTCTGAGCTTTTAAATTTTGCGCTCAATGCAGACGTTTGCATATTAAACACTTCTGAAAGTACGGTTAGTGTATGGCCTTTGGGCTCTTTGTTACTAGACTCTAAGCGTTGTATGGTTCTTAAGGATAGACCTGTTTGTTTGGCAAGCGCTGCTTGTGTAAACCCAGATTGTTGCCGTATGTTTTTAATAATGCCCAATTGCCTAATCTTCTAGACTTACGAAGTTAATCGTTTTTATTTAAGTGGGTTTCAGAAGTAGGCTATAACTAGCAATGAATTATACACGGTGTTAGGCAACGTTTTCTCTCATTTTTTTTAACATTTCTGGCACTTCCTGCCAATCATCAATCCATATTGTTTTAACTCCAAATGAAGCTGAATCATTTTCTTCAAATCTTTCATATATTTCTGATAACAAATTAATGGTTTCATCAAAATCCAGTCCAGCCTTGTTTTTGTCTTTAAGAACCTTTTCCGATTCTAGCGTTATTTTTAAATTCTCACTTAATTTTTGCTTATCCATTCTTTGTTTAAAAATATAATGGTGCTTCTTTTTGTTACCTTTTTGCTTATAAGCTATATCTAATAACCTTCTAATGTTTGGATCAGTCAATGAACTACCAATGAATAGACAAGTGTTTTCTCTAAATTTATTTATTTGTACCATATTATTCCAACTATATATATCAGAATATTGTTGGTGATAATTACTTTCTCCAAAAGTTATTTTGTGAGACTCAGTTAATTTTTCCGATTCTGGCAAATAACCATGTACATGATAAATCGGTAATTCGTCATTTCTTACCTCAATGCCAATTCCGTAAACTGATTTATATGGAATTGGCATATCGGTTTTCTTCAATTTATATTCTAAAATGTCATCGAAATTATATGTGATTATAGAATCTAGATTCGGACTTTTTCCTGGAGCGACACATATTTTAACTATTTCATCCAAAAGTTTAGATTTTTTATCTTTATTCATCTCTGAATACAAAACATCTCTTACCATAGATTCGAATGAGGAATCATTTTTTTCAAAATATTCTTGTAGATATCTTCCAGCAATTAAAGGATTTGGACGGAATATCTCATTAAACAGTTTGGCTAATATTGTTGAAACATTATTTTCTCTCTCTATACTGTGAACCATTAAACTTTGTAGTAATAAATTCCAAGAAGGTATTCCAAATTCGATTGAGATACCAGCTCATAATGCCAATACTAAATTCTCTTTTTGATAAGCTTCATTAATGTTTTTGGTTATTTGTTGGCGACTTATTGTATTAGATTTTGGAAGTTTTTCTACTAAATTATTGAGATTTAAATCTGTGTTTCTAATTAAATCATATATTCTTTTGGTATAGTTTGTTGCATCTATTGTTTTATTCCAATCATGTAGAATATAATCGTCGTCATTTATCCTTACATTTATACCTGTATCCTTATTTTTCTTTTTTGCCATAATTGTTTATCAAATGTTGCCAAACGTCTAGATAAATTCAGTTTTAATTGAGTTTATCGGCTAAACACATTCCTTTTTGGATATTTACTTACTTTCGTTCTAGCGATTAAACCGCAATGAATTATAACCATTGTTAGTATATACGCTATTCTTTGTCAGATTTCGGATTAATTGTTGGTCTTTCCGCTTTCTCAATTGTGTTCTTAGGTGGTTGTGGTTTAATTGGTTTCGGATTCGGTTTTTTATTGTCCTTACTCATAAAATATTGTTTTTCGAGATTATTATTATTCCTAAAATCATAGTCAGAATGATAGAAATGATTATAAATGTTTTACTAATGAATAAATCATAAAGTCTTTTCCTATTTATTTTCAAATTATTGTCAGTCATTTGAATATAGTTGTCAATCAAGTAATTTTTAAAACTCTCTTTTTCATCTTTCTTAACTTGACTATTGTATTCATTCAATTTCAATTGATAGTTCCTTAATTCAATTGTGTCTGGTAAGTTTTTGTATTTAAATCCTTTGAAAAAATTATTAAAAGATTTTGTCAAAAAAACAAAGCTTAATGTTATTGAGATTACTATTAAAACCATTCCGATTTTAATTAAAAAGTCAGTTTTTCCGTAAATATTTTTGTTAAGAAAAAAAACTGAACTTATAAGTAAGGTCAGAATTCCAATGGGAATATTTACGGAATTTTCTATTTCAACTTTTCTTGAAAGTTCTTTTTCAAAGAGTTCTTTATAAAAATTAAAATTCTCCATTCTGTTCTGTAATGTATGCTAACATGTAGGTAAATTCAGTTTTAATGCTTTGATTGCGAGGTTATTGAGTATCGTCAAAATTAAGTTTTTCGCTAGTAAACAAGTACTAGCTATCTTCATGTTTTATTATACTCTACTTTTGACATCTTCATAAAGTGGCAAGAGAGCATCATAAACAACATATCCAATTCCGAGAATTTGTCGAGTTGTAATATGTGTCCCTCCTATTTTAGCTGTTTCTTTTGCCAATATTGATTCGTAATCTTTCCATGCATCTCCTGCGTGTCTAGCGCCAAGTACTTTTGTAACTGTTTCTATTACTTGATTTACTGTATAATCTGTTCCATGTTGTCTGATAACAACAGTATTCATAAATTCATCTAAAGTCACGGTTTTTACTTTATGTCGAGTCATAGCTTTTGGAGGATAAATACCATCAAGTGTATGTAAAGTATCAGGAGTCATTCCCATTTTAACCATATTATTGTACATTTCACTCTCTGCAATACTATATTCAATTTGTATATCGTTGGTATTTACAATATTAGCTAGCTCTTTATTTTTGTCTAAAATCAATTGAAAGACCAAATTACTCGCACAAAGAATATCATATTCTTTTTGGCTATCAAGTCTCTCTTTTAGTTCATTAACTCTTTCAAGGAAAAGTTCTTCACGATTCATATTATTTATTTAAATTTTATCAAAACATCTACAACATGTAGATAAATTCAGTTGTAATACTTCGACTACGAGGATATTTGGCATAATCGAAATGCTCAGTACAAGTTGTCTTAGTCAACTCCTTGCAAGTTAAATGTTTATAAGATAATGTGCAATGCGTAGAATTACGTAGCCATTATACTATAGAGGTATGTAGCTTACCATCAACGCTTGTATTACAAACAGTACGACAAATGGTATAAACAGGTAGCCCACAACATCTCTCGCTTGTATTTTTATGCCTTTGCCCATCACAGGGAATACAATTAATAAAAAGAACGGTTGTAGTAAATTACTTAAGCTTTCGCCATAAGCTACAGACATAGAGGCTCTGGCGGTCATGGCAGTGATCTCGGTTTGAGATAAGTTAGCACCTAACTCTTGTACCATATTAATAATGCTTGGGCCAATCACGGCAAACTCACCACCAGCAGATGGTATGGCAAAGTTTATAATGCCACCGGTTAAGTAGGAGATAAAAGCATACGAATCTGGTGTGGCAATGGCTACTAAAGCGTCACTAATTAATGCACCTAAACCAGAAGCCATCATAATACCCATAATACCCGCATAAAACGGGTATTGGAACAAAACCCCTGAGATATTGCTACTGGCGCGTTTCATAGCTATACTGTAACGCATGGGCGTCATGTGCAGGAGCATACCTAATATCAAAAAGATAAAAATCATGATATTAAAATTTAGGTCAAATCCGTTTTTAATAAAATGATAGCCTATATAAATCACACCCAAAAGTGCGACACCAATTTGTAACCAACCCGCATTGTTAAGTGCGTCAGACACCGCTCTAAATGGTAACTTGTGTGATAAGGCTTCGTCTTTTACAGTGGTGTCATCTTCATCCTTATCGGTAAGTAAATCTTTTAATTCTTTGCCAGATGCTGTTTTTGGGATTAACACATACATCAATAGTGGTGCTATAATCACAAATAAGGCAATCATAGCCAAATTAAGTGTGGAGCCTAAACTATAACTTGTAGAAATGGTGTTGTTTAGGATGCCGCTTTCAATTAAAAAATTGTTGTCTGTATTTAATAATAAGGCAATAGAACTCGATAGTCCGCAAACCCAACCATTAAAGGAAAAGTAAACACAAGCCACTAAAAAAGGGTAGTGGATGCCCTTAATTCTTAATGCTAATTCTCTGCCTAAGATGGCTGTAATGACCACCATACCAAAACTTATAAGCGATAACAAAGCACCCAACGCAATAACTACCAAGTAAACTTGGGTTGGCGTTTTAATAATTAGTGCCAGTTTATCTATAGCACGTTTTACAGGTGAAGATTGCGCAATGCAATACGCGGTAATAATGATTAAAACAATCTGCATCCCAAAGGAGAGCAGTTTCCAAAAACCATCATACCAACCTTCTAAAATAGTTATAGGTGTAGACTCGGTAAGCACCAATCCCAACACACCTGTGATAAGTGTTAATAGTAGTGCAAAGACATAAGCGCTTGGCATATATTTGGTAAACGCATCTGTGAATTTTTGACCGAGTTTGGTGAGCATAGCTTGTTAGTGTTTTAAGTCCTCAAATAGGGTTGTAGATGATTTGATGTACTGTGGTTTTGCTAATTCATCTTTCCATTGCTTTGTAACATCATCACTCATTTGAATACGAGAATCTACCTTTTGAAATGTAGGGTTGTTAATCCACATGGGTTGTGATGGCCAATTAACGTTGATATAACTAAAGGCTTTAATCACATCACTATTATCATTAATGGTTTTAAAAAAAGGCGTAAACCATTCCTCCCAAAGTTTTTTAGCAATATCTGGATGTGTTAATTGCGAATTAAAGTATAAACC
>SHBX01000003.1 GCA_004211785.1 Winogradskyella sp.
ATCCGTACTCATAAACGGAAGGAATCTTACCAATTTTGGTGTATTCAGAAAGTATCTTCAAAATTATATTGAAAACCACTCGGCTTTAAATGAAGATATGACAATGATGGTACGCCAATTAGAGCAAACCACACAAGGAATTCCTCTAGAAATCTATACTTTTAGTAAAGATCAACGTTGGGAAAATTACGAGTATATCATGGGAGATATTTTTGATCATGTATTGGCTTCAGTAGAATATTTTGATTTAGAAATTTATGAACTGGGATTAACTACTGATAAAAACTAGTTGTTAAGTCTATCTTTAACGAATTCTACTTCTGTTTTCCCATGAGGTGCAGGTTTTCCGTCTGCACCAAGGTTAACCATTATCATATTATCTACCGTCAATATGGTTTCTCGTGTCATCTTATTTCTAGCTTCGCACTTCATGGTAATAGATGTTCTCCCAAACTTAATAACCTCCATACCAATCTCTACAATATCTCCCTTTTTGGCAGATGACATAAAGTTAATTTCTGACATAAACTTAGTCACTATTTTAGAGTTTTCAAGCTGAATGATAGTATATAATGCGGCCTCTTCATCTATCCAAGCCAATAGCTGGCCTCCAAACAATGTACCATTTGGGTTTAAATCTTCGGGCTTTACCCATTTACGTGTATTAAATTTCATTTACAATAATGTTTGTTGTCCTTCTGAATCATCATTAGGGATTTTTAAATCTGTTTTCAATTCAGAATTCAATTTTCTAATTAAATATGCCGAAAGTAATGGTGATTCTTTTTCTATATTTTGATGTACAAAGAAATTAATATCTTTTATACCTATATCTTTCCATATTTTTAAGCGCTCTACCCAATCATCTAAGCGCGAATAATCACTTTGATGATTAGCACCAACATATCTTATAAAAGCTCTAGAGTTCGTTAGTCGCATATGCATTATATCGCGTCGCCCAGCAGAATCAACAATAATATTAGAAATATTATTCTCCTCAAGGAGTTGATATAAATCTTCAGCCACCGCTTTGTCATTATACCAATTTGTGTGTCTAAACTCTATAGCTAATGGAATTTCTTTTGGCCAAGATTCAACAAAATTTATAACTCTATCAAAATCTTTGGGTGCAAAATTACTGTGCATCTGCAGAAATACACATCCTAGTTTTTCTTTAAGATTAATAGCACTATACAAATAGTTGTCTACTACTGGCTTGACTTCATCATTTAAGCGTTTCCAATGACTAATTTCTTGATTAAGCTTTGGGAAAAACTTAAAGTTATCTGGAGTTTTATCATACCATTTCGCAAATTGTTCAGGTAGAAAAATCCTATAAAATGTAGCATTAAGTTCAATAGAATTAAATTGACGAGAGTAATACTCTAACTCATCTTTAGTGCCCCTTGGGTAAAACCCTTTTAGGTCTGCCCTATTCCATTTGGCACAACCAACAAATACATTTGTAGTGTCAGATGGCTGCTCGTTTAAAACTCTTAAGGTATCGGTATGGTCTTTTGGTAAAGTGAAATCTATATCTGTAGGGTTATCTACGCTTCCAAACTTCATATTTATAATTTTAAGATAAAGATACTAACTTGTAATTGTACTAGCTAGAAATTGATTTGTTAATAACACCGTTGACAAGATAATTCTCACATTTATATTTCACTTTAGTTAATGCTTAAATTTAATTCCATATTAATTGAAACACTAATAATATGGAAACCCGATCTAAACTTCTACTTAACATCAGACCACAGATTCCTTCAGCAAAAGTCTATGATACTATGTCAAATGACGAAGCTTTTCAGAATATAACACTCCGTCCTATTATTAAAATGCAGAATGATTTGTTTGTATATGTATTTAAGAATTACATCTCTAAAAGAAAAAATGTTTTTTACGATTTAACCCTGCCAAAACAGATGGCATATATAGAAAATGCTATACATAAAGATATGAAGTTTAGGAACTCCCTTAAAGGTATGGTCATTGGGCAGTTTACTGTTGAAGAATATGAACTATATATTCTAAATTCTTCAGCATTAAACAAACGCATGATGAACATCGTAAAAGAGCGTTTGCTCAGTAGTATTCAGCTTTTTGTAAAACCAGATTTTTTAAAAGCTGTCTAAAGTAAAGATTCACCATTTAGATTGGTGGTAAGCACATCACTCATATAATCAAAGTAAGGTCGTATCTTTTTGAAAGCTTCATTTACATTGTCTAAAAAACCTTCAGCTAAGACTTCTTTGTCTGTAAATTTTTTAGTAAAGATGAATTGCTTTTTTCGAATTAAATCTATAGCAGAATGTTCTTTATCAAAACCTTTTGGTGCTGTTTTTAGCTCATCACCAACAAAACTTCCCCAAGTTGCTTTAAAGGTTTTATTATTTAGAATGTCTCGCATTTCGCTGTCATCCATTTCAAATTCCTTTCGAATGCGCAGCAAATCTTCTTTATTAGGCTCCCAAAAACCTGTTGCTATAAATGATTCATTATTTGGTTGGATATGCAAATAATAACCACCTCTTAATTCAGGTTTCTTCCTATGAAAAGAACCACCAAAATGTGTTTTATAGGGTAATTTGTTTTTTGAAAAACGTACATCTCTATATATTCTAAAGATTTTCACCTTATCTATTTGATCATGAATATTCATTAATTCTCCTAGATGATTATAAGATTCTTTTACTTGAGATTCAATGCGTTTAAATTCTGGTTTATTGTCATTAAACCAATCTCGATTATTATTCTTTTCAAGCTTTTTTAGAAAAGCAAAGGTGTCTTTAGAAATTGAACTCATTAATTTTGTTATTTATAGATATTCAAAAATATAAAATTGGAACTTCAATTTCACAAAGAGTAAATACATATTAGAAAATTTATCAGACTTAAATTGAAAACAGACTTAGTTCTTAATGAATATTCTTCATTTTTTTAACAATTAAAGGATTATTATTTTATTTAACGATTAATCGATATGGTTTAGAATAATTCAAAATAAACTTGTACAGTGAAAGAATTTTCACTATAATGCAAAAATTAATAATTACAGATATAACATATGGGTAGACCAGCAACTAAGCCAACTAAATTAAAAGATGGCTATTATATAGAAATTAGAAACAAAGGTTCTAGATCTGGCGTAAAACTATACAATGCCACGGAAATGCAGATGGAGCGTTCTATAAAAATGTACGAACGTTCTAAAGAAGTTATCATACTTGGCGAATGTGTCAATGGTAAGTTCGTAACTAAAGAACCAAAATTACATGTAGTGAAGTAAGAATTTTTCTTACGTAACTTCACAAAAAATCATCTTAATTTATTAAGGTGATTTTTTTTATTCAAAATCTATAGAATGCAAGATTAATCCTGATGCTGGCGCTATGTAATCCATAACTTCTGTACTATCATCTGATAAAGACATTTTTATATAATCTAATGTCACTTCTCCTCTACCCAACTTAATCAATACACCAAACATTAAGCGTATTTGGTTACGCATAAAACCTTTTCCTCTTACTTTTAGCACATACGATTTTTCTGGAAAGAAACTTGCAGTATAATCTGTATTTTCAGTTAACTCACAATCTTCAATGGTTCTTACAAATTCTCCATTGACAGATGCTTTATAGCAATACGATTTAAAATAATGAGTACCTTTAAAGAGCTCAGCTCCTTTTTTCATAAGTTCAACATCTAACGGCTCAAGTATAGTTGTTAATATTGGTGCGCAAAACGGATGATTTTTTTGACCTTCAGAAAACACATAATGGTATTCCTTAATTTTAGAATCTTGAATAATATTAAAATCTTTATTGACTTCTTTAATACTTAAAGCTCTTATGTCTTGGGGCAAATTATGATTAAAAAGTTCTAAAAATTCATCAAAATTTTCAATTGGCACATTGTATATAAACAACTCCAATGCCGCTTCATTTGCAGAAACCATGGCATCTGTTCGCCCTGCTCCTAATGTTTTAAACCTAATATCTTTCAGAATAAACTTAAGCGTTCTGTCAATCATTAGATGGATCGTTTTTACATCTGGTTGTTTTTGCCAACCATGAAAGCGATATCCTAAATACTGGAGTTTTATGAGGTAATAATATCTTTTGTCAAATGCCATATCGTGGTCGAAAGTACTGCATGAAAATCACCTAATCAAAATTTTTTTTAACTTGAAACATAAATCTAATTAAATCAATTTAACTATGACAACAACAAAACCACCAATTTGGTTCTGGATTGTAAGTGTATTAGCACTAGTCTGGAACGGCATGGGAGTTAAGGCTTACCTTGATCAAGCATATAATACTGAAACTTACAGAGCTATGTACTCTGAAGAACAAATAGAAATTGCTGCAAACTTACCCTCATATATAACAGCAGCATTTGCGATAGCGGTTTTTGGAGGTATTTTGGGATCCATTTTATTACTGCTACGTAAAAAACTGGCAACTGTTGTATTTTACTTATCGCTTCTTGCGGTTGTAGTACAGATGGGTTACTTATTAATTAACGATTACGCTAGTAGTATTGGAATGACTGTTATGATTATAGCCTTTGCACTATTTTTAGCATGGTTCGCAAAGTTTTCGGCATCTAAAGGATATATAAGCTAAGCTTATAGTTTTATTATATAAAGCATCAGTAACTCTGATGCTTTTTTATTTTTCTCTTTTTTGAAGGACATTAACCACATCATTAAGCCTAAAACCTTTGGCTTGCAATAGCATTAAGTAATGAAATAGTAAGTCAGCACTTTCTTCAAGGAATAATTTATTATTGTTATCTTTTGCTTCAATAACAACTTCTACAGCTTCTTCTCCTACTTTCTGTGCAACTTTATTAATGCCTTTGGCAAACAAAGAAGCAACATAAGATGTTTCAGAATCTGCACTTTCAATTCTAGCCGATATAGTATCTTCTAATTTTGAAATAAAGCCGAAAGACTCATCATTATCTTCATTCCAACACGTATCTGCACCTTTATGACAAGTAGGTCCTTCTGGATTTACAGAAATCAACAGTGTATCATTATCACAGTCTAGTTTCATATCAACTAAATTAAGCACATTACCACTGTCTTCACCTTTGGTCCAAAGTCTGTTTTTTGTTCGACTATAGAAGGTTACTAAGCCCGTAGTTTTAGTTTTTTCAAATGCCTCAGCATTCATATAGCCTAACATTAATACATTTTTAGTATAAGCATCTTGAATGATTGCTGGGACTAATCCGTCATCATTTTTATTGAAATCTATATTTTCCATTCGTTTTTTATAATCTCACAGGAATGCCCTGTTTTTTTAATTCTTCTTTTAATTCTATGATTGGTATTTCGCCAAAATGAAACACACTAGCTGCTAATGCTGCGTCAGCTTTTCCGTCTATAAATGTATCTACAAAATGCTGCATAGTTCCTGCTCCGCCAGAAGCTATAATTGGAATATTTACCAAATCTGATAATTTGGCTAATGCTTCATTAGCAAATCCTGCTTTGGTACCATCATGATTCATCGATGTAAATAATATTTCACCTGCTCCTCTCTGTTCCACCTCCTTAGCCCAATCAAATAATTTAATTTCTGTTGGTATAGTTCCGCCTGCCAAATGCACAAACCACTCACCTTCTACTTGTTTAGCATCAATAGCAACAACAACACATTGACTTCCAAATTTATCTGATAATTCATTAATTAATTCTGGACGCTTTACTGCTGATGAGTTTATAGACACCTTATCCGCACCGCAATGCAACAAAGCGTCTACATCTGCTACTGAAGAAATTCCACCACCAACAGTAAATGGAATATTTACTTGTTCAGCTACTTTTAAAACCATATCCTGCATGGTTTTTCTGTTTTCTAGTGTTGCAGCAATATCCAAAAACACCAATTCGTCAGCACCTAATTCAGCATATTGCTTTGCTAAAATCACTGGGTCGCCAGCATCTCTTAAATCCACAAAGTTGACACCTTTTACAGTACGTCCATTTTTAATATCCAAACAAGGAACAATTCGTTTTGTAAGCATATTATATAAACTCTTCTAACTGTTTTAAACTAATTCTATTTTCGTAAATGGCTTTTCCTATAATGACGCCTTCACATCCAATAGCTTTTAAATCTTGCAGGTCTTTAATATCTGAAACTCCACCAGACGCTATAAGTTTTATAGATTGTGCACCACTTTTACTACTACAGGTGTTTATAATTGTTTTGTAAAGCTCAATTGAGGGACCTTCTAGCATACCATCTTTTGAAATGTCTGTACAAATAACATACTGTATGTGCTTTCGCTGATAGTCTTTTATAAACGAGACCACTTCTTCTTTACTATTGTCTTGCCAGCCGTTTATAGCAATTTTACCGTCGTTACTGTCGGCTCCTAAAATTATTTTTTGTGGTCCATATTTTGATAACCAGCCTTCGAAAGTTTCCCTGTCGCTCACAGCAATACTACCACCTGTTATCTGTCTTGCGCCATTATTAAATGCAATGTTTAAATCTTCATTAGACTTTAATCCACCACCAAAATCAATTTTCAATCTCGTTTTAGAAGCAATCTGCTCCAAGACTTTGTAATTAACAATATGCTTAGCTTTTGCACCATCTAAATCTACAAGGTGCAAGTATTCAATACCTGAAGCTTCAAATTGTTTAGCGACTTCCAAAGGGTTTGTGTTATATACTTTCTTGGTGTTATAATCTCCTTTTGTCAATCGCACACATTGACCGTTTATGATATCTATTGCTGGTATAATTCTCATATTATAAGTCTAAAAAGTTTTGTAATAACTGTGCTCCTGCTTTACTACTTTTCTCAGGGTGAAACTGTACTCCAAAGAAATTGTCATTTTCTAATGCTGACGCATATTCGATTTTATAATCTGAAGTTGCGATGGATTCTTCACAATTTTCAGCATAATAACTATGCACCAAATACATATAATCACCCTCAGAAATATTTTTAAATAAATCTGATTTTAGATTCTTAACAGTGTTCCATCCCATTTGAGGCACTTTTACCGCATTTGAAAACCGTTTTACATCAACATCAAAAATCCCGAGACCTTTAGTATTACCTTCTTCCGTATGATTGCACATCAATTGCATGCCTAAACATATACCTAAAACAGGTTGTTTTAATTGTGGAATCAAAGTATCTAATCCACTATCTTTTAACATTTTCATTGCTGAACTCGCCTCACCGACACCAGGAAAAATGACTTTGTCAGAAGCTATAATCTCTTCAGAATTATTGGTTAGAACTGCATCATAACCTAATCTTTGAAATGCAAACTGAATACTCTTAATATTTCCAGCACCGTAATTAACTATTTTTAAATTCATTACAACATACCTTTTGTTGATGGCAAAATCATTTTCTCAAAATCTTGTTTTACTGCCATTTTAATAGCTTTTGCAAAGGCTTTAAAAATGGCTTCTATCTTGTGATGCTCATTAATGCCTTCAACTTTAATATTCAAATTACATTTTGCACCATCAGTAAAAGATTTAAAGAAGTGGTAAAACATTTCTGTAGGCATTTTGCCAATCATTTCGCGTTTAAAATCGGCATCCCAAACGAGCCAATTACGACCACCAAAATCTATAGCAGCTTGTGCCAAACAATCATCCATTGGCAAAGAAAATCCATAGCGTTCTATACCTAATTTATTACCTAAGGTTGTTGCAAACACTTCGCCTAAAGCAATTGCTGTATCTTCTATGGTGTGATGTTCATCTACTTCTAAATCTCCATCTACTTTAATATTTAAATCCATTTGACCATGACGTGCAATTTGGTCTAACATGTGGTCAAAAAAGGCAATACCTGTATCGATATTACTCTTTCCTGTACCATCGAGGTTTAAATCTATCTTGATTTTAGTCTCATTAGTGTTTCTTTCAATAGAACCAACACGTTCAGTCGTTTTTAGAAATCTATAAATAACTTCCCAATCGTTGGTTTCTAAAGCTATATACTGTTCTAATTCATTACCACTCACAGTGACTTCATCTGTACCCAAATTGGTGTTATCGTTTATGAAAATCCCTTTTGCATTTAGATTTTTAGCCAATTCCACATCGGTTAATCTATCTCCGATAACAAAAGAGTTTTCTAAGTCATAATCCTCAGAAAAATATTTCGTTAATAACCCAGTATTTGGTTTACGAGTTGACGCATTGTCTTTTGCAAAGGTTCTATCAATGAATTGTTCTTTGAAAATAATACCTTCTGCTTCAAAAGTTTTTACAACAAAATTATGAACTGGCCAAAAGGTGTTTTCAGGATATACTTCAGTTCCTAAACCATCTTGATTTGTAATCATAACGATTTCGAAGTTGAGTTCTTTGACGATTTTACTTAAGTATTGGAATACTTTAGGGTAAAATTCAAGCTTTTCAAAAGAATCGATTTGTTCGTCAGCTGGCTCTTTTATTAGTGTTCCGTCTCTGTCTATGAATAATACAGGCTTCATTATAATTGGTTTAATGTCTTTATTAGTTTTTGGTTCTCTACTTCTGTGCCAACTGTAAATCTCAAACAGTTTTCACATAAAGGCTGAGTAGTTCTATTACGAACAACAATACCTTTTTCAATTAATTGGTCGTAACGTTGATTTGCATCATCAACTTTAACCAATAGAAAATTTGCATCAGATGTATATACTTTTTCTACGAAACTGATAGTATTCAATGCTTCTAATAAATGTTCTCGTTGTTCAAGAATCATTTTGACTTCGGAATTAACTGTTTCAATTGTATTTAATCGATTGAGAGCGGCCTTTTGAGTTAGCTCGTTGATGTTGTATGGTGGTTTTATTCTATTAAGAACTGCAATAATTTCCTCGGAAGCGTAGCAAATTCCTAATCGAATTCCAGCTAAACCATAGGCTTTTGAAAGCGTTTGCGTCACCACAAGGTTTGGGAACTCATCTAATCGACTTAACCAACTCTCTTGGTTTGAAAAATCAATATAAGCTTCATCTATTACAACTATTCCTTTAAATCCGTTTAGCAATTCTTCAATTTTTGAAGCTTCAAAACTATTTGCTGTTGGATTATTTGGGGAACATAAGAATAGAATCTTTGAATTCTTATTCTGAGCTTCTAGAATGTCGTCAACATTTGGTTCAAAATTTGTGTCTAAAATCACTTCTATAATGGCTATAGCATTAAGATTTGCTAGTACAGAATACATGCCATAAGTTGGTGGTAATGTGATAATATTATCTTGATTTGGTTCACAAAACGCTCTTAAAATCAAATCTAAAACTTCGTCACTACCGTTACCTAATAATATTTGATTTATTGGAATAGTTTTTAATTCACTTAATCTGGACTTGACTATTGTCTGTTGCGGATCGGGATATCTATTTACCTCTGACTCAAATGGATTTTCATTTGCATCAATAAATATCATCTCATTAGAAACTTCGGTATATTCATCTCTTGCTGAAGAATACGCTTTTAGGTTTTTAATATTTTCCCTTAAAAGATTTTCTATGTTCATGATTCTAAATCTTTTAATCTTAATGTAACTGCATTTTTGTGTGCTTGCAAACCTTCAGCTTCTGCCATTAGTTCAATAACATTACCAATATTCTGAATGCCTTTTTTGGATATTTTCTGAAATGTTATACTCTTTTGAAAGCTATCTAAATTTACGCCAGAGTATGCTTTAGAAAAACCATTCGTTGGTAACGTATGATTAGTACCTGAGGCATAATCGCCAGCACTTTCTGGCGTATAGTTACCAATAAACACCGAGCCAGCATTCCTAATGTTATATGTAAAATAATCTTCATCTTTTACCACTAAAATTAAATGCTCTGGAGCATAAACATTGATAATATCAAGAAGGTTATACATGTCATTATCAAATAATATTGTTTTTGAATTTTTAATAGCTTGTTCAACTATAGTTTTACGCGGTAAATCTAAAATCTGATTTTTAACTTCTAAGCTAACTTCTTCTAGTAAAGTTTTAGAGTTGGTTACAAGAATAACCTGACTGTCTGTACCATGTTCTGCCTGACTCAATAAATCTGAAGCTACATAACGTGCATTAGCACTATCATCTGCAACAATCATCAATTCACTAGGACCAGCCGGCATATCGATAGCTACACCATATTTTGTAGCTAATTGTTTAGCAACAGTAACATATTGATTTCCTGGACCAAAGATTTTATAAACTTTTGGAATGGACTCAGTTCCGAAAGTCATTCCAGCAATAGCTTGTATTCCACCAACTTTTAGGACTTTATTGATACCACATAACTGTGCAGTATATAAAATTTCATCAGCTACTTTACCTTCTTTATTTGGTGGTGTACATAATATAATATCTCTACAACCTGCAATTTTTGCAGGTATAGCAAGCATTAAAATAGTAGAAAATAATGGTGCCGTACCACCAGGAATATATAATCCAACTTTATCTATTGCGCGCTTTTCTTGCCAACAAATAACACCTTTTGTGGTTTCAACAGATAATCTATCTGTTTTTTGTGCAGAATGAAATTTACTGATATTAGATTTTGCAAATTGAATGGCTTCTTTTAATTCTTCTGACAACTTAGATTTAGCAGCTAGAATATCGTCAAAAGATACTTCTATGTTATCTACATCTACATTATCAAACTTTGATGTATAATTCTTGACAGCAATATCACCAGTTTCTTCAATAGTATTAAAAACTTCAATAACTGTAGCTTCAATATCTTCAACTGTTTTGGTTGGGCGCTTTAGGATATCAACCCAATCTTGGCGTTTAGGATTTTCAAATAACTTCATTATAATACCATATTTTCAATTGGGCAAACAAGAATACCTTCAGCTCCATTGATTTTGAGTTCATCAATAACATTCCAAAAATCATTTTTATTGATTACCGAGTGCAACGAACTCCAGCCTTCTTTTGCAAGAGGCAAAATTGTTGGGCTATTCATACCTGGTAGTATATTTACGATTTCGTCTAGTTTTTCATTTGGTGCATTAAGTAATACGTATTTGTTTTCTCTTCCTCGTAAAACAGACTTTAAACGGAATTGTATCTTATTTATAATTGCTTGATTTTCTTCAGAAATCATAGGGGAAGTCGCTAACACAGCTTCAGATTTAAGCAGAACTTCAATTTCTTTTAAGCCGTTCTTGAACAAGGTGCTTCCACTAGAAACAATGTCACAAATGCCATCTGCTAGACCAATGTTGGGAGCAATTTCAACCGAGCCGTTAATTATGTGGAGATTAGCATTAACCCTTGCTTTATCCAAAAATTGATTGACCGTATTTGGATATGATGTTGCGATACGTTTTCCTTCTAAGTCTTTTAAACTTTTAGCGTTTGAAGATTTTGGGACAGCAATAGACACTTTGCATTTTGAAAAACCTAAACGCTCAACGATGGTTAAGTCATTTCCTTTTTCAATCAATACGTTTTCGCCAATTATGGCTGCATCTACAACGCCATCTCTTAAATATTGAGGTATGTCGCCGTTTCTAAGGTAAAAGACCTCTAAAGGAAAGTTTCTGGCCGATGCTTTGAGCTGGTCTTTGCCGTTGTCTACAGAAATATCAATAGCTTTTAAAATTTTCATTGAGTCTTCGTTAAGTCGACCCGATTTTTGCACTGCAATTTTTAATTTATTCATTTTTAAGTTGGAAAAGTCTGAAAAATAGATGCGCTTTAAAAACAAAAAACCCATCTGAATTTATCAAACGGGTTTTTAAATATATTTTGAAATTATTCAATACATCTTCACCTCGCTTGAGCGATTAAATGAAAATGATGATGTAATTGAGTAATAGTCATGTCTTTTTTTGTTGAAACAAATTTTCAGAAAAATTTATTACAATTCCAAGTGTTTAACAAACTTTTATTGATTTCCTAGAATAATAGGCATTCCGCTTTCGCCAGAACCAATGATAACTACCTTGCTATTAGGAGATTCTGCTAATTTTGTAGTAGCTTCTATACCTTTATCCTGTAGAATTTTATCCGTTAAAGAAGCACTTAAGATTTTGTTTGCATCTGCTTTACCTTGTGCTTCGATACGCTGCTTTTGTGCTTCTTTGTCCGCAGTAACCAATCTAAATTCGTACTCCAAAGACTCCTGTTCTTGTTTTAATTTACGCTCAATAGCATCCTTAATTGTTGGTGGTAGTTGAACATCCTCAACTAAAACTCTTTTAACTATTAAAAATTGTCCTTCTAATAGTTTAGTGACTTCATCTAAAATTTCTTGCTCAATAACATCTCTTTTACTTGAGTATAATTGCTCTGGTGTATAACGCCCAACTACACTTCTTGCTGCTGCATTAATAGCTGGGTCTAAAAGTTCGTTTTCATAATCTTCCCCTTTAGTTTTAATAAGCTTACCCAAGTTACTATATTCAGGCTCGTACCAAATTGTACCGTTAACTTTAACCTCTAATCCATTTACAGAAAGTACATTCATATTATCTGAAATTGACTGCTGTCTAACTTTGCGAATAATCATATCATTCCAAGGAGCAACAACATGAAAACCTTCCCCGTAAGTTTTTTCGGTATTAATACCATTTCCTAAGCGCTCAAAAATAACACCACCTTCACCCGGTCCTATAGTTACAGCAGATTTAGCTATTAATATTATTAATACGACTACTGCTATTAAAATAGGTAATCCAATTTTTGGTAATTTTTCCATGTCTTTATTTTTTAAATTAATCCGTTATATTTTCTTATAAACCATTCCAAAGATAAGGCTAAAGCAATTAATCCAAGTAAGTATTTCCAATCTATTATTGGTATTGTATTACGTTTACTTTTCTGAATTGTTGCATAACGCGTATCATTAAGCAAACTATCTACAAGATTATTTGCTTGATTGCTATAAAACGATTTACCATTTGTACTAGTCGCTAAACTGTTAAGCTTTGTTACATCTGCGTTTAAGAATTGCTGTTCTACATTGTATTCCAAAACTTTAAATATACCCGATGCTGAAACTGGCTCATCTTGATTTTTAACTGTAAAACTATAATCTCCTGGTGAAATACCGCTTAAATCTATTCTGTACGAAGCGTTTTTAAGTAATAATGGTAGCGTATTTGTTTCATTAGTATCATTGTTTTTATATGCTACTTGTAGATTGGCATTGCCATCAAATTCATAATTCTTGTTGAAAAATTGAGCGCTTAGAATAATGGTTTCATTCTGATTATAAAACGATTTATAATCTAGATTTAATCGATTTCTTTTCTTATTTGAGCTAAGGTATTGCGTCAATTTACCAATGAAATTATCAAAACTAGAAAAATCATCTGTATCTAGGTAACTTTGTACTCGCCATCTCCAAATGCCTTCACCACTTAATAAGGCATGTTTTTGACCATCTGCTTCAAAAGTGCTTAAAAGCGGTGCGTCTATATTAACGCCATTCACTGTTTTAAATAATAATGTTTCCTCAGGAACTTTAAACGTCACCATACCAAACTCAGATTGTAATGGCGGATAATTATCAAATGTAATATTGTCAATTATAAATGTGCCATAATTTGTATTTACTGCAGGTTGAAATTCTTCCGATTGATTTGTCACTTCCTGAAAAAAGTATGCCTGACTATCATTTACGATATCAAAATCTGTAGTATTACCAGTTACAGTAAATGTATTGAGTTTTAATTCAGAAATTCTCTCTAATACATTGCTAAAGTCATTAGTCGGTTGATATAATATAACTAATTGAAAATCATTTAGTTTTAAAATTGCATCATTAGGTTTTAAAATCGTAACACTACGCTGCTCATTACTTTCTATAGACTTCTTCAGGGCTCCTAAATCTGGATGTAAACCATCAGCAATAAGTGCAATATTTGTCTTCTGATCAATGATTTCTACGCCGAAATTTTTGTAATTATTGACCTTGTTTTTTTCGTTCTCAAGAGGTAATATTTCTACCTTATAAGTTCTAACACCAACTTGACTTGCATTTAGTGTTGTATTTATTATCTCTGATGGTTTTGAATTATCTAAAGTGATATTTTTAGTAAATAAAACCACATTTCCTGAGCGAATTCTGAGTTGACTAGTAACACTTTTCTCTCCCGAATAATTGACAATAACTTCTACAGGAAAGCGATTTTTGAGGTATGCAAAACGATTGACATTGACTTGCTGTAACCTTAAGTCTGAAAAACTTGTCGTGTCACCCAAAATAACAGGAAACATGGCTTGCTTGTTTTTCTTTGCAGAATACATATAATCGTTACCTAAAGTCTGGTTACCATCCGAAATTAGTATTACTGGTGCAATTTGTCCTTTATATAGTTCATTATAGCTTTTAAAAAAACTAGAAAAATTTGACTGGTTATCCTTAAAACTAATTGAGTCTAATGGTGATGTTGTGTTACCAAACTTGTATGTTTCTATATTAAATCTATCCAGCAAACGTGCGTTAGTAGATACATCATCATAAATCTGTCGAGCAATTTCATCTTGTTTTAAATAAGCAATAGATTCTGAATTATCAAGAGCTATTATGAGATTTGGCTTTTCTTCATAATAACTTACAGCTTCAAATTTCGGGTTTATTAAAAGCAATAGCATACTAAAAACTGTTACAAACCTAAGAACAGTTAACACATACCTATACTTGGTATACTTAGCCTTATAGACATACTGAAAAAGCGCTAGTAAAAGCGCTAATATTCCAGATAGTATAAGATATACAATTATGCTGTTTGCCAATAGTTATTTTACTTTTAAAATATCAAATGAATTCAGGAATCGCTCAATACTAGCATTGCCGTCATTAGACTTTACACAGACAACTTGAGATATAAACATCACATTATCAACGAGATATGCATTTATATACATATAACCCATTGAGATTTCAATCTTAATTTCCCTTCCAGGATAACCGTTATGCTTTATTTTTTTATCATAAAGCAGTGCGCCATTTACATTACTTACTGCGCCTTCAACAGCACCATCTAAAACATTATTTTTGTAATCTGAATCCACACCTTCAAACTGATCTTCAGGGTAGTCTGAACGAATTACAGAATATACTGCATTATCATCGGGTAAAATTGATGGAGAATACATTACCATATGCATGTCTAATTCTCCAACTGCTGTATTAATTTTTTGAACAGAGCGCTTTGGTTCACTAGGGAAATTAGCAATAAAAGCTAAATCATCAGATTTATACCTATCCCAATCTTGTGAAAAACTTATACCTGTTATAAATACAATAGCTACTAATGCAAAAAATATTTTTTTCATAGTCATAAATTTAAAGAAGATTACTACGGTTTTACATTTATCAACTCTAAGGAGTCAAAAAAACGTTTTGAATTTAAGTTATCTTCATTTTCTTCTGTGTAAATAACTTGTGCTAGATATAGTTTAATACCCACTAAGATGACTTTCATTTGTATTATAAAGCCTCCCTCAATAGAAATCTTAATCATCCTACCTCTATATCCATTCAAAAATATTTTCTTTTCTGAGGCTAAGGTGCCTTTAGTATTTGTTACTGCACCATTTACACTATTGTCTAGAACTTCATTTTGCATTTCTGCAGATTCTAGTTTATTAGGAAAAAATGAATTTGGATACTCAGTAAATGATGACATGTATATAATATTTGTGTCATCAGTAGTCTGCAAAGTATATGTGTACATTTTTACAGTTCCTTTATCAGTAGGTACATCCTGATCTGCTTTTTCAGGTTGGCTTGGAAAATTTATGATATAAGCCGCATCATTGTCTTTTATTTTAATCCAATCAGAATTTTGTGCAAAAATTGCTTGAACATTAAAAACGAATAATAATAATAGAACACTTCTTTTCATTTTTCGAAATCTTTTGAATTAAGTTAACATTCCTCCGTCAACATTAAGCGTTTGTCCAGTGACATAAGCACTTAAATCACTCGCTAAATACACACAAGCATTTGCAATATCTTCAGGAGTACCTCCACGTTTCAAAGGAATTGCGTTTCTCCAACCTTTTACAGTTTCCTCATCTAGTTTTGCTGTCATTTCGGTTTCAATAAAACCAGGTGCAATGACATTACTTCTAATATTTCTCGAGCCAAGCTCTAAAGCTACAGATTTTGAAAACCCAATAATACCTGCTTTTGAAGCTGCATAATTGGTCTGACCAGCATTACCCTTGACGCCAACAACAGAACTCATGTTAATGATAGAACCTTTACGTTGTTTTAGCATAGTGCGTTGCACAGCTTTGGTCATGTTAAATACAGACTTAAGGTTGACTTCAATCACCTTATCAAAATCTTCCTCTCCCATACGCATTAACAAGTTATCCTTAGTTATACCTGCGTTGTTAATTAATATGTCTATACCTCCAAAATCTTCTAAAACATCTTCAGCTAATTTTTGAGCTTGATCAAAACTAGCAGCATTACTTTGGTACCCTTTTGCTTTGATTCCTTTTGAATTCAAATCTTTTTCAAGTTCGTTTGCCGCTTCAACGGAAGAACTGTATGTAAATGCAACATTTGCACCATGCTCTGCAAAAATCTCTGCAATACCTTTTCCAATGCCTCTTGAAGCTCCTGTTATGATTGCTGTTTTACCTTCTAATAATTTCATATGGTTAGATAGTCTATGATTAATACTTATGTATTTCAAATATATAAATTACAAATTGCATGAAATAAAAAAACCTTACAAGATTTTGTAAGGTTTTTAACAGTGTTATAATAAGATTAGCCTAATACTTCAGCTACTTTCTTTCCTATTTCAGCAGGAGAATCTACAACGTGTATTCCACATGCTCTCATAATTTTCTTTTTAGCTTGGGCTGTATCATCACTACCTCCAACTATAGCTCCAGCATGACCCATTGTACGTCCTGCAGGTGCAGTTTCTCCAGCGATAAAACCAATTACTGGCTTATGACTACCGCTATTCTTATACCATTCTGCAGCGTCAGCTTCTAATTGACCTCCAATTTCACCAATCATTACAACAGCTTCAGTTTCTGGATCATTGATTAAAAGTTCAACAGCTTCTTTTGTTGTTGTACCGATAATTGGGTCACCACCAATACCAATCGCTGTTGTAATTCCTAATCCTTGTTTTACAACTTGGTCTGCAGCTTCATAAGTTAATGTTCCAGATTTTGAAACTATACCAACTTTTCCTGATTTAAAAACAAATCCTGGCATAATACCAACTTTAGCTTCACCTGGTGTTATAACGCCTGGACAGTTTGGACCAACTAAACGGCAATTTCTGTCTTTAATATAATCAGCAGCTTTAATCATATCCGCAACTGGGATACCTTCTGTAATAGTAATGATTACTTTGATGCCGGCGTCAGCAGCTTCCATAATTGCATCTGCAGCAAATGCTGGCGGAACAAAAATAATGCTTGTATCTGCTCCTACTTTTTCTACAGCTTCAGAAACTGTATTAAAAACTGGTCTGTCAAGATGGGTTTGCCCACCTTTTCCTGGTGTCACACCACCTACAACATTTGTGCCGTATTCTATCATTTGACCAGCATGAAAAGTACCTTCGCTACCAGTAAAACCTTGTACAATTATATTAGAATCTTTATTAACTAAAACGCTCATTTAATTTAGAATTTTTATTCGTTTAAAACGTTGCAAAAATAAGTCTTTTGATACGTATTAACGAAGTGTTTTTAAATATTATTTTAAGAATTTATAGTTTTCTCATCTGCTAATTGGCTTAACTCATAACAACGATAAAGCTTACCATCTTTAACTTCCCAAATAGCAATAAAATGGGCTAGTAAAATTTCTTCGTTTGGTTGCTCAATAGTTTGCGCATACAAGTGATGACGACTTGTGACGTGATTATCATTCTCTAAAAGATGAGTGTGCAAAAATCTTAAGCTATTATACGATGCTCTCACACCTTCAAAAAATGAGACTATATCATCATATTTCAATAATGCGAAACCGCTACTACTGTTCCAATGTAACTCACAATCTTTGTGAAAATAATCAGCAACCAGAGTTTCATTATTTGCAACATCTGAACTATAAAATTGTTCGAGGAGTTTTTTTGCTGACATTATTTAATATTTAGGTTTTTAAGTTTTTCCAATATTTCCGGAATCTGTTTTATAGAAGCTATTTCCTTGTATTTTGTTCTGAAATCTTCAGCCGGAATACCAAAATAATGCTTTCCGCCTTCTAAAGATTTACTTACTCCAGCTTTAGCGGAAATAACAGTTTTTGCACCTATTGTAATACCGCTAGTAATACCAACTTGTCCCCATATAGTGACATCATCTTCTATAACAACACATCCAGCAATTCCAGTATGTGAGGCTATCAAGCAATTCTTCCCAATTACTGTGTCATGGCCTACTTGTATTTGATTGTCTAATTTTGAGCCTTCTCCTATAGTAGTATCTGCAGTAACACCTCTATCGATTGTGCAAGATGCACCAATATCTACATGGTTTTTTATAACAACCCTTCCACTCGACTTTAAACGGTCGTAGCCTTCTGTACGTTTTTTATAGTAAAAGGCATTAGCACCTAGTACAGTACCAGAATGAATGGTTACATTATCTCCGATGATAGTGTCATCATAGATACTAACATTAGCATGAATTAGGCAATTATTACCAATAGTTACGTTATGCCCAATAAATGCATTTGGTTGAATAACTGAATTTTCACCAACAGTTGCAGAGTCAGAAATTGAAGAAACTGCATTAATAAAAGGTTTAAATGTATCTGTGAGTCTATTAAAATCTCTAAAAGGGTCCTCTGAGATTAGTAATGCTTTGCCATCGGGACAATCTACTTCTTTGTTAATAAGAATAATAGTCGCTGCAGAATTTAGAGCTTTGTCATAGTATTTTGGGTGGTCAACAAAAACGATATCGCCAGCCTCTACAACATGAATTTCGTTCATGCCAAGAACAGAAAAATCATCAGCTCCAACATATTTAGAATCGATGATTTCTGCAATTTCTTTTAACTTATATGCTTTTGGGAATCTCATATCTAAATTATTTTAAATGTCCCATTAATGTATTCAAAAGCATTTTCATATTTATCTTTTCTATTCTCTAATGTCCAATTCATTATCATATACAGATTATCTTTACCTTCAACAAAGGCAATAATATAAAATGCATCAATACCCTCTACAGTTCCAAAAACTTTTATTTGACGTGCAGGTATTCCGTTTATTTCAGAAAGACCATAGTCTTGAATCCTTGTTTTAATAAGTGACTCTTTTAAAGACTTTTTTTGAACAATAGTATAATTTTCTAATACTGACAATGAATCATTATATTCATCAATCTCTTTAAAAATGTCAACAAAATACTGTTTATCTTCATGGATTACCACAGAATAAGTCTCTTTATAAATATTAGCGTATTCTAATGAAGCTTCAGGATGAAGACTAGGCATATCCTTCATGTATTTAGGAACATCTAATTGATACAAGCTGTCAATAGTAACAGTTTTATACGCACCTTCTGATGTAGTTTCAGAAGCTTCATATGAAGAATTAGAAATCTCTTTGGTAGCTTCACTCAACATCTGAATGCAACTTGTATTGATAAACAATGACAAAACAAAAGCTATCCGTAAAATTTTCATTTCTTTATTCCTTAATTCTTTCTTTATAGGTACCCTTTTCAGTTTCAACCTTAATCTTATCACCTTCATTTATAAATAAAGGAACATTAACTGTTGCACCGGTTTCTACAGTAGCTGGTTTTGTTGCATTTGTAGCTGTATTACCTTTTACTCCTGGCTCTGTTGCTGTAATCTCTAGAATAACTGTTGCTGGCAAATCTACAGATAAAGGCATATTATCCTCTGTATTGATTTGAATAGTCACAACTTCACCTTCTTTCATCAATTCTGACTTATCAAGTGCACTTTCTGTTAGCTGAATTTGAGAATAATCAGCTTCATTCATAAAATGATAGAAATCTCCATCATTATATAAAAACTGAAATTTATGAGTTTCAACACGGACATCTTCAATCTTATGACCTGCCGAAAACGTATTATCTAATACCTTTCCTGAAGTGACACTTTTTAATTTGGTTCTCACAAATGCTGGACCTTTACCTGGTTTTACATGAAGAAATTCTATAATCTTATAAATGTCGTTATTGTATTTAATACATAATCCATTACGGATATCTGAAGTACTTGCCATATTTATGTTACTTAGTTATTTTTTAGTTTGATTTGAAGTATCCTTTCATGATACCACGATGAGAATTCTTGATAAACTGCAGAATTTCATCACGTTCTGAAGTTGCTTCCATTTCTGCTTCAATAATTTCTGAAGCTTGAGTATTATTATACTGTTTTTGGTATAGTAAACGGTAAATATCCTGAATCTCTCTAATCTTTTCTGTTGTATAGCCTCTTCGTCTTAAACCTACCGAATTAATCCCAACATAAGATAATGGTTCTCGTGCTGCTTTTACATATGGTGGCACATCTTTTCTTACTAAAGAACCTCCAGTTACAAAAGCATGATTACCAACAGACACGAATTGATGAACAGCTGTCATACCTGCTAAAATAACATAATCGCCTACTGTTATGTGACCAGCTAATGTGCTATTATTTGAAAAAATACAATTATTACCTACAATACAATCATGAGCAATATGACAATACGCCATTATTAGACAATTATTACCAATAACAGTTTTCATTCTGTCAGCTGTACCTCTGTTAATAGTAACACATTCTCTAATGGTTACATTGTCTCCAATTTCTACAGTTGTATCTTCATCATTATACTTTAAATCTTGAGGCACCGCAGAAATTACTGCACCAGGGAAAATATTGCAATTCTTCCCAATACGTGCACCTTCCATAATGGTAACATTACTCCCAATCCATGTCCCTTCTCCAATAACCACATTGTTATGTATCGTTGTAAAAGGCTCAATGACTACATTCTTTGCAATTTTTGCCCCAGGATGTACGTAAGCTAAAGGTTGGTTCATTTTCTTAATTTTATTTTTAATAAATAGGAGAAAATGTGTTCGCCTATCAGCTTATCCGCAATCAATAATAATTTTAGATTTGCTCGGTTCATTTTACTTTACTTTTGAAATTTGCGCCATTAATTCGGCCTCTGCACATAGTTTACCATTTGCATAAGCATAACCTTGCATATGACAAATACCTCTACGAATTGGTGTAATTAAATCGCACTTGAAGATAAGTGTATCTCCAGGCACAACTTTCTGTTTGAATTTTACTTTGTCAATCTTCATAAAGAACGTCAAGTAATTTTCAGGGTCAGGTACAGTACTTAGCACTAATATTCCTCCTGTTTGTGCCATAGCTTCAACAATTAATACCCCTGGCATAACTGGTGCTCCTGGAAAATGTCCTTTGAAAAACTCTTCATTCATGGTTACATTTTTCATACCAATGACATGGCTTTCAGAAAGTTCAAATACTTTATCTAGAAGTAGGAATGGTTGTCTGTGTGGTAACATATCCATAATCTGATTAACATCCATTAAAGGTGTTGAATTCAAATCTACAGTTGGGACATTGTTACGTCTTTCGTTTTTAATAATCTTAGACATTTTCTTTGCAAACTGAGTATTTACAAAATGTCCAGGTTTGTTTGCAATTACTTTTCCTCTAATACGAGTACCTATTAATGCCAAATCACCTAAAACATCAAGTAATTTGTGCCTTGCAGCTTCGTTAGGATGATGTAATGTTAGGTTATCTAATATGCCATTTGGCTTTACAGCAATCTTATCTTTTTTAAATGCTACTCGAAGTCTATCCATAGTTTCTGGAGATAATTCTTTATCTACATATACTATAGCATTATTTAAGTCGCCTCCTTTGATTAATCCATGTTCTAATAGCATTTCGATTTCATGAAGGAAACTAAATGTTCTTGAATCTGCAATTTCAGTTTTAAAATCTGAAATCTTATTTAAGGTCGCATTTTGTGTCCCTAAAACCTTGGTGCCAAAGTCTACCATTGTAGTAATTTGGTAACTCGTTGCGGGCATTAATATAATTTCACTTCCAGTTTCTTCATCAGAATATGAAACAACTTCCGTAACTACATACTCTTCTCTGGCTGTATCTTGTTCTACTATTCCAGCTTTTTCAAGAGATTCAATAAAAAACTTTGATGAACCATCCATAATTGGCGGTTCTGAAGCATTAAGCTCTATAATAGCATTATCAATATCTAAACCTACTAAAGCAGCTAAAACATGCTCGCAAGTTTGAATAGTAACACCATTTTTTTCTAAACAGGTTCCACGCTGAGTATTTGTAACATAATTGGCATCTGCTTCAATTTTTGGACTGCCCTCTAAATCTACGCGCTCAAAAACAAATCCAGTGTTTGGAGCTCCAGATTTAAAAACTAAAGTAACATTATGTCCTGTATGAAGTCCAACACCTTGAAGGCTGACTTCTTTTTCAATAGTTTTTTGTTTGACTTGAGTTTTAACTATCGCCATTTAATTTCTTTTCTAAATCGTTTATATTTTTCACAATCTTAGGCAAATTCTTGAAATGCACATAAGATTTATTATAATCGCCATAAGCTAATGCTGGTGATCCTTGAAGCACTTCATTGTCTTTAATACTTCTTCCTATACCTGACTGAGCTTGTATTTTTACATTATTACCTATCGTAATATGCCCTACAATACCAACTTGTCCTCCAATTTGACAATTCTCGCCAATTTTGGTCGAACCGGCAATACCCGTTTGTGCAGCAATTACTGTATTCTTTCCAATTTCTACATTATGAGCAATCTGTATTTGGTTATCTAGCTTAACGCCTTTTCTTATAACTGTAGAACCTAAAGTGGCTCTATCTATTGTGGTTCCTGCACCTATGTCTACATTATCTTCTAAAATAACATTACCTATTTGTGGTACTTTAGAATATTCGCCATTTTCATCAGGTGCAAATCCAAAGCCATCCGCTCCGATAATAGCTCCAGAGTTGATAACACAGTCATTGCCAATTACACATTCCGAATATATCTTACCACCAGAGAAAATAATAGTATTGTCTCCAACGACTACATTATCACCAATGTATGAGTTAGGAAATACTTTTACATTATCACCAAGTCTTACATTATTACCTATATAAGAAAATGCGCCTACATAAACATTCTCTCCAACTTTTGCTGATTCAGAAATATAAGATGGGTTTTCTATACCAGATTTATTGAGTTTAATCTGATTGTAATACTCTAACAACTTTGTAAATGCTTTATAGGCATCTTCAACTTTGATTAAAGTTGTCGATAAGTCTTCCTCAGGTTCAAAATCCGAATTGACGATTGTTATGGACGCTTTTGTAGAATATATAAAAGGTTTGTATTTAGGATTTGCTAAGAAAGTTAAAGAACCTTCTGTGCCTTCTTCTATCTTAGCTAAGGTAGAAACTTCAACATTTGAGTCTCCAATTACTGTTCCTTCTAAAATACCGGCTATCTGTTCTGCTGTAAATTTCAACTGTTTTGTTTAAGCTTATGGTTGGTCACGCAAAAATAGAAAAAATGTCTTACATTTTGTTTTTAGGGTAACAGATATAATATTTAGTTACTGGTTTGCTCAAAGCCTTAAGGTTTAATTGGTCTGAAGCCTTTATAATATCCTTTACTTTTCCCGTTTTAAACAAAATATTTATCTGCTCTTTGGATTTTTTATAAGCCTGATTTGTGATTTTACCATTAAATACAAAATACTTAGCCTCAGCTTCTGTGATATTATATTCATTCATTAAAGCTTCTTTACGGCCTTTTAAACTTGAAATTTTAATTGGATTATTCTTGAGTTTTATTTTAAGTAAATCTCTATTAATTATAATGTCGCATAAATTTTTAAGAACAAAATCATCATGATATTGCCATGATTTCATTGCAGATACAATATCGTAATCATCTAATCTTGAAAAAATCTCCAAACTTTCATTATCAAAATTTGATAGATTAATATCATTTCTAAGAAAGTACATTAAAGGCTCACTTGCGTCAAGGTTTCCTCCTTTTTTTACCAGTTCTTTTGCTCTTTGCAACACTCTTGTTAGCATCTGCTCTGCAACTAATCCTGTTTTATGCAAATACACTTGCCAATACATAAAGCGTCTAGCAATCAAGAATTTTTCAACACTATAAATGCCTTTTTCTTCAATAACTAATTCATCATTAACAACATTGAGCATTGTTATTAAACGCTCGCTGTTAATATTTCCTTCTGCTACACCAGTATAAAAACTATCGCGTTTTAGATAATCTGCTCGATCCATATCTAATTGACTTGAAATAAGCTGACACATAAAGCGTCTGTGATATTCGCCTTTAAATATTTCAATGGCTAAGGTTAAACTTCCGTTAAATTCAGAATTTAATTTCTCCATAAAAGCCAATGAAATCTCCTCGTGGGAAATCTCATTTACGATACTATGCTCCATGGCATGAGAAAAAGGGCCATGTCCAATATCATGCAATAAAATAGCGACATAAAGTGCTGTTTCTTCATCGCTAGAAATTGTAATGTCTTTAAAACGAAGTACATTCACCGCTTTTTGCATGAGGTACATACTACCCAATGCATGATGAAAACGTGTATGATGTGCGCCTGGATATACTAAATACGACATACCCATTTGGCTAATACGACGCAGCCTTTGAAAATATTTGTGCTCTATTAAATCAAAAACAAGCGTATTAGGGATTGTAATAAAACCGTAAATTGGGTCGTTAAATATTTTAAGTTTGTTATTTGGCAAACGTCAGAAATTTATTAATCAAAAAACAAATATACATGAACACTATAAATATTCTCTGGGTAGATGATGAAATTGACCTTTTAAAACCTCATATTCTCTTTTTGGAGAAAAAGGACTACAACGTCTCTACCTGCCAAAGTGGTACTGAAGCTTTAGAAGTTATTGGTGACACCAACTTTGATATTGTGTTCTTAGATGAAAATATGCCGGGACTTACAGGTCTTGAAACTCTAAATGAGTTAAAAGAACGTCGCCCTAATCTTCCTGTAGTGATGATTACCAAAAGTGAAGAGGAATATATTATGGAAGAAGCCATTGGTAGTAAGATTGCCGATTACTTGATTAAGCCTGTAAATCCTAATCAGATCTTATTGAGTTTAAAAAAGAATTTAGACCATTCACGCTTAATTTCAGAAAAAACAACTTCTAATTATCAGCAAGAATTTAGAAAGATTGCTATGGATTTGTCTATGGTTAATACCTTTGAAGAATGGGCAGACCTTTATCAAAAATTGATTTATTGGGAATTAGAGCTCGAAAATATTGAGGATATTGGGATGACTCAAATCCTTGAGTCTCAAAAAAATGAAGCCAACTCTCAATTTGGCAAGTTTATAGAAAAAAATTACACCGATTGGTTTCAACCTGGTGCAGATGCACCATTAATGTCGCATAATCTTTTTAAAGAAAAAGTCGTTCCTGAGCTTAGCGATAAGCAGCCTACACTTTTAGTGGTGATAGATAATTTGCGTTATGATCAATGGCGTGCTTTTGAACCTATAGTCAATAATTATTACAAAAAAGCCTCAGAAGCTTCATTTTATAGTATTCTGCCGACCGCAACGCAATATGCACGTAATGCCATATTCTCTGGATTAATGCCAAGTGATATGGAGAAGTTATTTCCACAATATTGGAAAAACGACACAGATGAAGGTGGAAAAAATATGCACGAAGAAGATTTTTTGCGTGAACAATTGAAGCGTTTAGGCTTATCACATGTTAATTACTCTTATAATAAGATAACCAGTCTCAAAGGCGGAAAAAAGCTTGTTGAGAACTTTAAGAGTTTAAAAGACAACGACCTGAATGTTATCGTTTATAACTTTGTTGATATGTTGTCGCATTCTAAAACCGAAATGGAAGTTGTTAAAGAACTGGCATCAAACGATAAAGCGTATCGCTCATTAACGCAAAGTTGGTTTAAAAACTCCCCATTGTTAGAAATGATTCAGTTGTCACAACAATTGGGCTTTAAATTAATACTAACTACAGATCACGGTACTATTAATGTGTCTGCGCCAACAAAGGTTATTGGAGATAGGGATACAAGTCTTAATCTACGCTACAAAACTGGTCGAAGCTTAACGTATCAAGACAAGGATGTATTAGCTATCAAAGACCCAAAATCCATTCATTTGCCTTCTATTACTATGAGTAGTTCGTTTATTTTTGCAAAGAATGATTTGTTTCTAGCTTATCCAAACAACTTTAATCATTATGTCAGTTATTATAGAAATACTTATCAGCATGGTGGCGTTTCTTTAGAAGAAATGATAATTCCATTCGTCGTTTTAGATCCAAAATAAATCTATGTAAAGCATAAAAATCCGACGAAATACACTTTTTTCTAGGTTTTTTGATAATTTATCTGTAATATTGCCATGTTTCATAATATGAGATTTTGGACACTATACAATACATATACAATTTAGAAGACATAGATGCCGTAGCATTAAAGGTTTTAGAACAGTTAAATTCTAAAGTTGTATTGTTTAATGGACACATGGGAGCTGGTAAAACGACACTTATTAAAGCTCTAGTAAAAGCTATGAAAAGTGAAGATATTGCCACTAGCCCAACGTTTTCAATTGTCAATGAATATCAAGTACCAAATGATAAAATTTATCATTTTGATTTTTACAGAATTGAAGATATTGAAGAAGCTTATAATTTTGGAATTGAAGATTATTTCGCAACAAAGCACTGGTTATTTATAGAATGGTCAGAGCGTGTTGCTTCTTTAATCCCTGATGATGTTTGCATCATTAATATTTCAATTGAAAGTCCTACAAAAAGAGCCCTCAAATTAACTATAAATACAAATCAATTAACCGAAACTATGCAAGAAAGCAGCTAAAAGAACATATTAACTACTACCAAACAAGTATAGCTATTACGGTTTTTCCGTAATTAGAAACTTAAAATTCATCGGATTTTAACATAAAGTGGTTTCATCTTATGGGTCAACGGACCTTAAATTTGTAGCATAATTAATTAATTAAATCCCTTGAATTATGAAAAGTAAAAAACTAATTTTAGCTATCGCGATTTTTGGTGGTATGTTGTTCACTGCAGAAGCAACAAACATCATTGATTTAGATGGACAAACTAAAACAGAAATCAAAAAGAAGAAAAGAAAACTCGTTGAAAACGGGTAAACAAAAATTGAGTAGAAGTGCAATTGTTGGTACAATAGTATCCACTATAATTGCATCTACTCCTTTAATCTATTCATTACATGAAAGTGTTCCTACTGTAGAAGTATGGGACACTTTTTTGTTTACTTATAAAAGTGGTTTTTGGGAAGATGCCCAGTATGCCATGTGGGTGTTTACTGGTAAGTTTCTTCCGTTAATATTACTTTTTATTTGGTTTTTCACTTGCCGTCATTGGTGGTATCATGTCCTTTTGGTACCAATAATCATGTATATTCTCCAAATAGTAAGCACATTTAGGGCTGAAGTACAGTACATAGATGAGAATCAAATACTAAGTTTATTACCAATATTAGTAGTAATAGTACCTTCAATATACTTAATACGAGCAAAAATGTTTAATAAAATTAACTATGCCGATAAGACTATGGAAGAATTAGAGGCTGAATTTATGATTAAGCCAAAAACTTTATGGGATAAAATTAGTCAGTATTTTTAGAGCCATATACTTCAAAGTTTTATTTTTATTTGTAATTTGAGTTATCAAACCAATTAGCACCTCAATGAGCAAATCGCCGTTTACCAAAGCACAACTCTTACCGCAAGAAGAAACCTTAGAGATTTTAAAGCAAAAAGGTGAGCTTTTTATAGGCATTCCAAAAGAAACGTCATTTCAAGAAAAACGTGTGTGTTTAACACCAGATGCTGTTTCTGCATTGACTGCTAATGGACATCGTGTTATGGTTGAGTCTGGTGCTGGAAATGGTGCTAATTTTAAAGACAAAAATTATAGTGATGCCGGTGCCGAGGTTACAAAAGATACAGCAAAAGTGTTCTCCTGCCCTATTTTGCTAAAGGTTGAACCGCCATCATTAGATGAGATAAAACTTATCAATCCGCAAACGATATTAATTTCTGCCTTACAGCTCAAAACCCAGAATAAAGATTACTTTAAATTATTAGCCGAAAAGCGTATCACCGCTTTTGCCTTCGAGTTTATTAAAGACGAAGATGGTGCTTACCCAGCCGTACGCTCTTTAAGCGAAATTGCTGGAACAGCATCTGTACTTATTGCTTCAGAATTATTATCAAACGTTAATGGTGGTAATGGTTTAATGATGGGCAATATTAGTGGTGTGCCTCCTACAGAAATTGTTATTCTTGGCGCAGGAACTGTTGGCGAATTTTCTGCGCGTTCTGCGATTGGATTGGGAGCAAATATTAAAGTTTTTGACAATTCTATTACCAAGTTGCGCTGTCTTCAATCTAACCTTAACCAAACGATTTATACATCAACCATGCAGCCAAAAAATGTTTTAAAAGCCTTAAAGCGTTGTGATGTTGCTATTGGTGCGGTTCGTGGTAATAATCGTTCTCCAATAGTCGTGACGCAATCTATGGTAGACCATATGAAACCTGGTGCGGTAGTAATAGATGTAAGTATAGATATGGGTGGTTGTTTTGAAACTAGTGAAGTGACAACACATGACCATCCTACATTTGAATACAATGGCGTCATACATTATTGTGTCCCTAATATTCCAGCTAGGTACTCTAGAACTGCCTCAGTTTCAATAAGTAATATTTTTACGCCTTATTTACTAGAAATTGGTGAAAATGGTGGCATAGAAAATACTTTGAGATTTGATAAAGGTTTGCGACATGGTTTGTATTTTTACCACGGCATTTTAACTAATAAATCTGTTGCCGATTGGTTTGGATTAGATTTTAGTGATGCCAACTTATTGATTTTTTAAACACTCTAGTTTTAATATGAAATTTATACAACGTCTAGGTTATTACCTTGGTGGTTTTGCCATAGGATTGATTATCCTTATGTTTTTTCTTAATGGAAAAGATGCGTCATGTGATTATGGCCCAAATGCACGAACAGTAAAGAACATTAGCTCTAAAAAACTATCCTATTCGGATAACGCGTCATTAGAAATAAGTAAGCAATCACTTGATTCTACTATTGTAAAACAATTGATACAATACGGTAATGTTAACTTTTCTGAGAGTGACACAAAAGCTGAACCTTGTAAAGTTTACCAAATAGAAAACACGTATAAAGAACGTGAAGTCGTTTTAAGAGTGAAGAATTGTAGTTTGGTAGCTACTATTCTTGATTTTAAAATAGAAAATTAAAGCTTCCTGCGTTTACGCTCAGTTTTAATCAATTCTAATTCTCTATTTGTTTGCCCAGCAACAGATGTATTTTCTTCAGCACGTCTTATCAAATAAGGCATCACATCTTTTACAGGTCCAAATGGCAAATATTTAGCTACATTATAGCCTTGTTCAGCGAGGTTAAAGCTAATATGATCACTCATCCCATAAAGCTGTCCAAACCAAACGTTATTATCAGATTTACTTATGCTTAATTCTTTCATTATAGACATTGCTAAGTAACAACTATACTCATTATGCGTACCTATAAACACAGATATAGCCTTATTATTTTTTAGAATGTAACTTAGGCCATTATCAAAATTATCATCTGTAATTTTTTTGGTTTCACAGATAGGCGATTTATACCCCATGTCTTCAGCTCGCTCTCTTTCTTTTTCCATGTATGCACCACGAACAATTTTCATTCCTATCTTAAACCCTTCTACTTTAGCTCTTTCATGCAAAGCTTTTAGATAATCTAATCTATCCCAACGGTATAATTGCAAAGTGTTGTATACAATGGCCTTCTCCGTATTATAAGTACGCATCATGTCTTCTACTAAATCATCGGCTGCAGTTTGCATCCAACTTTCTTCACCGTCTATAAGAACTTCTACATCTTTTTCTTTTGATGCTCTACATACACTATGAAAGCGCTCTACAACACGTTGCCACTCTTCTTGTTCTTCCAGAGAAAGCCTAATTCCTTCAGATTTCTTTTCGTATAAATGAAAACGTCCAAAAGCCGTAGGTTTAAAAACGACTATGGGCATCGCATCTCGCTCATCACAAAAGTTTACAATCTTTAATATTTTTTTTAAAGCATCGTCAAACTGTTCTTCAGATTCTTTTCCTTCAACCGAATAATCTAGAACAGAACTCACACCCTGAGTATACATTTTTTCAATGGCAGGCAAACAATCTTCTTCATTAACGCCTCCGCAAAAATGATCAAACACTGTAGATCGGATAAGGCCTTCCACTGGCAAACTTGCATTTAATGCAAATTTAGTCACCGCAGTACCAATGCGAACCAAAGGTTCTTTAGAAATCATTTTGAATAAAAAATAGGCGCGTTCTAATTGAGAATCTGACTTTAAAGAAAAAGCCGTTTGTGTATTATTAAACAACGTATTTTTGCTCATATATAGCTTAGTTTTTTTCAAAAATAAATATAAGATTTTACATTTTCTGAAAATAACACCCTATTTTCACACTCTAAAATTTCAGTCCATAAAATCATGAACTCTATAACTACTAAGAATGCTGTAGTACACTTCAATTCAGACGTTTATACTGAATTAAACAGCTATATAAAAAAGCAGAATCCTTCAAAAATATTTATTCTAGTAGATACAAACACTCATGATTTGTGCTTACCGCAATTTATGGCCAATTTAGAATCAGGAGATATTATAACAGAAGTTATGGAAATGCCTGAGGGCGAAGACCATAAAACCATAGATATTTGTATGGGTGTTTGGGAAGCAATGTCTCAGTACAATGCTGACAGAAAGAGTTTGCTAATTAATCTTGGTGGCGGCGTAGTAACCGATTTAGGCGGTTTTGTGGCTAGTACATACATGCGTGGTATTGATTATATAAATGTCCCTACATCATTGCTTGCTATGGTAGATGCATCCGTTGGTGGAAAAACTGGTGTAGATCTAGGTGTGTTAAAAAATCAAGTTGGTGTTATTAGTGAAGGTTCTATGGTACTTATAGATGTGTCTTTTCTAAATACATTACCTCAAAATCAAATGGTTTCTGGATTTGCTGAAATGCTAAAGCATGGTTTAATAACCGATGTAGATTATTGGTATACATTGACTCATTTGGAAGATCTTGATATATCTGATTTAGACCAATTAATCTATGACTCGGTAGTCATTAAAAATAATGTAGTTACTGAAGATTCAACGGAAAATGGTATTAGAAAGACATTAAACTTTGGACATACACTTGGTCATGCGATAGAAAGCTATTGTCTAGAAAATGATGATAAAATCACTTTGCTACATGGCGAAGCAATTGCTATTGGAATGATACTTGAAAGCTATATCTCTACTAAAGTCTGTAATCTCTCTGGTGAAGCTTTAGACGAAATATCAAAAGGCATATTAAAAACTTTCGCTAAAGTTAATTTTGATGAGAACGATTATAAATATATCATGGAATTAATGAAACATGATAAGAAAAATAGTCATGGTATAGTAAAGTTTGTTCTTCTCGAAACCATTGGAAAAGCAAAAATTGACTGCGAAGTATCTAACGATATTATTCTAGAAGCATTTGATTACTATAAAAACCTATAAGCTAAGTATTCATTAAACCAAATAATACCAGCAAAATACCTGTTGTTGGTATCACCATCATCATAAATACAAACGTTATCACGCTACTTTTTATAAATGTAAAAAACCAATTGCGCTGGTAGAAATTGAGCAATGCAAAATAAAAATAGAAGAACGTAGATAATACAATTAGCCAACTTATCCATGCAGGAATTTCGAATATAAAAAGGTCTATCGCTAGTAATAATCCAAATAGCGTAAATAAGAATGAAAAAAAGTAGAAGCTAAATACTAGATGATGAGAATATCGCCCTCGTTTGTAATAAAATAGCTTTAATAAAAATGCAAATAAAGGCAGTAATATAAACATGGCTATTGGCACTGCATCAACTGAACGCTGAATAATTGAGCCTGCACCACTACCTTTCATCACATTCAAAAATCCTTTAAAAATCCTTTTTTCGAAAAACCCAGGGTTTTCAGACATTCCCATTTCTCTGTATATAACCTTATCTTCTGCACCAGCATCTATTAAAGAATCAACTTTCTTTTTATCAAAATCCCAAGATGTTTTCAAGTTATTTCCACTTTGAGACTTTATAATAGAATCTGTTTTTTTCAAATCTTCATCCGACATACCAATCAAGGCTTGGTTTTTCTTTAGTGATTCTAATACTTTAGCTTTTTGAATAGAGTCAAATGCTACTTGAGCAGAATCCGTAGTTTTTTCAACAACTTCAGATTCTACAATTTTTTTATTAATCGCATTAGCTTCTTTTTTCCAATCAGCTACAACAAAAGAAAACAAAAAGAAAAAAATAACAGACACAAATAAATACATCTGCGCAGGATGAAGATATAACAATCGTTTACCTGCTAAAAACCGCTTGGCCAAATATCCAGGTCTAATCATTAATGGAATAAAACTTTTTAAAAATCGAGCATCAAATGAAAAGTAATTACTTATTGTATTGTAAAACAAAACACCAATCGTAAGTTCTTCGTTAGTTTTTTGTCCGCAATTTGGACAAAACTTAAAGCCTTCGTCGATAGGGTTTTCACAATTTTGACAGTTGATTTGTTTAGTTTCCATTATTGGTGGTTAGTTAGGTTAAAATTACAAAATTCTATTACTTAATATCATATTATTCTATACAAATACGAAGAAACAAATCGAAAAATGTTACTTGGTTCTAATTAATAATTTTTATTCTTTTAAACAAAATAAGTTATAAATAATTAAAAATCAATTAGTTATTGTTTTGGCACGCTAATTGGTTTTACTCTTAACAAATAGCGTAAGCCGAAAAGCTAAATATGAGTAGGCACAATCTAAATTCTATAATTATGAAAAAGGTAATTTTACTTTTGGCAGTAATGTTAACAGGGTTAATAACTGCAACAGCCGCAGAAAAAACTTCTGCAACACTCAACAAAGATTTAGACATTACATCACGCTATAATTATGTACAACCTATTTTGTTCGTAGAACGTGGTGTAGAGTTTTTAATCTTTGCTGATGGTAGCTTTGATTTTAACACCGATTTTATCGGTAACTCAACAAGACCAAACTACTACCGTAATCGACGTGGAAACGTTAACAGGTCATTTGGTGCACCAGGTACTACTTATAGACATCGTGGTTCTCGAAGAGGTGTACGAATTACACATGACTATTTAGGACGTGTAAGGCGTATTGGAAACGTGTTTATTAATTACGATAGACAAGGACGAATTAAACGCGCTGGAACCGTTTATATGAGATACCGTTACAATAGATTGCAACAAGTTGGTAATTTAAGACTACAATACAATCGTAGAGGTCGTTTAGTTGGCTATAGAGGTTTCGTAAATCATAATAATAGGGATTGCAACACCTTTAACCAATGGGATAATAATTGGAATGATAACGATTATGATTGGGATGATGATGACGATTTTTACTACTACCGTCAAAATGGAAAAGTAAAAAAACATAAAAAGTTGAAGAGACGTTCTCGTGACGACTAAAAACTAAATTATAGTTTATAAACCTGAAGGTGCAAATCTTCAGGTTTTTTTATTGAAAGCCTTGTATAATACGCATTATACATTTTTGGCACGCTGTTTGGTAATAGTTAAATGAGTTTAATTTAAAACCAAATATTATGAAAAGGATTCTATTTTTATTAGCAAGTGTATTACTAGTCGGAGGGGCTTCATTTGCATCAACCAGCACAAGTCTTGAAGCAGAAGCTTCATTAAACAATTATGTGAGAGGTTATGGTAATTCTTTCATATTTGTCGAAGATGGTATTGAATTTTCGGTTTTCCGTGATGGACAATTCGATTTTTATGCAGGTAACTTTGGTCCAAATCTTAATGTTGGATTTAGCAATAGAAATGTAAGCTTCAGTTTTAATACTGGTTATGATTATAACCCATACGTTCAGTATGATAGTTTTGGAGCTGTTATCCAAATAGAAAACACACCAATCTTTTATGATTATTATGGGCGTGTGTCTCAAATAGGAAATATCTTTATTAACTACAATGGGTTTGGAAGAGTTAATAGAATAGGCGGACTAAATGTTTTTTATAGAGGAAATGTATTTTCACATTATTCAGGATTCATAAATGTCTATAACAGAAATTATATCTACAGACCATGGCACAGATATTATGCTGTACCTGCAGTTAACTTATGTATTATAAATACAAGACCTTACAGGCAGTTTTACACACCTTATCGTCATGTATACTACAGACCATACAGAAATAACACGCGTTATGTCAATGTAAATAGCAGACGAGGTAATAGAGATTATGGGCGTAGAAATAGTAGTAGAGAATATTCTAATAGTAGTAGAGAATATTCTAGAAGATATGCTCAAACACCAAGAAATAAACGTGAAAGAACTATAGGACGTCGTGCTCAAGAGCGTAACCAAAGTGTTACAAGAAGCCGTAACGCTAGAGTTGCAAGTGCAGATAGAACAAGAACTAGAAGCAATAGTGTAGATAGAAACGATGCTCGAACGAGAACAAGTACTACTGCAACTAAGAGGCGTTCTAACTCAACTGGAGTTACAAAACGAGACAATAGTCGTACTACTAGACCTCAAACATCAACTCGTAATTCGAGTAGAAAGAAAACAAGTACTCAAGCAAGACGCTCTAGTAGGCCGTCTAGCAATAGTAGAAGTACTGTAAACAATAATAGAACTAGAAGAAGCAATACGTCTTCAGTAAGAACTTCAAAGCCTCGTCAGGCTTCTAAATCAAGACCACAGGTAAGAACTAGAAGTACTGCAAAAACTACTAGAAAATCAACTTCTGCAAGACAAAGTACAAAGTCTACAAGAAGTAGTAAAAGTAAATCTAGTAGAACTCGCTCAAGAGGACGAGGATAAACGATTTTTTTGGTTGGTTAGATAGAACATCCCGCAAATAAATGCTTCAAAGCTTATTGCGGGATTTTCGTATTTATAAAAAAGGCAAATACTTTTTTAATTGCTCGTTAATATCTTCAGAAAGATTGAATTTATACACTACAATTAAATACACAAGCGATACTAATATTGACTTTATAAAAATATTTATAATAGGATGAAAAGGAAATTCGATATAATAGAATCCAAAACCTAAAACTATTAGAAGTAATAATACTTTGAATGTCGACACACTAAAAGGTTGCATGTTTAGTTTCAACTTAACAAAAACTAACTTAAGGGTATTATATAGTAAAATTGCCATGAACGTTGCGAAAGCTGAGCCATTAATTCCGTAAATTGGAATGAAAATCATATTCAGAACAACAGCGAGCACGGCTAGCAATACGCCAAAAAACAAAACCACTCTGTAATAATCACTATTAAATAATATCGCATTATTATTGCCTAGCATGTTATCATACAATTTGGCTAAACCAACAATGAACACAACAAATAGGCCGCCTGTAAACTTCTCTGGCAGTAATTGATAAAGCATATTAATGTTTAAAACTATTAGCAAGAATATAAGTCCGCTTATGACCAAAAGACTTAAAGAACTTTTCTGATATAAGTTTAATAAGTCTTCTTTGTTATTATCATTCAGAAATTTAGCTGTAATTGGCATCATTATCTGATGCATCGATCGTTGAGGCACAGATATCACTGTAGCAATAAAAATAGCCACACTATAATAAGCTACATTTTCAATCTCCAAATACTGGCCAATCATAAATTTGTCTAAATCCAAAATGACCATAGCAATTGAACCCGCAATAATAATCAGGAAACTATACTTAAGAACTGAAGATATATTCTCAATTTTATTAAACTTAAAAACAGGAAATCTTAATGCATAAGCATATATTTTCATAATTAACATTCTAGCAACATATACCGCTACTACTCCAACTATAAAGATTTCTACATTAATCCAATTCATGTAGACACAACACAATAAAATCATAATACAGAAGCGATGGAATATCTCTCGCATGATATTTCCGAAAACGGTTTTCATTTGCACCTTAGACCATGCAAAGAAAATCTCAAAATAAGCCATTGCTATCGCTGTAATATAAATATGCCATACATAATCATACACCAAAGGATTTTTGTCTGATAGTAATCCAGCAATAAAATCGTAACCAAAAGCGCCCAGAAGTCCAGTAGGAATTATAAAAACCAAGGGCAAGAATAACATTAAAGTTAGAAAACTATTGAGGCTATTCTTAGTTCTAAATGTTGAGTAAAATTTAATTAGTGCATTTTGCACACCAAAAGCCATAAATGGCAACATAATATTTGCAGCAGAAAGTACAAAAGCTACTAAACCATAATAATCGTCAGTTAAGAAATTTGTGTAAAGAAAAAGTGAATTGACAGCACCAATACCAAAGCCTATGTATGTGCTTAAAGTGTTTTTGAATGACTGTTTTATGACTATTCCCACAGATTTAAAAGTACAATTTTTTTAGAGCTTTTAAAGATCTAATAAAAGTTTCGAGAGAGATTGACTTAAAGAACGTCTACTATATTTCTGAAGCCCAATGCCATTAGTCTTAAGAGCGTTTGTTTTGTAGTCCTCAAAATTGCTTAAGATTTGTGCTTTTAGTAATTGCTTCTCAACATACGTAAAATAGCTTCCTGTATTTGTAGTTTTAACAATCTGCTCTACATCAGAATCTTTAGGCCCAATTGCTAAAATTGGTGTTTCGGAAATCATATACTCAAATAATTTTCCTGGTATAATGGCTTTTGTCTCTTCAGAATCTATTTCTATAAGCAATAATAATTGTGATTTTTTTTGATAAGCAATGGCTTCGTTATGGCTAATATACCCGACTAAATTCAGGTATTTTTCTAATCCGCTTTTTTTAATTGAATTGATAATTACATCACTTACAACACCAACTAAGTTTAACTGAAATTGAAGTGCAAATTCTTTGTTTTCTTCTATTAATTCTGAAAGCGTTTCCCAAAGTATTATTGGGTTTCTATCAGACAATAACGAGCCAATATGCGATAACGAGAACTTAGGGTCTTTTTCCTTAGCTACAACTGAATGTGAATCATAACCATTGGTAATTACTGCTATTGACTGACTAGTTTTAGATGAAAATTCATTCTTTGTATGATTACTAGTAACTACAATTTGATTAGCAGAGTTAAGAACTTGATGTTCTAATTTAATATGTCTTTTCTTTGCAAAACTTAACAATTTCAAAGCTTTATGATAACCAATTGTTGTCCATGGGTCTCTAAAATCTGCAACCCATTTGATATTTAAAGCTTGATTTAGTTTCAAACCAATTAAGTGCAAACTATGCGGTGGTCCAGTTGTTATAATAGTTTCTATATTGTTCTTTTCTATATAATCTGAAAGAAAACGTACCGAAGGCTTAACCCAATTTTTTCGTGCGTCAGGAATGAAAAAATTCCCTCTTATAAAGAGCATCAGCTTTTCAACTATTGATTGTTTATTGTTTTCTGGAATAACTCCAGAACTTATGGTTTTAGAACTCTTTTTAGATAGCAACTTTGCAAAACGGTATGGCTCACTAATTGGATGTTTAATGATTCTTACTTTAGCAGGGAGTTCACTAACAAGGCTCTCGTCTACAATTGGATAATTTGGATTAGAAGGACAATATACAATAGGTTCTATACCAAATTCTGGTAAGTATTTTACAAATTTAAGCCATCGTTGCACACCTGGACCACCGGCTGGCGGCCAATAATAAGTGACTATAAGGACTTTTTTGTTTACCATAAAGAATGGTTATTCTTTCTTTTTAAACTGTAAAAACCCGCCTAAAAGTAAAAGTATACCAAACAAGACCGAACTACCTAAAGCAATTTTGCTTCCAGTCTCTACAACTCGTGGCTCAAACTTGAATTCTATAGTATGGTTTCCTGCAGGTACCTGCAATGCTCTTAAGGTATAATTAACTCTTATATGTGGCGTAAGTTCACCATCGATATAAGCATTCCAACCTTTGTAATAGTATAATTCAGAGAAAACTGCAATACCATCATTAGAGTTATTAGATTGGTATATAAGATGGCTAGGTTTGTACTCAATTAGACGTATAGATGCAATACTGTCTTTTTCGTATTCCTTTTTGAGCTTAAACTCATCAAAGATTGTTCTATTTACAACGGCTTCAATTTTTGTATTTATACTATCTAGTGCTCGTATTTCTTCATTTCCAGTTTCTATAGTCTTTAATTCAGAAATAAACCAAGCATTCCCATTTGGTTGTGTGTAACGTATAGAAGCTTCTACTCGACCTGTTTGGTCTTCGGCAATAACATACTTAGTATTTAGCATGTTTAGTACCTCAGTATTATTTTGATAAATATGAAAATCTAAAAGCGCCTCAAATCTATTCAGCTTTGCGGCATGATAACCATTTAGAGAATTGTGAAAATAAGCAGCTCTTGCTGGTCTTTGCTGACCTTCACGAGACACGTCCAAAACTCTAAAGTGCTCTTTGTCATTTAGTATTTGTTTATCCGCTGCTGAAGCTTGATAAGGTTTATCTACTTGACGTGCAGAAACAAAATTATCAGTATTAACGTATGCTCTATCAACTATCACCAAATCAAATAAAATCAATATTGCGAAAACAACAACTAATAATTTTTCAGATATTTTTTCTTTCAGAAAATAGAATATAGCACCAGCAGAAAGTAATACTAAGATCAGCGTTCTTATCGTATCAGAAACAAATAATGACTTTCTATCTTCGGCCAGAGCATTAACTAAAAGTTCTGGGTATTTTTCTTCACCTGGTTTTATGAAATCGAATAAAAATGCATGGCTTAATAGGAAAAATAGCGCTAATCCCCCAGTTATAGCTACTGCATATTTTAAAGCTTTTAGTTTTTCTTCTTTCTTCTGAAAATCATTGAACAATCTGGATAAAGCAAAAATACCCAGAACAGGAATACAGAGTTCAAGAACTACCTGTATAGAACTTACAGCACGGAACTTATTATATAACGGTATATATTCAATAAAAAAGTCGGTTAATAAACCGAAGTTTTTTCCGTAAGACAAAAACAACGACAACAATGTTCCACCAACAAGCCACCACTTTAGTCTTCCTTTGACTAAAAACAGACCGAGAACAAATAAGAATATAATAACAGCGCCAACATAAGCTGGTGCTTCTACAATAGTTTGGTCTCCCCAATACATTGGTGCATTTCTAGATGCCTCAATAGCTTCAATTGGTGATGCACCAAGCTTGAGGTAAGCATCATAGGTTTCAGAATCTTTACCGATATCTTCTCCGCTTCCGCCACCCATAAACTTTGGGATGAATAAATTAAAAGATTCTGCCAAGCCATAACTATACTCTGTAATATAACCTGGGTCCAAGCCTTCTTTTACCTTTTTTGGTTGCCCATTTGCTTTTATAGTCAAATCACTTTTACCACGTGTACTCTCTTTTACATACTCCTGCGTAGCCATTATGTTTGTGGCATTTAAGCCTACAGCAATAATAACCGCAATAGACAATAGCCCAACAGATTTAAAAAAGTGAGGCAATTGCTTTTTCTGATACGCATCTACTAAATATGCTAAGCCTAACACTAAGACCAATAACAGCAAATAGTACGTCATTTGGTAATGATTGGCGACTATCTCTAGTCCAAGAGCCACAATTGTCAGTAGAAATCCCCAAATGTATTTCTTTCGAAATGTAAGAATGATGCCAGCTAAAACCAATGGCATGTATGCAATGGCATGTGCTTTGGAGTTGTGGCCAACACCTAAAATAATTATCATGTAAGTAGAAAACCCAAATGCTAAAGCACCGAGAGCCGCAAGCTTAAAATCTACTTTTAAACTCAACAATAGAATATAAAATCCAATAAAATAAAGAAATAGATAATCTGCAGGTCTTGGCAAAAACCGAATCGTTAAATCTAATTTCTTGATGTAATTATGCGGGTATTTTGCACCCAATTGGTACGTTGGCATACCACCAAAAGCACTATTAGTCCAATAGGTTTGTTCACCTTCTTTTTCAGCATAGTCAATATGTTGTTGCGCCATGCCTTTGTAATGCATGATATCGCTCTGAAAGATTTTTTTGCCTTGTAAAACAGGACTAAAATAAGCCAGAGACAATACTACAAAACCGATTAAAACTAATACATGAGGTAGTAGGCGTTTAAATGAGAATGACATGAAATAAAGGTTAAATCAATAAAACCGAAAATTAATCAATTTCTTCGTAATCGATGTATTCGCCAACCTTTTTGTTTGAAGATGAATCATTAGAAGGCATTTTATCTATAACTGTTTCACCTTCTTTTTGTTTAGACTGCTGTGGACGTTGGTTTGCACCAAATTGTTCACCAAAACGCTTTTCCATTTTTTTAGCTGCAAAACGCAACAAATACGGAGCAAAAAGACGTGATAATATCTTTACAACAAAGTAAATACCAATAATCCAAAGAAGTGTTCTTACTAATCCCACGACAGATAAGGTGTAAATCATAAATTTAAAATATACTTCAAAAATACAATTAACATCATTTATAATCCGTTATTATTCCTTAAAAAAAGTATAAAATACTATATTTGAAATCTAACCTATATACTATGCAGCAATTAAAATCCTTTTTTGTTTCGCTTATGCTCGTTGCCTCATTACCGGCATTAGCGCAATACACTGAAGTTATAAATTCTAATAGACCAGGCGTTTCTAAAGCCGCTTTTTCTGTCGGAACCAATGTTTTACAATTTGAATTAGGAGGTTTCACCATCAAGGAAGAACACAATCCATTAAACTATGAAGTGTCTGGTTTTGGTGTTGATTTTGCTGCACGTTTTGGACTTTTGTGGGAACAACTAGAGATAAATATTGAAGGCGTTTATCAAAACGATACATTTACTAGTAATACGTCTGCTATACCTTTTGAAGACAAGCGTTCTAACTTTAGAAACTTTACAATTGGCGCTAAATACCTAGTCTATGACCCTTATAAAAATGCTGAGGAAGACAAGCCAAACCTTTATAGTTATCATGCAAACAGACGCTTTAAATGGAAATCTTTAATTCCTGCTGTGGCTGTCTATGTTGGTGCAAATTTCGATACAAAAGATAATCCTTTCACAGCACCAGATGTTGAAGGTTTTAGCCCAAAAATAATGGTGGCCACACAAAACAATTTTGCTGGTGGTTGGGTATTTGTAATGAATTTCTTAAAAGATCGTATTGGTTCAGACTTTTCAGATTTTCAATATATCCTAACCTTGACACATTCTTTCTCAGACCAATGGGTGTTATTTGGTGAAGCGCAAGGTATACAAAGTGACTTTTATGCAGATAATATCTTTAGAGTCGGTGGTGCTTATTTATGGACTAAAGACTTTCAGTTAGATGCAAACATTGCTTTTAATACCAAAGACACTCCTTCAGTTTTTAATATTGCTTTTGGAGCTTCTTATCGTCTCGATTGGCATAAAGACAAAAAGATAGACAATGGTGGCTCCGTTGAGGATAAAGTGGATACCTCCAAAAACAAGAAAAAGAAGAAGCGTAAAAAGAAAACAGATTTCGATTCTGATAATTTATAGTTGACTACATGATTGAAATTAAAGAAGCGATTTCTAAAAAGGAATTAAAGCAATTTGTAAAATTTCCTTTTAAACTCTACGAGAATTCAAAGAGTTGGGTGCCTCCAATTATTAGTGAAGAGCTTACTACATTTAATAAAAAAATTAATCCGGTTTTTAAAGATGCTGAAGCGCGCTTTTTCTTAGCTTACCAAAACAAACAAATTGTTGGACGTATTGCGGCTATTATTAATTGGCTAGAAGTAAAAGGTCAAAACGAGCTGAAAATGCGTTTTGGTTGGTTTGATGTTATTGATGATGTTAATGTTACCAAGGCTTTACTTGATAAAGTACACACCATCGGGAAAGAAAAAAACTTAAGTTATGTTGAAGGTCCAGTAGGGTTTTCAAATTTGGACAAGGTTGGGATACTTACTGAAGGTTTTGACCAAATTGGTAGTATGATTACATGGCATAATTACCCATATTATGCAGATCATTTTAGAGCTTTGGGCTATGACGTTGGAAAGGGATATTCTGAAAATGTTATGGAATTCAAAAATATACTTCCAGAATTTTTTACGCGTGTACAAAACTTAGTAAAGAAGCGCTATCAACTGAGAGCTCTTAATTTTGAAAATAACAAAGACATCATGGATTACGCTGATGAAATGTTTGAAGTCTTCTCAAAATCGCATTCAGTATTGTCTTCTTTTGTAGAAATTAATAAGGAACAACGCGAATATTTTAAAAAGAAATTTATTGGGTTCTTAAACCCAGAATACGTCAAATTTGTTTTAGATAAAGACGGTAAACTAGTAGGTTTTGGTATTGTAACGCCATCATATGCAAAAGCATTACAAAAAATGAATGGCAAGCTATTTCCGTTTGGTTTTAGGCATATCCTTAATGCTAAAAAGAACGCAAAGACCGTAACTTTTTATCTTATAGGTGTTTTACCAGAGTATCAAAACAAAGGTGTCACTGCTATTATTTTTGAAGAGTTTCATCAAACTTTCACAAAAAAAGGCATTAAACTTTGTGTTAGAGGTCCAGAATTAGACGATAATACTGCAATCCACAAACTTTGGAAAAATTTTAAACCCGTGGTTAATAAAAGGCGTTGTACTTTTAAGAAAGATATTGCATAAAAAAAGTATTCATTGCGAATGGTTTTTTTTATATATAATAGTTAGAAACTATTCGCCCATTGCAGCAATAAGAGCTGCAGACATGCGCTTATAAGTACCGTTGTCTAAACGTTCTCTAATAGCATCAAAAGCATCTAAAGTTTCTTCAACATCTTGCAAAGTATGTGTTGCGGTAGGTATCATTCTAAGTAGAATTAATCCTCGAGGTATCACAGGGTAAACTACTATAGAACAGAAGATTCCGTGATTTTCTCTTAAGTCTCTAACCAAAGCCATTGCTTCAGGAATACTACCCTTTAAGTATACTGGAGTTACACAACTTTGCGTTGTTCCAATATCAAATCCACGGTTCTTTAAACCAGATTGTAAAGCATCAACAATCTTCCAAAGATTCTGCTTTAATTCTGGCATAGTTCTTAACATATCCAAACGCTTTAAAGCACCAACTACTAATTGCATTTGTAGTGACTTTGCAAACATTTGTGAACGTAAGTTATATTTTAAGTAATCTATAATTTCTTGATCTGCTGCAATAAAAGCACCTGTACTAGCTAAAGACTTAGCAAATGTTGCAAAATACACATCAATATCGTCTTGTACGCCTTGCTCTTGACCAGCTCCTGCACCAGTTTTTCCTAAAGTACCAAAACCATGCGCATCGTCAACAAATAGTCTAAAATTAAATTTTTGTTTAAGTGCAACAATTTCTTTTAAACGTCCTTGCTCTCCTCGCATACCAAAAACACCTTCAGAAATCACTAAGATACCACCACCCGTAGTTTCGGCCATTTTAGTGGCACGTTCTAAGTTTTTCTCTAAACTTTCAATATCGTTGTGCTTATATGTAAAACGCTTGCCATGGTGCAATCTTACACCATCAATAATACAAGCATGAGCATCAACATCGTATACGATAATATCGTCTTTACTTACTAAAGCATCTACAGTAGATACCATGCCTTGGTAACCAAAGTTTAATAAGTAAGCAGCTTCTTTGTTTACAAATTCCGCTAATTCGTTCTGTAATTGTTCGTGTAATTCGGTATGACCAGACATCATACGTGCTCCCATTGGGTATGCAGAGCCGTATTGTGCAGCTGCTTCAGCATCTACTTTACGAACTTCTGGATGATTTGCCAATCCTAAATAGTCATTAATACTCCATGTAATAACTTCTTTTCCTTGAAATTTCATTCTGTTTGAAATTTCTCCTTCTAACTTAGGGAATACAAAATAACCTTCTGCTTGCGCTGCCCACTTCCCTAATGGCCCTTTGTCTTTGTAAATCTTTTCAAATAAATCCTTCATACTATCTTTTCGAACTGATTTTAAACTGAGTTTTTAGAGGAAACTCAATTTATAATTTTATGTTAAATTAGTTTAGCTTAACCGGGCAAAATTAGTTAATAATATTATGAAAGCATAATTTATTTACCCTTTATATTCACTAAGTTTTAAATATAAAAAGCCCATTGAAATTCATCAATGGGCTTTAATATGTAAGTTAGTTTTTACTTAACGTATTCAATAGTAGCCTGCATTTCTGTTTGGCTATCAAAGAAACCTTGATCTTCCATCCACTTGTCGTTATAAACTTTACTCATATAACGAGATCCATGGTCAGGGAAAATAACCACAATATTATCTGTTGGCTTAAACTCTCCTGATTGATTAAGTGTTTTTATCGCTTGCAATGCTGCACCACTAGTATATCCAACAAAAAGTCCTTCTTTTGCAGATATCTCACGGGCTGAATGTGCGCTTTCTTCATCTGTAACTTTTACAAACTTATCGATTGAATCAAAATCTGTAGCAGTTGGTATTAAATTTTTACCTAAACCTTCAATACGGTAAGGATAAATCTCTTTATCATCAAACTCACGAGTTTCGTGATATTTTTTAAGTACAGAACCGTAAGCATCTACTCCAATTATATTTACATCTGGGTTTTGCTCTTTTAGAAACCTTGCAATACCAGAGATTGTTCCTCCGGTACCACTACACGCTACCAAATGCGTGATTTTGCCTTCAGTTTGCTCCCATATTTCAGGGCCCGTAGTGTTATAATGTGCTTCGGTATTTAAAATATTAAAATACTGATTGATATATACTGAACCTTTAATTTCGTTGTGCAAGCGCTTAGCGACTTCGTAATAAGATCTTGGGTCATCTGCCTTAACATGTGCTGGACAAACATAAACCTTCGCTCCCATTGACTTTAGCATATCAATCTTATCTGGAGAAGATTTTGAGCTAACAGCCAAAATACATTCATAACCTTTTATTATACTAACCATAGCGATACTAAAACCTGTATTACCAGATGTTGTTTCTATGATTGTATCTCCAGGCTTAAGAATACCTTGACGTTCTGCTTCTTCAATAATATGAAGTGCAATTCTGTCTTTTGAAGAATGACCTGGGTTGAAAGCTTCTACTTTAGCAAAGAAATTACCATCGAAGTCTTCTGTAACCTTGTTTAATTTAATCAGGGGCGTACTTCCAATAAGTTGAAGTACGTTGTCATAAACGTGTTTACTTTTCGTCATATTTGATATTTACAAGTAACAATATAAAAAATGTCACCTAAAACCGCGCAAAACTACAATTTTTTTTTCAATTACGAGTTAATACCCTCTAGGTCTAATAGAAAGGCAAACTCCTCAGCATCTTCTCTTAAGGATTCAAATCTACCAGATGCACCACCATGACCAGCATCCATATTTGTTTTTAAATACAATTTATTTGAATCAGTTTTTAACTCTCTTAGCTTTGCTACCCATTTAGCTGGTTCCCAATATTGCACTTGAGAGTCATTTAGACCAGCAGTAACTAACATATTCGGATAGTTTTTTGTTTCAATATTATCGTATGGCGAATAGGATTTTATGTATTCATAATAATCTTTCTCGTTAGGATTTCCCCATTCATCATATTCTCCAGTCGTTAATGGAATGGAATCATCAAGCATTGTCGTAACTACATCTACAAAAGGTACAGCCGCAATAATACCATTGTACAACTCTGGCGCTTTATTAATTATTGCACCCATTAACAAGCCGCCTGCACTTCCGCCCATTGCATATAAATGTTCTACTGAAGTATAACCAAGATGAATCAAATGTTTAGAGCACGCAATAAAATCAGTAAATGTGTTCTTCTTTTTTAGAAGCTTTCCATGTTCGTACCAATTACGGCCTAAATATTCGCCACCACGAATATGTGCAATTACATACACAAATCCTCTGTCCATAAGTGTTAATCGAATGGTTGAAAAATATGGGTCAACCGTTGAGCCATAAGAACCATAAGAATATTGTAATAACGGATTCTTACCATCTTTTTTTAACCCTTTTCTGTAAACAACTGACATCGGAATCTTTGTACCATCTTCCGCCGTTGCCCAAAGGCGTTCTTCGGTATAATTCTCTTTATCGAATTTTCCACCTAAAACCTCTTGCTCTTTTAATACGTTTTGAGCTTTTGTACGCATATTAAACTCTATAACTGAAGCTGGTGTGGTCATAGAATTATATCCGTAACGCAATATTTCAGTATCAAAATCTACATTTGTACTGGTGTAGCATGTATATGTTTCTGACTCAAAAGGCAAATAATAATCTTCACGTCCATCCCAGCGCATAATACGGATAAGATTAAGGCCATTAGTGCGTTCGCTAACCACCAAGTAATCTTTGAAAATATCTATGTTTTCTATGAGTGTATCTTCTCTGTGTGCGATGACATCTGTCCAATTATCTGCATTAGTATTAGCTTCTGGAGTCTTCATCAACTTAAAATTGACCGCCTTATCTTTATTGGTCATCACATAGAAATCGCCATTATAATGGGCAATACTGTATTCTAAACCTCGAACTCGTGGGCTAAAGTTTATGAAATTATCATCTGGAGTGTCAGCATTTAAAATATGATATTCATTGGTTAGGGTGCTGTAACACGCAATGATGATATATTTTCTAGACTTTGATTTGTATACGGCGACACCAAAGGTGTCATCTGCTTCTTCAAATACCAATTCGTCATTATCTTGACCTAGTTTATGACGGTAAATCTGGTAAGAACGTAAAGTTGTTTCATCCTTTTTAGTATAAAACAAGGTACTGTTATCATTTGCCCAGCTTGAAGAACCCGTAGTATGCTCTATCTTATCACTTTCTAATTTATCAGTAGTTAAGTCCTTAACATAAATGGTGTAATTACGTCTTCCTGTTAAGTCTAATCCAAAAGACACTTTTGTGTTATCTGGACTAATAGAAACCCCTACCAACTTAAAGTAAGCTTCACCTTTAGCCATGACGTTACAATCAAAAAGCAACTCTTCATCAGCCTCAAGGGTTTCTTTTTTACGTGTGTAAATTGGGTAATCTTTTCCTTTTTCGAATTTTGTAATATACCAATAGCCATTGTATTTGTAGGGCACTGAAGAATCATCCTCCTTAATTCTCCCTTTCATTTCTTCGAACAAATCGTTCTGAAAGTCTTTAGTATGCGCCATCATCTCATCACAATATGCATTTTCAGCATTAAGGTGATTAATGACCTCTTCGTCTTCACGATTATTCATCCAGAAATAATTATCAATCCTAACATCGCCGTGCTTTTCAAGTCTTTGAGGAACTTTCTTTGCCATTGGAGGATTCATGAGGGGAATGTCAGCCATATTTTATTAGTCTTTTAAAATAAAAAGTGGCGCAATTTACTAATTTTGTAACGTATAAATTTTTAAATCGAAAAGATTATGTTTGGAGATATGATGGGTATGATGAATAAATTGAAAGAAGCCCAAAAGAAAGTTGAAGAAACTAAAGAGCGTTTACACAGCGTTTTACTAGATGAAGCTAGCAACGATGAGAAGTTGAAGGTGACTATCACAGCCAATAGAACTATTAAATCTATTGAAATAGACGACCAATTATTATCGGATAAAGAAATGCTCGAAGATTATCTCATCCTTACACTTAATAAAGCTATTGAACGTGCTACTGCTATAAATGACACTGAATTAGCTGCAGTTGCAAAAGAAGGTATGCCGAATATTCCTGGATTATAATCTATAAGCTTTTTAATATATCTATTAATTTAGAATGCATCTCATCCGTATAATCTAAATGCGTGACCATACGCAGCTTATTACTACCCATACCAATAATTTTGATACCTTTTTCAGATAAATCATTCTGAAATTGATTGTCATCGATGTGAGATTTTAACTCAAAAATGACAATGTTCGTTTCAATAGGCTCCACTTTTTCGATGGCTTCATTTTTAGACAACACCTCTCCTATTTCTTTGACTTTTTTATGGTCCTCAGCCAATCTATCAAAATGATGATCTAAAGCATACAAACCAGCTGCAGCCGCAAAACCAACTTGTCGCATGCCGCCACCCAAAATCTTACGAACACGGATAGCATTTTTCATCAAATCACTATTACCAATTAAAACTGAACCCATTGGGCAGCCTAAACCTTTACTCAAACAAACTGAAATGGTATCAAACAATTCGCCATATTGTTTTGGTGTTTGACTGGTAGCAATGAGTGCATTCCATAATCTCGCACCATCCAAATGGTAACCTAAATCATGATTTGATGCCACTAGTCGCAATTTCTTTAGTTCTTCAAAATCCCAGCATGCACCACCACCTTTATTCGTTGTGTTTTCTACTGCGATTAAAGACGTTAATGGACTGTGATAGAAATCTGGCGGATTTATAGAGGCTTCTGCCTGTTCAGCTGTAAACATCCCACGATTTCCATCGACTAGTTTACAAGAAATTCCACTATTAAAGGATGCGCCTCCGCCTTCATAATTATAGATATGCGCATATTTATCACAAATCACCTGCTCACCAGGATTGGTATGCAACTTTAAAGCCGCTTGATTGGCCATACTTCCTGTTGGAAAAAATAAAGCTTCGTCCATGCCAAACATATCGGCTAATCGTTGCTCTAAAGCATTTATACTTGGATCTTCTTTATACACATCATCACCAACTTCTGCTGTCAGCATAGCATTTAACATGCCTTTAGTTGGTTTGGTTACAGTATCGCTACGTAGGTCTATTATCATTAGTTAGTTGGATTATAATTACAAATATCACTTCCAATTGGTGAACCATCAGGGATTTTTGGAGATGTTTCTAGTTTGAATTTTTCAGGGTGTTCTTTAAATTCATTAATCATTTTTTGATACTGATTTGCATATCTAATACTACTTTTCTTATTAAAAGCAACTCTTGTTATACTATCAATGGCTTCATTAGCTTTTGCCTTAACTTGAAAATAAGATTGATTACTTACAGCTAAATTCATTAAATATTTTAAAACGTTTGAATTAATTTGATGCTGTATTTCATTCAAATAATTATAACTATGAGATTTCTTAAAAGTATTATCAATAATAATTTCTACCAGTTCTTCAAAAGATAATTGTTCATCATCTAAACTCTTTTGCAATACTAATCTATTAGCGCGTTGGGGATGCAATAAAAACCTCAATGTCATATCACTAGCTGTGTTAGCAGCACTAAATGGGTCAAAAGCTACGCCTGTTTTACTAGAAAATGATTCTCTTGAACGCCCATATCCAAAGGCTCTGGGTGGAAATAAGTCTAACTTTTCCTTTGGAATAGCTAAGTTTTCAGCAGAAATAGTATTGATAATACTCTTCAAAGTCTCTCGTTGTTCTTTTGAATAAATTGGCTTTGTCGTAAACTCACCGCCATCTTTTACTGCATAGTTGTAATCTAAACCTCCAATAACTTTGGTAGCAGCTTCCGTTTGATAACGGTGATAAAAATACAGTGGCACAAACACATCTTCTAAAACAGAATACGGCTCATAACTCTTAATATTATCTTTTGAGAAATTTGAAATTGCTTTTTGTCGTAATCTTAAAACATTTTCTAATCCTTCAGCAGGAATTATGTCGTTATCCCAAAGGTGTGCAACGCCATGTGCCCCACCAGAAGCACGTGCATCAGCATCCGTAATAAAACGGTGCCCAGCAAAAGTTGCCGCTTTCAGTATTTTATTTAATTCGTCTTTTTCATTTGCTGTTTTGTCAAATTCAGAATAACTGTAGGCTACCGTCACTTTGTCCCATTCGCCTATTCCTGTTGCATATGCATTACTAAAATCTATATTTCCGTTTTTGAGTTCAATTTTTGGATGCGGATAATCCATTACCGAAGCACGATTATTAGCACTAGCAGCGAAGTTATGTGCAAAACCAATGGTATGTCCTACTTCGTGGGCGCTTAATTGTCTGATTCGTGCTAATGCCATTTCTAACATCGGTTGATAATTATTATCGTCATCAGCAAATGGTTTATTCATCAACGCTTGTGCAATCATAAAATCTTGACGAATTCGGAGACTACCTAGACTTACATGTCCTTTAATGATTTCGCCAGTTCTTGGATCAACCACACTTCCACCGTAGCTCCAACCACGTGTACTACGATGTACCCATTGAATAACATTATATCTACAGTCCATTGGGTCTGCATCACTAGGCAATATTTTAACTTGAAAAGCATCTTTAAAACCAATAGCTTCATAAGCTTGGTTCCACCAACGTGCACCATCTAATAATGCTGAACGCACTGGTTCTGGAGTTCCTGGGTCGAGATAATAAATGATAGGTTCTACAGCTTCACTAACTTTAGCTTCTGGATTTTTCTTTTCTAAGCGATGGCGAATAATAAATCGTTTTCTAATATCTTCTTGAACCGGGGTTGCATAATCCATATAGCTCATAGAAATAGCACCGCTTCGAGTGTCAAAAGCTCTTGGTTTGTAATTACTATCTGGCAATTCAATGAACGAATGGTGTTGTGTTACTGTAACCAAAGAAGCTGTTGGTGTTACGCTTCGCAAGTTTCGTCCTGTTGGTTGTCCTTTAAAGGTTAATAAAGCTTCAAACTCTACATTTTTAGGGAATGCCTTAGTACGATTAAGCGCTAAAGCACTTTTGGAAGCATCTATTTTGTATGTACCTTCTCTTCTACCTTTTAATCGCCCTGAAACACCATGTGCATCTTGCATTAAAAATGGTGTAAAATCTATAATGTAGTTTCCGTCTTTTTTCTCGGCAATTTTAAAACCAAAAAGTACAGATTTTGCAAACGCTTGCTCAATACTTTTCTTCTCCAAAGCATTATCAGTATTTGCTCTAAATTTTAAATTTGGTTGAACTAATAATAGTTTATTCCCAGCTTTTTGGAAATAAACCACACGCTCATTACCTAACTGACCTCTATCTAAACCTATGTCATTACTACCAACTCCAGAAGCTAAAGAGTTGACATACAAAAACTCTTCATTAAGTTTTTCTACTTTCAAGTAGATTTTATCTGTAGATTCCTCGTAATAGAAATCAAAATAACCGTCGTAAGATTTAAGTCCCTTTTTATTTAATATTTGAGCTTGTATATTAGAACAGAATAGTAACAGAAGTGTAATACGAAGTGTGGATTTCATAGTCAGTTTTTTAAAGCGACATAAAACTACGGAATTTCTAAAAATTCTATCGAAAAATAACAACACTTTAAGTCAGCATCTTATATTTGCAGAAATACATTTATTTAATGATTACATCTGATCAGATAAAAAGTCTTAATTCCCGTCTCGACGCACTGAGACAGTATCTTTGACTTAGATGCCAAACGCATAGAAATAGCTAACGAAGAAGAGCAAACCTTTGATCCAAATTTTTGGAATGACTCCAAAAAAGCAGAAGCTGTAATGAAATCGCTTCGTGAAAAGAAAAGTTGGGTTAACGATTTTGAAGCTGCAGCTACACTTTACGAAGATTTAGAAGTCATCTACGAGTTTTTCAAAGAAGATGAAGCACCAATGGAAAATGTTGAAGCACGCTACGAAAAGTCTTTAAATGCTATTGAAAAACTCGAGTTTAAAAACATGCTTTCGGAAGAAGGTGATAGTTTGAGTGCTGTGCTACAAATCACAGCTGGTGCTGGAGGTACTGAAAGTTGCGATTGGGCTAGTATGCTTATGCGTATGTATATGATGTATGCAGAAAAGAGTGGTTTTAAGATTAAAGAACTTAACTTGCAAGATGGTGATGTTGCGGGAATAAAAACAGTGACTTTAGAGATTGAAGGTGATTATGCCTTTGGTTGGTTAAAAGGTGAAAATGGTGTACATCGTTTGGTTCGTATTTCGCCTTTTGATAGTAATGCCAAACGTCATACAAGTTTTGCTTCGGTTTATGTCTATCCATTAGTTGATGATTCTATAGAAATAGAAATCAATCCATCCGATTTAGAAATCACAACTGCGCGTTCTAGTGGTGCTGGTGGACAAAATGTAAATAAGGTTGAGACTAAAGTTCAACTTTTACATAAGCCATCAGGCATACAAATTCAATGTTCTGAAACACGCTCACAACATGATAATCGTGCTCGAGCTTTACAAATGTTGAAGTCTCAGTTATATGAAATAGAATTGCAAAAGCAAATGTCACAACGTGACGATATTGAAGCTGGCAAGATGAAGATTGAATGGGGAAGTCAAATCAGAAACTACGTCATGCACCCATACAAATTAGTTAAAGACGTACGCTCTGGCCACGAAACTGGTAATGTAGATGCTGTTATGGATGGCGATATTGAACCATTTTTAAAGGAATATCTGATGATGATGGGGCAAAAAGATGCGGCACAATAATTGCTAATTAACAGACAATGATACAAATATTACATAATCCGAGATGTACAAAATCTAGACAAGGTTTAGCCTTACTTGAAGACGAAGGACAAGCTTTTGAAGTCATAAAATATCTAGATGATAAACTAACTAAAGCCGATTTAACATCAATAATCACTAAATTGGGCATGTCCCCGATTGAATTGGTTCGTAAAAACGAAGCCATTTGGAAGAGTGACTATAAAGGAAAAAATCTTGATGACGCTCAAATCATAGAAGCTATGATTGAACATCCTAAACTAATAGAACGCCCTATAGTTATAAACAAAAACAAAGCTATCATTGGGAGACCAACAGAAGCTATAAAAACAATATTATGAAAAGAGCCTTTATTTTAATCTGCATATTGCTAACAACGGCAACAGCAACAGCTCAATTTGGACGACAAGGTCGTAACAGCAGGCTAGGTCGTCAGCAACCAGTGACACCACCAAATGAAAACCAAAAAGCTAATATTGAAAAAAAGAATGCTGAGCGGCAAGCAGAATACATTGATAATTTTCTTAGCACTCTAGAAGCTGATGAGTTTCAGAAAGAAATAGCAAGACAAACACTTGATGATTACTTTGAAAAAACTAAAGAATTCGTAAAGATTCCTTTTGATAGCTCTGTTAAAAGGAAAGATGCCTTTGATATATTTAAGCGGGAACACTTCAAAGAGTTAAAAACAATGCTTCCAGAAAATGATATAGAAAGACTGGATGTTTTTCTAGATGGTAAATTTCAAGAAAGCGAAGTAAAAAAGAAGAAAAAGAAGAAACGTAAAAGAAAGAAAAATAAGAATTAAGTCTTATTATAACTATTCTACTTTTTTTCCAGGAAGATTCTGGCCGCCTTGATGCAAAGTCATACTTTCTACAATTCCTAAATTATTTTTGTTGAAAGTAATATTTGCTTCTACTACTTTTAGAAAAAACTCATTTTCAGCTGAAGGGTAAATTTCAAACTCTTGTTGCCCAGTTGCTTGTGCAGATAATTGTTTATTATCTAACTTAATAGTAATATAAAAGTTAGGAGCTAATTCATATTTTCCAACATAAGTTTCTAAAATATCTTCAGAAACATTAACAATGTCCGGAAATTCACGTTTCACAGGCAGTTTTAACTCAACATTCATTCCTAATTGTTTTACGCCTACCAAATCCAGACCATGAACAGAATTTGTAAATATAATAACTGCCTTATCAGTTCCTTTTACAAAGCCCCCAAAGGATTTATACCCTCCAGTTCCTCCATTATGCCATATAATTGTACCGTCGGCATTATAATGCCAGCCTAAACCAATTCGGAGATTATTAGTTAAATCTTCATATGCAATTTGATGAGATAAGGCCATAGCTTTATACAAATCTGAATCATTTTTAGTCACATTTGCATTAAAAAACTTTATCATATCCCTACTGGTAGATTTTATAGCTCCAGCACCCGAAAGAACATTTAAATCCCAATTTTTTGTAATTTTTAGCTCAGCATTGTAACCATAAGCGAGGTTGCTTTTCATGTCATCATTAATTACAATTCCTGTCGATTTCATACCTAAAGGATTTGTAATACGCTCTTTGACTAAATCTGCATAAGATTTTCCTGTATGTAACTCTAATATATGACCAAGTAATCCCATAGCTAGGTTCGAATATTCATATTGAACCCCTACATCTCTTGTAAGCTCATAACTATTTAAAAATTCATATAATTCTTTTACAGTATAATCTGCAAAAGGATTTTCTGGATCTTTAGGATTAAAATTTGAAGGCATTCTTGGTAATCCTGATGTATGTGTCGCCAAATCTTTTAAAGTTATTTCTCTATTATTGCCTTTAATGGCTTTAAAGTCTTTAGATAAATATTTAGATATTGGATCATCTAAATTCATATTTCCTTTTAAAACTTCATCAGCTAGTATAATACAAGTAAACACTTTAGATATAGAGCCTATTTCATAAACCGAATGCTCATTTACATCACTTCCATTCTCAAGTTTCGTTTTGCCATAATTTAAATTCTTAACGACATCACCTTCCATATATGCCATAGAAATAGAAGGCACATGACCTTCATCAACCATAGACTTTATATAAACTTTTATGTCGTCATGTATTTCTTTCTCTTGACTAGATGAGATTTGAAAAGAGGTAATTAAAAAAATAATTAAGCAGAGATTTTTCATAATATTTAGAGTTATATATGTATGACGAGAAACTAACTAATTGGTTACATCTAAGGTAACTATATTAATTTTAGAAAAATAAAACTAGAATTAATTTAGCAATTCTACGGCTTTTGTATATGCAATCTCTTTATAATCAGTAATTGTGATATCCGCCATGCTATAATCTTGATGCGATGAGTGTGGACTTTTAAAACCTACACAAAAAATACCTGCAGCATTAGCAGCTTTAATTCCGTTTGTAGAATCTTCAATGACCATACACTCTGATTTTTTAAACCCTGTGTGTGCCGCCGCTTTTATAAATATCTCTGGATGTGGCTTGGATTGTTTTAAATCTGCACCACTAAACTTACCTATAAAATATGAGTTTAATTCAAAACGCTCAAAAATACGATTGATATTAGTCATAGATGCAGAAGAGGCTACAACAAGCTTCATATGATTTGCATGGTAATCTTTAATCAAGTCCAAAACACCATTAATTAACCTTAAATCCTTATCATTTTCAAATAAATATTTAAAGTGATAACGTTTCTGTTTCACTAAGTATTCTGGAGAATAGCTCAAACTAAAATGACTAACCAAACGCTTGCATATATTTATAGTAGATTGCCCAGTAAATGATGCATACAAATCTTCATCTACATTAATGTCGACATCAGAAAACATTTTAAAATAGGCTTTTCTATGCAATGGTTCAGTGTCAACTATAACACCATCCATATCAAATAATACCGCTTTAAGCATAATCTATTTTATATTGCTAAATAAAAAGTCGAAATTAGTAATATTAAACGGTATCTAAATATATAATGGCCAAAAAAGGACAAGAAAAAAACACAAAAAACAAAGCCAAGCATAGTAGACTTGTTGCTCAAAAAAAGAATAAGAAAAAGCAAGAGGCCGAGTTACGCAAAGAGCGTTTAAAAGCTATAGTTAAAAAAGCAAAAGAAAGTAAATCTTAAAATAATTAACACTACGAAACTATCTTCAAATTACATTAGTAATAATCTCATCAACCACTTCAGGATTAAGTAAAGTACTTATATCACCTAACTGGTCTGCTTCATTAAATGCTATCTTCCTTAAAATACGGCGCATAATTTTTCCAGAACGCGTTTTTGGTAAACCGTTAGTAAATTGAATCTTATCCAGCTTAGCAATTGGTCCTATCCGATCCGTAATTAACTGGTTAATCTCTTTACGTAAATTATCTTGATCTCTACTCTCACCACTATCTTTTAAAGTCACATAACCATACAAGGCATTACCTTTAACATCATGAGGAAAACCAACAATTGCAGACTCAGCAACAGCTTGATGCTCATTTATAGCATCTTCAATAGGTGCAGTTCCTAAATTATGACCAGAAACAATAATAACATCATCTACACGACCAGTAATGCGGTAATACCCAACTTCATCTCGTAAAGCACCATCTCCAGTGAAATACATATTCTCAAAAGCAGAAAAATACGTGTCTTTATAGCGTTGGTGATTTCCCCAAATGGTTCTCGCCATAGATGGCCAAGGATATTTTATACATAAACGACCGTCAACTTGATTATCGTTAAGTTCATTTCCATTTTCGTCCATTAATGCAGGCTGAATTCCAATAAAAGGCAAGGTTGCATAAGTTGGTTTTGTTGGTGTAGAAAACGGAATCGGCGTTATCATAATACCGCCTGTTTCAGTTTGCCACCAAGTGTCTACAATTGGGCTCTTCTTTTTTCCAATATTTTCGTTATACCAATGCCAAGCTTCTTCATTAATTGGTTCTCCAACCGTTCCCAATACTTTTAGTGAAGATAAATCATGCTTTTCAACAAGCTTAGTTCCGTGCTTTGCCAAAGCTCTTATGGCTGTCGGTGCCGTATAAAATTGAGTGATCTTATGCTTCTCAACTATCTTCCAAAAACGTCCAAAGTCTGGATAACTTGGCACACCTTCAAACATAACTGTTGTAGCGCCATTTACTAAAGGTCCATAAACAATATAGCTATGACCAGTAATCCAGCCGATATCTGCTGTACACCAATACACATCATTTTCTCTATAATCAAAGACATTTTTGAACGTATATGCCGAATATACCATATAACCAGCCGTTGTATGTAACATGCCTTTTGGCATGCCGGTAGAACCAGATGTATATAAAATAAATAATGGATCTTCTGCATTCATAATTTCAATGGTACAATCGCCATAAGCATCATCCAAAAGCGACTGCAACCAATAGTCTCGACCTTCTTTCATTTGTATACCTGAATTGATTCGCTTTGCGACTAAAACTGAATCCACACCAGGACAATCTTCTAAAGCTTCATCAACTATACCTTTTAAGTCTATTGTTTTCGTACCACGATAAGAACCATCAGAAGTAATAACCATCTTTGCATCACAATCATTAATTCTGGTTGATAATGCTGTAGCAGAAAATCCAGCAAATACAACTGAATGCACTGCTCCTATTCTTGCACAAGCCAAAACTGATACCGCTAATTCTGGTATCATCGGTAGATATATACAAACTCGGTCACCTTTTTGTATGCCTTTACTCTTTAAAGCATTGGCAAACTTACACACACGCTCATGCAATTGCTTATACGTAATATGCTCGGCAGGTGCATTTGGGTCATTTGGTTCAAACAGTATTGCTGTCTTATCACCACGCGTACTTAAATGTCGGTCTAAGCAATTCTCAGTAATATTAAGTTGTGCACCTTCAAACCATTTGACTTCAGGTTTTGTGAAATCCCAACTTAAAACGTTATTCCATTTTTTTCGCCATGTAAAATGCTCTTCGGCAATTTCTTCCCAAAAGCCTTCAGGATTCTCAATAGATTTTCGGTAAACCTGAAAATATTCTTCAAAACTTTTAATGTGGTAATTACTCATGCTTAAAGTGGTTTCTTCTTAAGGATTTGAAATTATAAAAAATTACTCGTTTTTCAATTTATTGAAATACAATTTAGATGCGGCAATGACTTTAGGTGCTAATAGTATAGTTGCTAACATAGTTGGTATGGCCATTAATGCAAACACACCATCAATAAAGTTTATCATAGCTTCAAAATCTGTCGTTGCTGCAAGTACAATACTTGCAATGTATAAGTAATTATAATAATGTTTTCGTTTGGCACCTATTAAAAAAGATAGGCACTTGTTGCCATAATAGGCATAAGAAAACAAAGAAGACACACTGAATATAAACACACAAACCATCAATAAATACTGACCTACTTCTGGGATTGCACTCTGAAATGCTGCAGCAGTTAAACTCACTCCATTACTTGCAGTAGTTTCCCAAACACCAGTTACTAAAATGGCCAAGGCAGTTAACGTACAAACAATTAACGTGTCAATTGCTGGACCTAGCATCGCCACTAGACCTTCGCGTACTGGCTCGTCTGTTTTTGCGGCACCGTGAGCCATAGCTGCTGTACCCAAACCTGCTTCATTAGAGAAAGCACCTCGTTTGATTCCGTGCAAAATTAAAGCGCCCAAAACACCACCTAAAAACGGTTTATCTTCTGGCCAATAATCTGCCGCAAAAGCATCAGTCACAATCATCGATAGATATTTAGGTATTTCTGTATAATTAACAACCAGAATAATTACCACCAACACAAAGTATAATAAGACCATTGACGGCACTAATTTAGACGCTAATGCACTTATTCGCTTTAATCCACCAAGGATAACTATACTTGTAAATATGACTAAGATAACAGCAATAATTAAGTTTGAAGAAAAAGATACTTCCACGCCATTAGGAATCAAAATAATATCATTAATCGCTTGTTTTAATTGATTAACATTTACCACAGGTAATGCGCCCAGCATTCCAAAGAAACTAAACATAATGGCTAAAAATCTCCAAGGTTTACCCAAACCTTCTACTATAAAATACATAGGTCCGCCTTGCAACTCACCTTCACTGTCTTTGCCTCTGTAGAGTATGGCTAAGGTTGAAGTAAAGTATTTGGTACTCATACCAACAATAGCACTCACCCACATCCAAAATACAGCACCTGGGCCACCAATAGCAATCGCCAATGCCACACCAGATATATTACCCATTCCAATCGTAGAACTTAAAGCAGTGGTTAAGGCTTGAAAATGTGTAATCTGTCCTGGGTCATTAGGGTCATCATATTTACCACGTAAGACTTGTATGGCATGACCGAGATACCGAAACGGTAGAAATTTTGAACGAATAATTAAGTACAAACCACCACCAATTAAAATAATAAGCAATGGCAAACCCCAAGCTAATGATGAAAAATCCTTAAGGAGTTGGTTGAGTGTTTCCATAAGTTATAAAAATAGTAATTCTATAAGTACTCTATATAACTTCTTATATAATGATAGCTTAACATATTGATTTACAGGTTTAAAAAAAATAACTTAGTTTTATGATATTGAACTAACCAAAACTTAAAATCATGTCTGACCAAAAAATATTTGAAGCTAGCCCCGAAAGTAAAACGAAAGCAAAACAATATAGAGTTATAGCTGTTATAGCGTGGATAATTGCCATTGCAGCTCAAATCTATGCCATTTTAAAATTATTAAGTAATGAAACTATGACATGGTTAATTGTAGCCATAGTCGTGATTTTAATATTAGCAGTTACAGCTAATATTCTTTGGAAAAAAGCCAACAAGCTAGACCCAGCCTCCGAGAAAAACAAAACAAAGTTCTTTATACAAAATCAGTTGGGTGCCATTATGGGTGTACTCGCCTTTTTACCTTTAGTGATATTGATTTTCACGAACAAAGATTTGAATGGCAAAACCAAAGGTATTGCTGGTTCTATAGCCGTTATCGCATTATTAATAGCTGGTGTATCTGGTGTAGAATTCAACCCAGCTTCTATTGAAAAATATACTGAAGAAATTAATGCACAAACCGAAACTCTAAAAGATTTAGACGTTGGTGATAATGTATTTTGGTCTAAAGCTGGTAACAAATATCATATAGACAGTGATTGCTATCATATTAAAGGAAAACAATTGTCTAACGGAACTGTTAAAGAATCTTGGGAACAGAAAGGTATTTCTGAGCTATGTAAGACTTGTAGAAACAGAGCAACTAAGGTGAAAAAAGATAGTGCTTCGTAAATTTTACATTAAAATATAATTTTACTCATCTGTTGACATAACCTGTGCTGAGCTAATAAAGAATTCATATCTTAACGTTAATACTAATTTTGCAAATAATTTAAATACCGCTAAATTCATGAAAGACCTTAGACCACTATTAATTATTTTATGCTTTTTATTATCAACAAGCTATGCTTTAGGGCAATTATGTGACCAAGACAAAAGGTTTACGACAATAGCGTATTTCTCAGACACCCAAATTGATTCTCTAAAAAATATAACTTACGGCAATGCTATTGATTATTTAGGTAAATCACAAGACCTGAAAATGGATATCTATTTCCCAAATAATGATATTGATACAATAAAAAAACGCCCTTTTATTCTTCTTATTCATGGTGGCGGTTTTTATGGTGGTGCGAGAGATAACTTTATTTATCATTCTAACGAATTTGCCAAAAGAGGTTTTGTGGTCGCAACAATGAGCTATCGCTTAGGATTTAATCAAAATGATAGTGGTGATCTTCAAAAAGCAGTTTATAGAGCACAGCAAGATGCTCACACTGCGCTGAGATATATCAATTCTCAAGCGGAAAAATTAAACATAGACAAATCATGGATTTTTATTGGAGGATCTAGTGCAGGAGCAATAACATCACTATTCGCTAGCTATGCAAGTCAAGCAGAATGGAATCAAGTATTGCCATCTTTCGAAGAAACGCTTGGTAGCTTAAAGAGTTCTGAAACTAATATGGATGATTCACTCAAAATTAAAGGCATCTATAATTTTATGGGAGCTGTTCAGCCCATTGTATTTGCCTCTGGAGACTTAATACCAACCATTTCGTTTCATGGCGAATTAGATAAAACTGTTCCTATAGGAAAAAGTCAATTTACCGGATTTGGGTCCAAACCAATTCATGACATGTTAACGAAAGCAGGTGTTTGCAGCAATCTTACCATAGTAAAAGGAGGATATCATGATATTTATTTATCTGCAGAAGGCTTAAATTTTAGGATTAATCGCGTTGCCAATTTTTTTAAAAGTTTGATGTGTGACAGTTGTACAAGTACTGTGTATACTGATGAAGCCATTAAAAATAATAAAGACATTAACTATGAAGTACTAAGTGCAATCAAAGAAGGAAATATCCAGAAATTGGATGAACTTATAGACATAAATGAATTAGATAAATGTCATGGTATTCAAGGTGGTTTATATAATTTTTTAGCATTTAGTATTAAGTTAGAATCTTTTGAATCGCTAAAATATTTCATAAATAAAAAAGCAAATTTAGAGGGTAATTGTACTGGGAAAACACCTTTAATGTATGCTGCAAAATACGGACAGCTAGATGCCCTTAAATACTTACTTAAAAATGGCGCTGATATCAATTATACCTATGATGGAAAATCAGCACTAGACTATGCTAAGAATTATAACCATTCAGATATTCAAAAATATCTGGAAGATTACAAATCGGATTAAACTAAGTGCAATAAGGTCTAAAGTTTATAGCGCCTTTAGATATTATATGATAATCCCAGCGGACTATCAATACATTTATTTTGCTAACTTTAATCCGAACCCTAAGTAATCATACATTAACGAGAAAAGCGCTACTACAAAAACCCCATTAATTCCCAAAATCCTATATTTACGTCACCAACGTAATGACTTTGAGTAACAATCAACGCCTCTACTTTATTGATGCCGTTCGTGCATTTGCGATTTTAATGATGCTGCAAGGGCATTTCATAGACAGTTTGCTAGCACCAGAGCATCGTGATATGTCTCATGTGGCTTACCGTATTTGGTCTTATTTTAGAGGGATTACGGCGCCTACATTTTTTACTATTTCTGGTTTAATATTCACCTATCTCTTATTAAAGGCTAAAGAAAAAGGCACAGAAAAACAGCGTATGCGTAAAGGTCTTAACCGTGGTCTAATGCTTATTGGTATTGGGTATTTGTTACGCATGCCGTTTTTAAGTTGGTTGTCTGGACATTTTAGTAATACTTACTTTTTAGTTATCGACGTGTTACAGATTATCGGTTTGTCTTTAATGTGCATCGTAGGCCTGTATTATATCTGTTTTAAAAATGCTAGACTATTCTCTATTATGAGCTTTGCTATTGGCTTTACCATTTTTGTATGTGAGCCATTGTATAGAGCACTAACTCTAGAAAATGTGCCTCTCTTATTTTCCAACTATGTTTCCAAAGCCAATGGTTCTGTGTTTACCATTATTCCATGGTTTGGCTATATGGCATTTGGAGCTTTTATTGCCACAGCGTTTTACAGACATTTAGAGAAACGTCACTTTAAACTTGTGATGGTTTTGCTGTTTATTGTTGTGGGTTACTTCTTAATTGAGTGGTCATCTCATGCATTATTCTATCTCACTAAATGGACGGATATTCAATTGTTTTTAGATGCGTCTAACTACAATTATTTGTTTTCACGTTTGGGAGATGTACTCATATATTTTTCCATTTTCTATGGCTTAGAACGTTTTCTTAAACCACCATTGTTGTTAAAGATTGGTCAGAAAACCTTATCAATATATGTGATTCATTTTATTATCATTTACGGTAGTTTTACGGGCATTGGCTTAAGTCAATTAATAGGTAAAACCTTATCACCATGGCAAGCTGTTTTTGGAGCTGCTTTGTTTTTGGTTGTGGTTTGCTTTATTTCGTTCTATTATGTGCGAACTAACGCCTATATTTATGGAAAATTGAGACAATTGTTTTATAAACTGAAAGGAACACCAAAAGCATAACGACAGATAGATTTATGAATTACAGAATTATTGCTTTCCTTATTGTTTTTGGTTTACAGTTCTCTTTTGCACAAACCGAGTATTTAGATGCTCTATACACGGTTGAAAAAACTACACATACGTATCATAAATTTAATAGAAAAGATAGCCTACAATTAGACTTTTATAAACCTCAAGGTGTCGACAAAGACTTACCGCTTCTACTCTACATTCACGGTGGTGGATTTTCTGGCGGCGAACGTGACGATGCCAATACGCGACAATTTGCTAATGCTATGGCTGCAAAAGGTTATGCTGTAGCTTCAATTTCTTACCGTTTAATTATGAAGAAAAAAGGCTTTGGTTGCGATACCAAAACTAAAGATAAGATTGAAGCATTTGATACTGCTGCTGATGATATTAGTTATGCCATAAAACATATTATTAAAAACAAATCGACTTTTAATGTTGATGAAGATAAAGTCGTGATTTCTGGCACAAGTGCTGGCGCCGAAGCCGTTTTGCATTTGGCCTATGTTTACGAAAGCAAAATATTACCTAAGAAATTTAAATTAGCTGGTGTTATAGGTATGGCTGGTGCCATTATCACTTTAGACCAAATAGATTCTGATAAAGCCATACCAACACAGTTATTTCATGGCACAAATGACAATTTGGTGCCTTATCATATTGCTGCACATCATTATTGCAGTCCAGATGCAAAAGGGTATATGATTTTGCATGGCTCTCGAGCTATTGCAGACCGACTAAAAGGTTTAGGAAAATCCTATTTCTTATTTTCTGTTAATGGTGGCACACACAGTTGGTCTGGTATACCTATGAGTAGATGTATTATGGAAGTCACTGACTTTTTATACAACGATGTATTGAATAATGCTAAACGCCAAACTGAACGTACAATAGGCTTTTAGCCTTTAAGATATTCTAAAACATTCGTTTCAATACGTTTTTGAATATCTGAAACATCTGCCTTTACAAAAGTTTGTCCTGTAATATTCTCGTAAAGCTCTATATAACGCTCGCTAACAGTCTCGATATATTCATCTGACATATAAGGAACCTTTTGACCTTCTAATCCTTGAAATCCATTAGAAATTAACCATTGACGCACAAATTCTTTAGAGAGTTGCTTTTGGGCTTCTCCTCTACTTTGGCGATCTTCATAACCTTCCGCATAGAAGTATCGTGAAGAATCTGGTGTGTGAATTTCATCAATTAGTACAATTTTACCATCTTTAGTTTTACCAAATTCGTATTTGGTATCTACTAAAATAAGGCCTCGCTTTTCAGCAATTTCTGTCCCACGTTGAAATAGTTTACGCGTATAATCTTCTAAAATGATATAATCGTCTTCAGAAACAATACCACGTTTTAGAATATCTTCTCGTGAAATATCTTCGTCATGGTCTCCCATTTCTGCTTTAGTTGCAGGTGTTATGATTGGTTCAGGAAATTTATCATTCTCCTGCATGCCATCTGGCATAATCACACCACAAAGCATTCGCTTTCCTGCTTTATACTCACGAGCAGCATGACCAGACATATACCCACGAATCACCATTTCTACTTTATAGGGCTCACATAAATGACCAACAGCAACATTTGGGTCTGGTGTTGCCACCAACCAATTAGGCACCAAATCCTCGGTATCTTTCATCATTTGGGTTGCAATCTGATTTAGGATTTGCCCTTTATACGGAATTCCTTTTGGCATCACCACATCAAAAGCAGATAAACGGTCAGTTGCAACCATTACCAATTGGTCTTCGTTAATAATATATACTTCTCTTACTTTTCCTTTGTATACACTTTTCTGGTTAGGAAAATTAAAATTGGTATCTATAATTGTGTTGTTCATTAATCTCTATTTTCAATTTCTTTATAGGCAGAAATCACTTTCTTCACTAATTTATGACGAATCACATCTTTATCGTCTAAATAAATCATACCAATACCATCTACATTTTTAAGAACTAAAAGGGCTTCTTTTAAACCAGAAATGGTACGTCTTGGCAAATCTACCTGACCTGGATCGCCAGTTAATAAAAACTTAGCATTTTTACCCATACGCGTCAAAAACATTTTCATTTGATTATGGGTTGTATTCTGACCTTCATCTAAAATAACAAAGGCATTATCTAGTGTACGACCACGCATAAACGCCAATGGTGCAATCTGTATCGTGCCTTTCTCTATATAACTGGCTAATTTCTCTGCAGGTATCATATCACGAAGCGCATCATACAAAGGCTGCATATATGGATCCAACTTTTCTTTTAAATCTCCAGGTAAAAACCCTAGGTTCTCTCCAGCTTCAACCGCAGGACGCGTTAATATAATTCGTTTTACTTGCTTGCTTTTTAAAGCTTCTACCGCTAAGGCAACACCTGTATATGTTTTACCTGTACCAGCTGGACCAATAGCAAAAACCATATCATTTTTACGCATGCTCTCTACCAATTTGCGTTGGTTAGCTGTTTGTGCTTTAATTAACTTTCCGCCTACACCATGTACAATAACTTCGCCACTTTGCTTTGATGTGTTATAATCATCACTCGTTTGGCTAGTTAAAACACGCTCAATAACATTTTCATCCAGCTTATTGTACTTCCCAAAGTGTTTCATAAGCATCGTCATACGACGATCAAACTCTTCAAGGAGCTCTTCGTCGCCATAGGCTTTAATCTTGTTGCCACGAGCAACTATTTTGAGTTTTGGAAAATAGGTTTTTAAAAGTGTGATGTTGGCATTTTGTGCGCCAAAAAATTCTTTAGGTGAAATTTCTTCGAGTTCGAGGATAAGTTCGTTCAAAAGCAAGTTGTTTTTAGTGAATATATCTGTTCAATTTTATTAGCTTTGTGCATCAACAAATCTAATAATTTAATCTCTCGATTGGTTAAAAAAATATTAACAATCTGTAAATGCCAATAATAACTTTAACAACTGATTTCGGAGAAAAAGACCACTTTGCAGGTACTGTTAAAGGCTCTATTTACAGTGAGCTTTCTGATGTTAGAATTGTTGATGTTTCGCATTCCATTTCACCATTCAATATTATAGAAGCTGCATATACGATACAAAATGCCTATAATAGTTTCCCTGAAGACACCATACACATTATTGGTATTGACTCTGAGCTTAGCCCAGAAAACAAGCATATTGCGGTAAAATTAGACGGGCACTATTTTATCTGTGCCAACAATGGTATTATGAGTATGATTTGTCAAGACATTGCTCCAGAGAAGATTGTAGAAATTAATATCCACGATAAGATACAAACGAGTTTCCCAGTTTTGGACGTTTTTGTAAAAGTAGCTTGCCATATTGCAAGAGGTGGAACGCTGGAAGTGATTGGAAAAGTTATTAACAATATAAAACCAATTAAGTATTTGGTGCCTTTTGTTAATGACGAAAAAACACAAATTATTGGTACCGTAATTCACGTTGATAATTATGGAAATGTCATTACTAATATTAAACGAAAATTTTTTGAAGGTGTTCAAAAAACACGCAATTATGAGATTGCAGCAAGAAACTATAAGTTTAAAAAAGTGCATGATCGATACAGTGATATTATAAACTTTGACATTCCTGAAGACAAGCGTAATGACGAAGGAAAAGCACTTGTTGTTTTTAATGCTTCGGACTATTTAGAAATTGCCGTCTACAAAAGTAATTGTAGTACTGTTGGTAGTGCATCTACATTGATGGGCTTAAAAGCTATGGATACTGTAACTGTAACATTTGATAAAGTTTAAGTATGTTAGTAAGGATTGTAAAAATGAGTTTTCAACCAGAAAAAGTAGATGAATTTTTATCTAATTTTGAAGCTAATAAAACAAAAATCAGAGCCTTTGAAGGTTGTAATTTTCTAGAATTATATAGAGACCAGAACAATAGACATATCTTTTTTACGTATAGCTATTGGGACTCTGAAGATAATCTAAACAATTATAGGCATTCAGATTTATTTAAAAGTGTTTGGACAAAGACCAAACCTTTGTTTAATGCAAAGCCTGAAGCTTGGAGCGTTGATAAACTCGCTACGCTCACATAACGACATAAAACATATGCTAGCTATACTAAAAAAAGAAATAAACACATTTTTCGCTTCGCCAATTGGTTATTTGGTGATTGCCGTTTTTTTAGTGCTTAACGGTTTGTTTTTATGGGTGTTTACTGGAGAATTTAATATTCTGGATAATGGCTATTCAGATTTGTCCTCATTCTTTTTACTAGCGCCATGGATACTTATTTTTTTAGTTCCTGCCGTGACCATGCGTAGTTTTAGTGATGAGAAAAAGCAAGGAACTTTAGAGCTTTTGTTAACCAAACCTATCTCTCACCTTCAAATTGTATTAGGTAAATATTTTGGCTCGTTTCTGTTGATTGTTATGGCATTGATTCCTACACTACTCTATGTGTATACAATAAGCAAACTAGGAAACCCTGAAGGTAATTTAGATGTTGGGAGTACTATTGGTTCTTATTTTGGTTTATTATTTTTAATTGCATCTTACACTGCCATTGGTGTATTTGCGTCTAGTCTAACAGATAATCAGATTGTGGCTTTTATCATCGCCATTTTTATATGTTTTATTTTCTATTTTGGTTTTGATGGTATTGCCAGTTATAATCTTTTTGGTTCTGGATTTAATTTTGAAAATCTAGGCATGTCATCGCATTATAAGAGTATGAGTCGTGGTGTTATTGACACTCGAGACTTAGTCTACTTCATTAGTGTTTCTGGTTTTTTTATAGCATTAACTAAATTAAATATTAAAAAGAATTAGATATGATTATAACACCTCTTTTAGTCATATTAATGTTAGTCGTTTTTATACTACTCTTTCTATTTTTGAATACCGTTGACAAACGTAAATGGTTAACGGGTCTAATCAGCTTAGTATTGACACCGCTAGCTTATTTCTATATGCTATATCCATTTATAAATATCATAAGTAATTATCATCACCAAAAGTATTTTGATGCTGAAGCTTGGGTAGAAAAACCAGCGCTCCGATACGAAATGATAGATTTTACTGTGGAATCTGACACTCTGAAAGGAAAAACTAAAACAGAAATTGAATCACTTTTAGGAAAAGCTGAATGGTTATCATGGGATGATGCTAAAAAAGCTCATGATAATGATAAATGGAATTATGGATTAGGCATTGAGCCAGGAGCATTTACAGAAGAAAAGAATAATGTAGAAATCACATTTAGTAATAACAAAGTAGAACGTTTAAAAACCTATACAGAACCTATAACTTTTGATGAGGAATAATAAATCAAAAATCACATATATAGCTTCAGTTATTGTAGTAGTTATTGCTTTAAATATTATTGGCAATAGTATCTATAAGCGTTTTGATTTGACAAAAGATAAGCGATATACACTTTCTGAAACTACTAAATCTATTATTGACTTAGCAGATACACCTCTAATTATTGATATATTTTTAGAAGGAAACTTACCATCAGAATTTAAGCTATTGCAAACCGAAACTAAGCAACTTATCGAAGAGTTTCAGACTTTAAATCCTCTAATAAAAGTTAATTATATCGATCCATTAGCAGATGAAGCTAATCGTGATAACATTATACAAGAGCTTACAAAAACAGGTTTAGAACCTTATGTAAACAGTAAAAAAATAAGTGGGAAAATCACCCAAGAGCTTTTATTTCCATGGGGTTTTGCGAGCCATAAAGGCCGTACTATAAAAATTCCACTGTTTAAGAAAAGTGTCGCTGAAGATTTACAAGTGCAAGTGACAAATTCTATTCAACAGTTAGAATATAATTTTGCTGATGCCTTTAATCAGTTAACAAAAGACAAATCAAAAACTGTAGCAGTATTAATTGGTAACGGGCAGTTAGGCAACTTGTACGTTACAGATTTTTTAAGAACAATTCAACCCTATTATAACCTAGCGCCTTTTACATTAGATTCTGTCGCTAGTAATGCACAATCAACTTTAGATAAGATAAAGCAATATGATTTATTGATTTCCGCAAAACCTTCAGAAGCATTTACAGAAAATGAAAAGCTTGTTTTAGATCAGTACACCATGTCTGGAGGCAAAAGTTTATGGCTAACAGAAGGTGTTTTTATGGATCGCGATAGCTTATACAATGATTCGGGTTCATCGGTAAGCATTGCAAAAGATTTAAATTTAACGGACTTCTTCTTTAACTATGGTGCAAGAATCAATCAAAACTTAGTCAAGGACTTATACTCTGCACCTATTCCATTAGCTATTGGCGAAGGTAGTAATACTCAATTTCAACCCGTTCAATGGCAGTATTCACCTTTAGCTACATCAAATTCTAAACATCCGATAAGTGATAATGTAGATTTAGTAAAGTTTGATTTTGCAAGTCAGATTGATACTTTAAAAAATGACATAAAAAAAACCATTCTACTACAAAGCTCTGAGCGTACAAAGTTAGAAGGGCCTTTAAAAACTATCTCTTTAGCATCTGTAACGCAACCACCTGATGAGGAAAATTATAATCAAGGTAAACAGACATTAGCTGTATTACTCGAAGGTGAATTTAATTCTGTATACAAGAATAGAGTTTTACCATTTGATGTAGAAGACTTTCAAGAAAATGGACAACCAGCAAAAATGATTATTATCTCTGATGGTGATGTAATTAAGAACGACGTGCAAAGAGGTAGGTCACTTGAATTAGGTTTTGAACGTATTACTGGACGAACGTTTGGCAATAAAGAATTTTTACTCAATGCAGTCAATTACCTTTTAGATGATACTGGACTTATAAACATTAGAACAAAATCAGTAGAAATTGCATTTTTAGATTCTGATAAAATCGAAAACCAAAAAGGTACCTGGCAATTTTTAAATATTGCTTTGCCATTATTGTTATTAGGTGTTTTTGGGTTTGTTTTTAACTATTTTAGAAAGCGTAAATACGCGAAATAAGCGTCTATTCTCAAGAATAATTTCAAGCTTTATATAGGAACTTTTTGTTAATAAGTTTGTTTCATAAAAACAAGCGATTAAGATATATTTGTAAGAATTAATGATTCGTTAAAAAATCGAAAGCATACAGATGAAATTTATAGTATCAAGCACATATTTACTAAAACAACTTCAAGTTTTAGGTGGTGTAATTAACAGTAGTAACACCTTGCCAATTTTAGATAATTTCTTATTTGAATTAAAGCAATCAAGTCTCACGGTTTCAGCAAGTGATTTAGAAACCACAATGTCTTCAAAAGTAGATGTAGAAAGTGATTCTGAAGGGAGTATCGCGTTACCTGCACGTTTATTATTAGACACTTTAAAGACATTCCCTGAGCAACCCTTAACGTTTGTAGTTGAAGAAAACAACACTGTTGAGATTAGCTCTAATCATGGTAAATACGCTTTAGCATATGCAGATGGCGCTGAGTTTCCAAAAGCAGTAGCTTTAGATAACCCTAGTACAACAAGTTTGGAAGGTGATATTTTAGCAACCGCAATTAGCAAAACAATTTTTGCTGCAGGTAATGACGATTTAAGACCAGTAATGAGTGGTGTGTTTTTTCAATTTTCTCAAGAAAACTTAACATTTGTAGCTACAGATGCTCACAAATTAGTAAAATACACACGTGAAGATGTTTCGGCAGATGCTGTTGCAGAATTCATCATGCCAAAAAAACCTTTAAATCTTTTAAAAGGTATTTTAGCAGGAAGCGAAGAAGCAGTTACTATTGAGTATAACGACTCAAATGCAAAATTTACATTTAATAATTCGGAATTGGTTTGTCGCTTAATTGACGGTAAATATCCAAACTACGAAGCGGTTATTCCTAAAGAGAATCCAAACAAATTGATTATAGACCGTACGCAATTTTTAAACTCAGTACGTCGTGTGAGTATCTTTTCTAATAAGACAACGCATCAGATAAGATTAAAAATTGCTGGAGCTGAGCTTAATATTTCTGCAGAGGATATTGATTATAGCAACAAAGCCGAAGAGCGTTTAAGTTGTGATTACCAAGGTGATGATATGCAAATTGGTTTTAACTCGCGTTTCTTAACCGAGATGATAAACAATCTCAATGCTGATAATGTACAATTAGAAATGAGTTTACCTAATCGAGCTGGTATCTTAACACCAACAGACGGTTTAGACGAAGGCGAGCATGTAACAATGCTTGTTATGCCTGTTATGCTTAATAATTAAAGTTTAATTATATAAATGAAAAAGGCTCACCGATTGGTGAGCCTTTTTTGTATCTCTATAATAAAATAACTAACTAACAAAATTAAGAGATAATGGGTAGCTAGGTGGTTCTCCATTACTAGCTTTTATAGCATTTATTATTGGAAATATTAATGAAAACAAGCCAACAAATATTAATACCAAAATTCCTATACCAAACAATAGTATGAGAGGTATACTAATGATGCAGTATACAATAATACTTAGCTGAAAATTTATAATTGCCTTACCATGAGCATCCATACCTTCTACTCTATCTTTTTGTGTTACCCATAATATTAATGGTACAATTAAACCTCCAAAACCTGTAAAACAGGTTAACAGCTGGCATAAGTGTGTTACGACCAGTAACTGGTTGTCTTTGCGCATTAATAAATGATAATTAGATTCCATGATTGACAATTTGCCTATAAGACGTCAATATTTTAAAAATGTTACAAAATAAAAGATACTCAACACATAAAACCTTTATTATGATTTTGCTAATGAATTAAGCATTTCTATAATTTTCGAATTATTCAGTATTTATTAAATAGCTTAAAAAAATACAGAAAACAATAGATATTAAATCCTTTTAATCATTAGAACTACTAAATTCTAATAGTTAATAGTTCTCGTTTTACAAACCAAATAATTATAAAGGAACTGCTCTATGTAATTTTCGTGTACCTAAGTTGTGCTCTTGACGTATTCTATTTTCTGTTTTAGTAATTACATTATGTTCTTCATAATTATGCCATGCTGCCCCATGTGGTGTATTATGATAAGGGCTCGTCAATCTTACAGTACCTTCTCCATGTTGTTGCCTTACTGCATGACCTAACTCATGACCTAACACCACAAAAGATGGCATAAGTTCCTTAGAACCAGTATCATTTACTGGATTCCAATCATGACCTAAGGCATAATATGCTCCCATAGCAGGAGCGTTTAAGAATGGAATTCTAGATCCACTACCTGGACCTGTGACAGTAGTTCTCAATTCACGTTTGGTAAGTTCAACTTGCCTAGTTGGGTCAAGTGTTTGGCCGCGTCTGGCATCTCCATGTGGTAAACGCCTATTAGAAGCGCGATGATCGTGTGGAGCAGCTGCTGGTTCTCCACCCGCACGGGGATCTATAGTAATAACATGTCCATGATGAGCAGGGTTTCCTGTTGTTGCTTTTGTTAACAAATTACTACCAAAACGTCCTGACATTAATTGTAAATAATGTGCATGGATAGCTGCTTTCTCTCGGTTATTGCTCGCCGCACTAACTCTTAATCTACCAGCATTAGTAGTGAGATTCGTCCAAAGCGCTTGAATTCTATGTTGCTCAACCGGTCTCATAGTATTAATTCCTGGTACCCAAATTTGTCCCCCATGATGAACAGTTTGTTGTACTACATCTCTCCTTTCTGCTTGTACATCGTTAATAAAGGCCATAAGACTATTGTGATAAGGACTATGTGTTGTACCATGCAATGTAGCTACAGCTTTATTTTGAGCATACCAATTATATGCTTCTTGTTCCATGTGGTGTAGCAATGACATTCTAGTTTTTCTAGCATTGTTTCCTACAGCTGGACTAGCATGATAGGTATTCAGCAAAGCTATAATAGTTCTAAAATTTGGATTATCTGAGTACACTTGTTTTTTAAAAAAGAAATCCATAAATTTTTGACCACGAGTACGACCAATGTCATATGTTTGTTCTATACGATGTTTAAACCCTACTGCTGTCCAAAGTGGTTGAAGAACATCACTTGAAATTGAAGATTGAGATGGAGATTTGGTATGAGAGGTATTTACAAAATATTTGCTTTGCTGATTAATATCCGCTCTAAAAGTATTAAAAGATGATTGTAATTTCTTCTCTTTAGTAATATGTGGGCGATTATCTTGAAATTGAAATACAGATGCCTTAGCACGCTTACCCAAAGACGATGCAGCCAATGCTCGTTGGCCTTTCTTTTTATGCTTTTTATTGGTGTAAGTGAACATTGTGTTTTTAATATGTTACTGTGTTTACCTTATAAAAGTTTCTAATGAAGTCCCGCAGCAATAGCAGCAGCTTGAGATTGAACTGCAGCAGCATGATTACTAGCAGCGCTATATGATTGAGCAGCATAAGTATGTGATTGAGCTGCTGCTGCATAATTGTTAGCTGCTGCAAATGTATTAGCTCTTACGGTATGTGAATGACCTGCCATAGCATAAGATATATTTTTATTTCCATTACTAATTGCTGCCAAAAGTCCCTCATTGGCATTATTATGTGAAACCCTAGCATTTTCAAAAGCCTGAGCTGCAGCTGAATATGACTGAGCTGCATTTGCATGATCTCCTGCAGCTGTATGTGAATGAGCTGTAATAGTATGAGTATTAGCTACTATAGTGTGCGATCGAGCGGCATTAGCATGGTCTCCTGCAGCTGAATATGACTGAGCGGCATTTGCATGATCTCCTACAGCTGTATAAGACTGAGCTGCGTTTGAATGATCTCCACCAATTGTATAGTATTGAGCTGCAGCAACATGTGACTGAGCCGCATTTGTATGATCTCCTGCAGCTGTATGTGAATGAGCTGCAATAGTATGAGTATTAGCTATAGCAATATTAGTTGCCTCAGTAACTGTATGAGCATTAGATATAGGAACAGCAGACGCTGTCCCAGTATGAATAATTACATCTGCTTGATTAATGGATTTTGAGAAAACTGGTACTTTTCCTTCAATTTGAATTATAAGGGAGAGGCTTGTAGGACAATCAGCAAGATTGGCATGATGGATCGTTTTTAAACTCTTCATACCTCCTTTAAGTTTATTGTCCCAATGTGTAGGGTTGCCACCAGCTGCAATCCAAGTAGCTGCTTCACTACCAGGCATAACAGTAATTATTGCCGTTGCAGATTCCCTTATATTTGGCGCTCTACTTACCTTTGGAGGTTTCTTTTTCTTTGTAAGTTGATTTATTGCTTCTTTTATTTTCTCTGCAACTTGATCTTGAGCTCCTGATATATATTTATGTTCTACAGCATGATGTATGGTTTGTGGAGCAAGTATATTAGCACCTGCATTTTTACCAGAAAATGCATCTGGTTCAGTAGTTTTATCAGATCCAAAACTAGCTGCCAAATTTTTTGTTAAAAGATGCTTTATTCCGTGCCATTCACTTAATTCTCTTGCCTCAGCAATTGCTGCATTTTTTGTCCATTCATCAAGATTTCCTGGAGGAGCTCCTCCAGGTCTAAATTTTAAATAATCCGTATGATATCTGTTATATACATTTAAAATTTTTGCCCAATCGTGATTAGGGTCTGTCAACCTTTGAATAGTTCCGTTTTCTCCTTGAGAATTAATAGATTTTCTTTGAATAGACTTTGCTTTATGATAACGACCAGATTGCAAAGCCTTTGTTCCCATTACATCAGCTTCTTTCTCTAAACCTTCATCATCATTAATATTTACTTTCCCTTTCATCTGCATAGTAGGTTTTACACGACCTTGCTTTTGCTGTACAACGTGCCAGGCTTCATGAGGTAAATGTTTTTCCTGTCCAGATGCTAAATGAATATCTGTGCCTTGGGCATAGGCATGTGCATTAAGTTGTGCTGGTTTACTAGAATTGTAGTGTACCTTGGTATCACTCATATCTATACCAGAGAGGTTTTCTATACCATTTTTAAGATTATTTGGTAACCCTGTATTATTCTTTTTTTGTGTTACTGTTCTATTGTCTTCAAGGTAAATACTTTTTTTGCTACCACTTTCCTTGTAATTAGGGCTAACTAAATTATTATCTTTTGAATGTTTTATATCGTGCATTTTTAAACTATTTAATACCTATTTTTACAATACATAAAGTTTCAATCTATCTAAAAAGCACCTATATCTGTAGTTTCTGTCTTTTTAGAATTAAAATCAAACTTGTTTGCATCATTCCAACAAAAATCACTAGAACCAGGATATTGACATAATTCATAATCTCCATCAGAAAGTGCTTTACGTGATTGGGACCAGCCCATAGATTCTGATAACCATCTATAATCAGTTTTTATAGTATTTATAACTTTCCCAGAACCATAAATCCCAATTTTATAACTTGATTGACCATTAGATGCTTCATTTAACCCATCTTTTATTCCATTAAAATGCGGTATAATACTTTTATTTATCTCATCATCATTTGCATCAAAATCTACTGCGAAGTAAATAGCAGAGTTTATAGGTTGATTAATAGCTTTTGCCAATTTAAAAGCAATATGGGCATGCTTAAGCCCTAAGTCATAACTAAAATACTCAGGCGCATTATTTATCATCTCAAAAACTACAGCAATTTTTAAACCAGCATTAGACAATGCTTTTGCTTCATCAAATTTTAATACTTTTTCTGGATGTACATGACTATCCATACCGTAATAACGTATAACAGTTGTTACTCCTTTATTTACTAAGCATGGAATAATTGAAATTGTATTCCATGGTGTGTCAATAATCTTTCTTGTGCTCATAATAATTTAATTAGTTCTTTTCTAGATATTAATTTCTAAGTGGCGAATGCATATCTGCTACTGCAGCTGTACCCTTTGCACGACTTGCTGGTGTTTTTTTTGCGGCATTTGGCCATGTCATTTCTATAAATGTATTTCCATTATTTTTCCTAGTACTCGTAAACTTATTAATGTCTTTAATAAGTATATGAATCCCTCCGAGAGTTCTTTGATGTTTATTTCTCAACTTCTCCAATGCTCTAACTCTAATTTGTTCTGTTGTAGTTCCATTTTTGGCAGCATCTTTTATACTATCAAAAGGCCATGGATTTCTATCATTATATATGTATATGACCACTTTTCTATTATCTATACCAATGGATCTAGGTTCTTCGAGTTGTAAAAGTGCTCGATTGATTTGAGAATCTACTGTATGGCGATCTGCAGTTGTTACTGCTTTGACTTCTTCTGCTCTACTTCGACCAGCAACACTACCCACTAAGTCTGCTTCTCCCTTATTACTTTTACCTAATCGCATATCATTACCTCTTGCAGTTTGATGATATAATACTCTACGTATCTCGGCATCTGACCCAGCTGCTTCTTTATGATAGTGTTCTGACCAATGGAGTAAGCCTTTAGCTTTATCACTTTTAGCTTTACTATTTTTCATTTTTGAAACCTTAGTCTTATAATTCTTAAAATTATCTTTTAAATCTTCATTAACTCCAAACAACTTTTTAGCATTATTAATATCAGTTATTGCTGCTAATTGAATAACACCATTTTTAGTATTACCAAAAAAACCTTCTAATTGCTTTTTTTGGATAATTGAAGATTCCCTATTATCAACAAAACTAATGCCCTTATTACTATAAGTATTAGATTGCAAAAACATAGAGTTTCTATCGTAAACTGATTTTTTTTTGACATCTGCTGTTTTCATACCGTAAACTCAACTATTTTAGTTCTTAATAATATATTTTATCCAACCTTTATCACTCCATTTATCTAGTTTTATTAAATCTCTTTCCCAAAATTCTTTAGGCATTAATTTTACTTTTACTGCAGTAGTCTTTTCACACTCTAAAGGCTTATCATTATTAGTCATACAATAGTAATTTTTAACAGAGCTATATTGATAATCATGAAGTGTTTCCTTCAATTTTACCAAAGCAGGAGAGTAATATTTTCGATTAACTGCACGTCCTGTTAAAAGATGAAAAATATCAGTGTTGTATAATGGAACAAACTGGAAAATGTCTATTACATAATCTTCTTCTTGATTAAAATCTTGTTCTAGAGTAATGACATTTGTTTCTGTAGCAAACTCAGAATTTGTGTAATTTATATAAAGTTCTACCTCTGGTCTTACATAATTTTCAAATGCTTTTATTTGCATATCAATCTCTAGTTCCTTAGACTCCAGAACCAATAGAACACGTCTTTTGGCTATTAAATAGCCAAGCACTATTAAGCCGTCTTTTTCTATAGCATTATTCAAAGCATTGGTAATGATAATTTGTCTATCTGAAAATGATATTTCATTTTTCCACTCACAAAAATTCAAAACACAACAAACAATAATAGGTCTATTAGTCTTTAATTCTAAGAAATTCCCATCATTGTCAGGTTTAGTAACTTTTATCTTTGTCATACTATTGCTTTAATAGTTTTATTATCTTTTTTGAATTCTCTTCTAATACCCTTAATTATTTCTTGTTGTGTTGTTATTGTATCATCTCTTCTTATGACTTGTAGTGCGCAGAATCGTAGTACGTTAATTATTGCACCACCAGCAATCTCATAGTCTTCAGCTATTTTCCATAAATCGATGTCTGGATGCAATTTACATTTACCAGAAAATGCTTTACTCCAAATTTGATAACGTTCTTTTACACTTGGCATCTTAAAATGAATCATCGATTGAAATCGCCTTGTAAAAGCATCATCCATATTAGCTTTTAAATTTGATGCCAATATTACTACACCTGGAAAATCTTCGATTCTTTGTAATAAATATGAGGTTTGTTGATTTGCGTAGCGATCATTAGAAGAATTTGCTGCTGTACGTTTTCCGAAAAGTGCATCTGCCTCATCAAAAAACAAAATCCAATTTTTATGCTCAGCTATATCAAAAATTTTGGCAAGATTTTTTTCAGTTTCACCAATATATTTTGAAACAATCATTGATAAATCTACTTTGTAAACTTCTCTATTTGAAGCTTTACCTAATAAAGTTGCTGTCAATGTTTTTCCAGTACCTGGTGGTCCATAAAATAATGTTCTATAACCTGGCTTTAATATTTTATCGAGCTCCCATTCTTTCATAATAGTATTACCATGACTAAGCCATGAGTTAATTTCCATAACTTGCTCCATAATAGCTTCATCTAAAACCACATCATCCCATTCCATTTTTGTAGTAATACGTTTTGCAGGAAATACATCTGAATGTTCTTCACTTTTTAGCTCTCCAGTTAAAAAATAATTAAACCAATTATCATTTAGACTTAATACGCCATTAAAATTGGGTATATAACTATCTGTACTAGCTAATGACAAAATATTAAGCTTAAACAGAATATTTTGCGCATCTAATATGTTTTCTAACTCTGACCTTAAATGTGGATCATTTGCAGTAATAAGAAAAGATAGGGTTTGAGCTGTTGGCAAAAAACCACTATGGTCATTAGACAATACACCACCAAATTCTGTAAATCCTCGATCATATAATTGATTTTTACCGAAGAAAATATCTAAAACTTCTGGTCTTAAATGTGGAGTAATCGCTAATATTAGTGCTAATCTTTCATAAACATTAAGATCCCACTCTATAATTTTATTCGCATATGGATTATCTAACTCTGTAATGTCTGGCAATGGAATATCTAACCAGTTTTCTTCATGACCATCTTGAAGCAGGTAAGTTTTTATAACCTGATTAATGACCTGTTGAAGCCAATTGATTTCATTATACAATATGTTTACTGCATTATTGATTATCATACGTTTGAAAGAGTTTTTCTATATCATCTAAATTTGCATCTATCCATTTAAAATAAAGAAGTGCACTATTTGGGTTAAGCTCATTTGCTTTAAGCATATCTATAGTACTTATATGAGTGTTTACAGATATGTCTGGCATGACTGATACAGAATCATTATAAAAATCATAATCAAAAAAATCACTCACCCAATTATTCTTTTCTACATTTTGGTTCATCAATTCATTAATAAAATCATTGAATTTATCATCATGAACAGCTAACTTTTTTGCTTTAAAAAAAGCAGGTTTTCTATTAGGTTCACGATGATAATATTCTATATCCTTTGACTGAATTGTTTTTGAATTGTAATGTCCAAACCCTTCTAATATTCCTAAGTTTTTAGAATTTGTTTCAAAAATTAATTCACCAGTTTCTGAACTAGAGATAGCTAAAGTCCAATTAGCCAAGGTTGCACATTCTGTAACTAAATAGACATCTCTAAACGTATAATATGTTTGTGTAAGCTTAACTATTAACTCTTGATGAATATCTGACCAATTTAGAATCCTAACAGACTCTGGATCTTCACCATAAAAAAAGTGACTACCTGGACTATTAAATGCTAATATTTGTTTTGTAAATCCTGAAGGACCTTGTAAGTTATTATCACCTGCTCCTTCTCCAGAATATGGTTTTGTTACATCATGTTTAAATTTCCATGATTGCCCATTTAAGCGATCTCCACTACTAAGAATATGGTTTTCTCTACTTACGATATCACTCCTATATATGTTGCCAAGTACTATCATTTGTCCATTCTTTATTTGAAAAAAATCTCCTGGATAGATATTTTGATTTATTGGTTTTGTTGGAAGAAACCCTCCAGTCTTTAGATATAAGTTTCTAAAGAAGTTTTTATATACAGAATTCATAAGTCTAAGTTTTGATGTTACATATCTTAATTGTAAAATCTTCTATTAAGAAGCTAATGCAGCAGCATTTGCAGCAGCATAACCCAATTGTAAAGAGTTGAGTTTAATCTCTGCTTTGTTAAGCTTCATATTAGCTTTGTTTAATTGTTCTAGAGTTTCTTTCGTAGCTTTGCGTGCAATATGATATTCACTTTTCGCATTATCATAAGCTGTATGCAATAACTCTTGAAGACTACCCTTATCTCTGTTTTTCTTACTCTTGTCTTTTGTAAAAATATGTTTGTAACCACTAATCAGTTCGTATAAACCAATAGCTTGCCTATACTCTAATGCAGATGCTGCTTCAGATTCTTGATTAGTAGCTTGTGCAGCATAGGTAGATTCTAATGCTAATAGTGTTAAAGAAACTGCATTATTAGCATCCTTCTCAGTAGTCGCTAGCATATCAATTAACTCATCAGATATCAATGGGTTTTTTGCTTTCTTTTGTATAATAGTTTTTGATAGATTATTAATTATCTCTACAGTATAAATAAGCTCGTTAATTACTTGTTTAATATCTATAGCGACATCTTTTATCTTTTCATCAGCTAAAACAATTTCCCCAAACGCTATGTTTGAATTATTTTTTAAATCTAGCGTGTCTTGTACAACCTTATCTATAAGGTTCTTGTTATTTAAAGCCTGTTGTTTATTAGCTTCATCTACACTTTCGTAACCAAGAAATTTCTCATACTTTTCTGTTAAAGAAGTCACTATAGCTTGGTATTGTTGCACATCGTGTTCGGCATCTAAAACCTCAATAGACAATAAGTCTAACTCCGCTTTTTTTTGTTCTGTTATGCCATATTTTTTCATTGATACTGTTGAACTTGTAATACTCATAATCTTATGTTTTAATTGTTATATTGATTTTTAACTTTTTACCTTAATTATAACTTTTGCATCATCTCCTCCTTTATAGTTAGACATAGCATTTGTAAATTGAGATAAAATTTCTTCTGCAGCTGTAGAATAAGTTAATACCACAGGCATATACTTCTTTCCTGGAACTAATGGATTTCCAAAATTATCTGTTGTATCATCCTTTATAAATGCTGCATACTTGACTTCTTTAGGTTTATCAAAATTGTGCATAGGAAGATTCTCTTTGCCTTCTTTACCTGGTGTTATAGGTTTTAGTTTTGCTTGGTTTAATCCCTTAATGTAATTTCCTGCAGAAACTTCTTCTGCTATTTGTAAATTAAAAAATACTCCATTTGTCTCTTTATCGATATCATCAATTTTTGATAATGCCATACGTTTAGATTCTCTATACTTGTTTAATTCTTCTAAATCTTCTCGTCTTTTTGCGTCTTTAATGTTTAATTCAAAATCCTTTTTGGCGAAATGTATTTCTTCTTCAAAAAGTTTCTTTCTCAATCTCTCTTCTTCTTTTTGATCAGTTGCATCATTTATATCTTTCCTGTAACCCTCAATTTTTTCAGTAATTATTATTAAATCTTCATAAACTTTATTATAAGCTTTTAACGACTTATTATATTGAGTATCTAGTGTTGCAATTTTTGGATTGAAAAAATTTGCAATTCTTTCTAATCTTTCTGTCTCATCTTCAATTGTCTTTAATCCATTGACAGTTAGCAAATTATTGATTAACTTATCATCAGCAGGAATAAACATACAGCGATAATCTAAACTCATTCCGAAATTTTCATTAGACATGTTACTAAATGTAAATACCGAGATTGCGTCTTTAGCTTCATCTTTACTCATTATATCCTTTACTTCTTCTGACTTAGAATCAAATACCTGAAATTTATCTTCAGAGACTGCTTTTAATTTATAGGTCAGTGTAAATGTTGGTGAAGGTGCAGAAAGAAAATCATTAAAATTGTTGATGGTTCTTTTATAATCGTCTAAATAAACAGCCATAACAAAAACAACATACTTTTGACCTCTTGTTATAAGATCTCCATCAGAATCATAAAATTTATGAGTTGATATCTGAGTTTTAATAGGTTTTTGTTTTTTTATGTTGGCTTTTAATATTTTTTTAGGATCTATATGCTGATGATATTTATCTTTCTTTTTAAGTAAATTTTCAGCGTCTCTTATTGAAAATGTTTGTTTGCTTTTATCTTTTACTATAAAAATATTGTAACCTTTAACAGGATACCCAACAGGGGTTTTAACTACCTTAAAATCAGATTTATTATTGTCGTCAGATTTATTATTGTCTTCAGAATTAAATAATGGGAAAGGACTTTTTATAGGATTAAACTCTAAACTAAAACCATTTGGTGATAAACTCTTTATAGGTACTGTTAAGTTTAAATTAAGCTCCTTATTCATTGTCTTATACGCACTATTTGTCGCAGAAAACTCAACATTAACATCTTCGAGGACACCTTCTGCTTTTTTTTCATTTTTACTAGCTTTAGCTAACTTAGCATTATCAGTAGCTACTGCCTGAGATGTTATATTAAATTCGTTATCAGTTATTGTTAACACATCTTGTATTGATGCATTTGTGGATTTTGCCTTATTAGCAACTGTAGACATAGAAACTTCTGCAGTTAATGAAGATGCCTCCATTGATTGCTGTGATACTAACTCAGCATTATATGCTGTTTGATTAATTAAATCGTAAGCACCTTTACTCTTTTCATAGATTTCTTCTCCAAAATCAGCAGCACTGACAATACTATAAATACTACCCATGTCACTAGCTAAACGTAAAATCGCGTTAGATGCTACTTGTACGTTTGCTGCACATACAGATGTATTTGTAACTGATTGCTCTATATATGCTTTTCCTTGATTAGCAGAGAGTAATAAATTGGTAGAATGGTTACTATTCTTAACTGCTTGTAACTTTACATCTGATTTTTCATTTAGTTTTATTGCAGCTTTATTTAATTTTTCTTGAGCAGTTATACGTGCGCCTTCTGCATAATAAAGCGTAAACATAGATGCTGTTAATTCAGAATTAATTTTCTTTTGTTCTAATTCTTGGTCGTGTAATGACTCTACAACCGTTGCTTGTAAATTTTCGTTATATGTACTCATAAAACATTGTTTTTAATTAATAAATTATTTAAATTTTTCTCTAATAATAATTAACCTAGCTACTGTCTATATTTTGATTATAATCTTTTGTTTTCATTTTAAATATTTTTAATAGTTCCACTTTACATGTAATGGTTTTTCCATCCATGGATATTTTATAATCGAAAAAGAAAAAGGAGATTGATTAATTAATAAATCATATGCTTTCTTTTCTATTTTTAATTCCCATCGGTCTATATGTTCAAACAATAGTCCATCTCTTATTAGCCAATTCCCTCTAAAGCCATCAATAGAAGAACCTTCGATTGATGACCAATGGCTGATTATTGCTGTTATCATTTCCTCTATTTGAGATTTAAATTCCTTAGAAATTATGATGCTTCTATATATTGGGTCTGATAATTTTAAACCACAAAGCAGTTTGTTTAAAGGAAGTAATAACTCTTCGGTTTGTGTTAATCCAGTTGCTACATATTGAAGAATATGAACTGCATCTAATTGACTCTCTTCATCTTTAAACTTACCATCTTCTGTAAGCTGTAATACATCGAATAATCTAGTGATATAATTATTTATTAAAATAATTCCAGCATTTCTTATCTGTATACCTGATGTTTTAAAATCTTTATTTTCTATTATTGACTGTAAAGCTTTGTCTCTAGTTTTTGAAGTTTTATTATGAGGTTTTAAGGTATTATTACTCTCTTCTACTAAGTTTATTACAGCTTGAAAGCTTAAAGGCAGGTGCAATTTTGACATCGTAAATGCTCTTAAAATCGAAGCTCTAGAGCAATTTGATTTTGTACTAAGTTGTTTTGCAATAGTTGTGATGACACGTACTGCTTCTAATGATTTCCAATCATTCTGTTTTAAAGCTTGTAATACTATTTTAAAAAGAAGAAATTGTGGGTGAGTTTTTGAAATTCCTTCAATAGTAATATGCTGTAGAGCATTATAAAATTCAGTAACCTTATTAAGATTCGCTATTGTCTTTGTATATAGATTACCTATCGCATTTGTAAATTCAGAAAAGCTAATTATATTATATAAGCTTAAATAATTTGCTTCGGAAAGTGAATTAAGTTTTAAAACTCTAAATAAATCTGTCGGATAATACAACATGATTTCTGACAGTAACTCTGATGGTGTTTCATTATTATTTATAGCAAACCACGTTGGCATTTTATTATATAAGCAAAGTTCATAACACACATCAAATAACATATTGTTTTGCACACAATCGTCAAGGGCTTTTGAAAGGTATTGAGGTTCTTGGTAATTTTTAACTAAAAGGAAAGAATCACTAACGTCTATAAGATATCTTTGAATTGAATGTGGAATCTTTAAGCCTTTATCTTTAATTTCTTTACGGATATATACTGTATCATAATTTAATTCGTCAACTAAAGCATTAATAGTATTTAAGACTAATTGTTTTAATGATAATGTATTTTCTTTTTTATGATTAATTATATAAAGAATATTAGACCAATAATCTCTAAGTAATACTTTTGCTATTTCTGGCTTGCTAGAATAAGTAATAAGTCTGTACATAGACAATATTCCTGTAAATAGATGTCTATTATTATATGTTATATATCTTTCGGTGTGTATACAAAACCAATCAAAATCTATAGTTTTTTTAAGTTTATCTATTTGATTTGGTGTCAATATTGTTTTAGACAATATTTCTATTAATCCCCTTGGAGAATTATCTAATGCTACATGTAATGCTTTTTTAATATCTGAGTTAGATACTATTTCGAGGTTGTTATTATTTGTTTTAAAATAATTCTCTATTAATATAAAAACTCCATCTAGGCTTAGTTTTTTCTTATTCCCTAATTTTATCTTTTCAAGTATTTGATTAGGCTTTTTTGTTTTTATTTTTTCATCAATTTTTCTGCTAGGTGACCAATTAAAATAATAGTAAATAGTAGTTTCCAAGAAACTCTCAAAATTCTTATATCTAATTTCATTTAAAGTGAAGTCTAGTGCACAGTTCCATAATAAAACATCGAAATTCAAACTAACTGTATTGAAAACTTGTTTGTCCTCATTTTTTTTAAAAAACTCTAGATAGTTCACTTTATATTTTTTAATTAAGCTAAGTCCATTTGGCACTATGTAATCTATAATAATTGCAAATGCATTTGTATTATTAATTATAAAATTACGAGCGTTTTCCTTTGCTATTAGTTGTTCTATCCGCTGAGCAGCTTTGTACTTATCAATGTCTTCTTTTTGAATTTGCTTAATTATATAATTGATATTATTCTTACTGTTATATGTATATAAATTCTCTTTTAGTTTTAGCTCTACTTTTTCATTCGTTGAGATATTATTAAAATTGCTATTTTTATCAATAACCAAACTTTCAATAATATCTTGTAATATCTGTTTTACGTAAAAAGAGGACTGTTCTAGTAATTGTTCTAAGAAGTCAAATACATTAATGGGGTTTTTATTTTCCAAAACCATTTTTAGAGCATCTTTATATATTACAGTCTCTATTTTTGATAATTTATTAGATTTAAGCTTGTCAGTATTATTTTCAATATGTTCTATAATATTCAAAACAATTTCATACAATTGTATGTTGGCTTTACTTAAAAACACCTTAATACTATACATATCCATCACATAGTATATTGCTTGATTTAAAGTCTTTCTATCTTTAAAATCTTTAAATAGTTTAAGTGTTTGTATAGGATATAATATTATCCATTTTTTTAGACTCGCTTCTAGATGAGTAAACTGAATGTCTTGAGAAAAATCACCTTCAAAATATTGCATAAATTGATTTAAGGTTTCTAATATTTCTCTTCTTATATAAGAACTAGAGGCTTCGTTTTTAAATAACATCTTAATTGAATCCTCAATTTCTACGACATTTATGCTTACATCGATCATAGCATCTATTGGTCTTTCTATGAGTAACTTTTGCAATGCAAAAGACTTGTTTATTTTGTAAGTCTTAGAAAGAGATGAAATCGTATAATTTATCAGTTTAGACAGCTTATAATCTGTAATTAATTTTGTGTTTAATAAAAATTCAATACCAATTTTAAATACTTCTTGTCTATGAGTAATTAAACCAACACTTTGGCATTTTAATGCTAATGCTTCAATCTGTTTTAGATACTGAGATTTTCCCTCAGCTGAGAAAGTTTTTAGTATTGATTTTAAGGCAGCTTCATTTAGTATAGCAAAAACTCTTTTTAAAGATTTTAAATTAGTTTCCGTACTCTTTAATAAGCCTAAAAACTTAGATTCATCTTCTTGAGATAAATTAATGACAAGTGTATTGAACTCTTCCTTATTTATATGAAATTTATGAAGATTGAAAGCTTTTAATAAGGCTTCAAATGTTTTCCAATAATAAGCGTTCGGTTTATAGTTGTTATTTGAGAATTCTAAAGTACTTGGAAAAGAAGTTTTATTTAAACTATTGCTATTAGTGTTAGTACTTATTCCTTTTGAAGGAATACTATCATCCATTTTTAATTGAAATCTATCTACTCGTAAAAAAGAAACAAGGTTAATATCTGTATCTAAAATGTAGCCATCCCAATTGGATTTTTGTATACTAATTAGCAGTCCAGAAGCATCAACAGTATAATAGCCTATAATTTGTCTCAAGCAACTATCTACAAAATCATTCTGATTAAAAAGAATGACTTTTTGTTCAAAAATATAGTTAAAAGCAAAAAGCAAAAGGTTATCCTTAAACTTACTTAAAGCATCTCCAAAGAAGTTATATTTTTTTTGTAATTCGTATAACTCATTAATAAATTTTATAATAAAATTGCTATAAACTGGTTCAAGAAATTCAATCACCTTTTTAAGGTTCTTGTAGCTTGATTGTAAAACAAGTCTTTTTCTAGCTTTTTTATTTTCTACTGAGATACTTAGTAAATGTCTTAAGTTATCTTTATTGTTCTCTATGTAATAACTTAACAAGCTGTTAAATGATATAATATTAGAATCATAGTTTGATGATATATAACCACCTTCAAAAATTCTTTGAAATAATTGTAATTGCGATTCTTTTTTAGATATAACTTCAATTTCATTACCTCTAGAAGCTGAATAAGCGATAAGGTTAGTTAATTCACTCTCTAATACATTTTTGAGTTTAAGAGGTAAATCATTTTCTATATCTGCATATTGAATTTCTCCTAAGTCTAATTTTAAATTATTGATTCGCCATATTTGATTTTCTGGACAAAATCTTTTGAAAACGTCATTAATACTTCTACTTATTTTCTCTTTTGTTAATGCGCTCAAACTATTTTGCAAATCGTTTGCTTGGTGCTTATCATCAAATGATGTTTCCCATTTAAATTTTGTTACGATATGTTGGTTAGACTGAATCATGCACTAAGACTTTAATTTTAATAATGCTTGCGCCAATTCGGCAGATTCTTTAGCTACTTCTGAAGATAATTTCTGGAAATTGCTATCATTAAAACGTACTGCATTATGCCATTTAACATACTTTGGTATTAGGCTTAAAAATTGATTCTCGTCATAAGGTATAGTGTTTACATTGACATGCATTGGGAGTTCGCTCTCAAAAAGTTGGTTTCGTTTTTTATTAAAAATCGGTGTGTTTAGTGTAGGTATAAAACTTGGTATAAAGGCCTGTACAGAATCATTAAATGCAGGATGACTCATATAAGTTCTTGTGTTATCGTCCCATTTTGCAATAATTACCATTTTTAAACCTTTAGCATTTGGTAGGTCAAACCATGGTCCATCCCAATTAAAAGTATCTGAATAACTTATATCAAATGTTTCAAGATTAGTTTTTAGTATTAATCCGTTAGATGAATCATAATCAATAAAATCGTATTGGGAAGTAACCTCTTTATATTCATTTAACCAATTACCAATATCAATGGCATTAGAAAAACTTAATGTAGAATTGGTTGCAAAATATGTAGTTGACCAACATGAATCATCTCCTCCATCATGAATTACAACTTGATACTCTGCTGCTTGTAAAAGCAAGTTGGTCTCTATAAATAATGCACCTTTCTTTTGTTGTATAAGCCATAATGCAACTTTTACTTGTTGCTCTACTTGCGTAATAATTTGATTATCTGATGATAAATCAATATTACATTTCCTTATAAAATCATTATAAATAATACCAAAACCTAGATATAGACTTAGTTTTAATTCTATTGTAGAATAATTGATAAAGTATTGAGACTTAATACGCTCTAAATAATCTATAGTATTAGAGTCAAAATCAAAATTTTTATTCTCTTCTAACAATAAAACCTCTTCAAATACTTCTTTGTCATCAAATAATTTGGTGCAAAGTTTAGAAGAAGAAGCGTAATTATAGCTCTTTGATCTATTGTATGATAACACACCTAAGTTCTGTAAAAAGAGACTTTTGAATATTACTTTATCTTTTATTGTACTTCCTGAGAACTTCGAATCTTTTAAAAAGCTATCGAATAATAAAGGTGACTCCCCAAATCTTGATAAAAGATGATCTAAAATATCATTCCTCCTAGAAAAATCTGTTACGCCATCTGTCATAATAGTTTGTAGACCAAACATGTAAGTATTATATGGGTCGTCTTTATATGCTTTCCAACTTTTCTTTTCAAGTTGATCTTTAGAATCTAACTTATATTGAAATTCATGCGCATTATTATTCTCTAGTAATGACTTAATATTAGGAACCTTTTTCAGAGATTGATAAAAGTATGTTGGTGAAAAAACTTCGTACGGACTTGGGTATTTAATATGCTCCTTTTGATAACTATCTCGTTTTTCGTAAAATACTTTTTGGCTATGAGGTGCTGCAGTTAATGCATTTTTAAATGAAAAAAGTTTAGATACGTTTGCTAATTGTGAAAACTGATTAGCGATAACCTGATCAAAAAGTGTTAGATAGCCTTTAAGCTGTCTTACATGAGCTATTTCATAATCCTCAGCATTTTTATCAATCTGGTCTTTACCAACTTTAAACAGTTCGGGAAAAGTATTCTGAATTGAATAATATGAATCTATATGTCTGTATGAACCTTTTGGTAATTTTGGGCTTAAGTTTACTGTACTTACTGAAGCTATTTTTTCTTTACTAGAAATGACGCTTTTTAAATGATTAATTGCTGTATTAATTTGCGGCTGTTTTATAATATGGCCATCGCAGTATATATTAAGTTTTGATGTAACATTTTTGCCTTCAACAATCTTAGGACTTATAGAACTTATTAAGTCTAGTACAAATATTTCATTTAATGTACACGCACTTAATGGAGCATGATATATTTCGTCAACACATTTCAAATTAGGTGTCTCAACTATATTTTTTATAGCACCTATTAATTGGTTAACTTCATAATTTTCAATCTTAGATTTCTTTTTACCTAAATCCTTAGAGCGTATCCATCCGTTTTCTAAAATTGGCCCATCAAAAATGGCATTAGTATTTAACCCATTCTTTTTTAATTCATCATATCCTGATTGCTTAACTTTTGGGAAGATAAAATCTCTTATTGCTGTTGAGATTTCTAATAATGTTTCTGATAAATTGCTTATTGAATTGATATGAATATCTCCAACTAATTCAAATATTTTTTCTGAATATACAATGGGCTTAATAAAAATTTCATTCAAATTTCTAGATGCATTTAATTCAAAAAATGCAGCGTCACAAATAGCATCTTTATTTACATATTGGTCACGTTCTATATACAAATAGCTCTGATATATGTTTGTTGCTAATGCCTTAGAAGATGGTAATACATTAATAGTAACATTATCTACCTCATGTACTCTATCTATAATATACTTACGGTAATCATTTATAGTAATTGGAGATGTCGTTAAAATCTCTTCAGGTAAATAAAACTGATTCTCGACAATGAGTTTCCCATTGTGGTCTGTAAAAATATCTTTTATATCAAAATCATTACAGTATCCTAACTCAGTTAACGCATAACATACTTGATCCAAAATAGTTACACCTGGGTCACTTGGATTCAAATTAGTCCATGAATTATCAACAGTATTTTGAATTATACTTAAACCTTTATCCTTTAATTGTTTAAAATTTTGATTTATAGGAAGCTGATAATCTAATATGGAATAATTCTTACTCATATATTTTTAGGTTTATGAGTGATACTATCTCTATTTGAAACAGTGATACTATTAATTCCTGATGTCAATAATAGATAGCCAATTTTAGGTTTTATAATCTGTTCATTTGTGTTTAAAAGCGTATCTATATCATTTGTATAAGAGCTTAAATTAGCAGATTCAACACCCAATACACCATCAAAACTTTTGATAAATTTTACAATTTGTGCTGTTGTTATATTTTGACTAATATGGCGTTGACTATTATTACTATTTATCCATGGTGATAAGTATATATCTAATTGATCCTTAATCTCACTAATAATTTTTGGAGAGTCAAATACCGAATCAACAATTATAGTTGCTTTTACAATAACATACTCGAATTTAAAATTAGATACTACAATCGTATTTAGCGGAGATATTTTTGTTTTTAAGTACTCTTCTATTTCTAAAAGTTTGCATGTACTAACAAGAGGTGTAAATGCATTAGGCAATGTATGATTTTCGTATTCTTCTAATACATTTATTACTGTTGTAGAATTTGATACATTATAGGTTATTTGAGAAAAATATATATCATTAAACGTCTCTTTTATAACTCTAAAAAAATCACTCTCACTTACAATTCTTCCTTTTGTTTTTAACCTTGTACTTACTCGTTTATTCAATAATTTACGAGTCTCTTTTGACTTCCCTCCAAATGATGAAAAAGGCTGTTTTATTGATGCTATTTCAGGAATTGCATCTTTAGGTTTTGTAATCTTATTAGGTAATAATTTAGGCGCTTCGTTCTTAAATGTATCATTTATTACAGAGCGTTGTAATTTCACCCCGTTATTCTTTAAAAATGAAGTTTGTGAATATGATGTTAGGTCACCTCTTACGCCGATTGATATCCAAGAAAGGGGTTTAGCCATAACCAATGGTATGGGGCTTATATCTGATTCAATGCTAAATTTAATTATTCCTTCACAAGTAAAACTATTCGTTCCATCTGATAATGGACTAAACGGTAACCATCCTGAATTACTTAAATATGAATAATGTACACTGTCTGAATCTGGAATAGATTTAGATTTAAAATTCTGATTTAGATTAAAGTAAAAACTATTTAAATTCGATGTTACTACATTCTCTAAGCCCAAAAACAAGACACCATTATAGTCTAGTTCTGGAAACAGAGCAATCTCTTCAGTAACTGTTTTTTTTGAATTAAGAGAATTGTCTATATCCTTTGTAAATGCTGATATTTCATAGCTTGTATCATAAACTTTATAATTTTGAAATGGCGAATATGTAAAACACTGCAATGGATAACCTCCTACATCAGAGCAAATGTCATAATGTTGTGATGCACTATAAGTAACAGAAAGTGATTTTACTTTAGGCGAAAATGGAGGGTTTGGTGCATGTTCAATAGGTATTGTAGTCTGCTTAGGCCTAGATATATGTGCTGCATTATACAAAGTTACCGCAGAAACTATTTTTGCATATAAACTACTTCCAAAACCATATTTCAGGCCTGAAAGATTCATTCTTAAAAAACCACATTTACTCTTGGAAGAATATTTTAAAACTGTATTCTGAATATTTGGATCTTCAGGAAGATCAATAATTGGTGTTTTATTGCAAAACTTTGGTGGCTTTTTAAATTCACCGTATTGAAAAAAACTCTCATTAGTAAGACTACACTCTGTATTTGATTTTCCTGTACTAAATAAAAGATTAGATGTTTCATAATTATCTATAACACTATGACAATCTGTATCTTTTATATATGGAGTACAAACAGGAGGTTTAGTAATATCAGAACTAATTTCACATGTTTGCTTAGCAAATTTATCATTTTTATCTTCCCAATAACCATTAATAAGTTTTTCAAAACCAACTGTAAATGCAGTATTATTAAATACAGCTGGTACTTTTATATCAACAGGTTTTACTGATATTTGTTTTTTTAACCATCCAAAAAGAAAGGATACTATCCAAGGCAAAACAGAAGGTAAAACAGATTTAGATTTTGAAACTTCTACTTTATCATAATTGCCTGCTAAATACTTATTATACTGAGAATAATAAGTTTCAAAATTGTAATTACCTGTTTTGCTTTCCGGTAAGTTATCCCATATAAAATGAAACAATAGATATGTATAAGGCTTACTGAAAACTTCTCCACTACCCATTATAAATTCGCTATTAAAAGCTGGGGTTGCTCCAAACAATTGAAATGGTTTAGTAGTGTTTATTGTTCCACTAGAATTATATAAGTCTAATGTTTTTAAATTAGAGACATCTACTTGTATATCTAAAGTTTTAAGTAATGGCGGATTAGAAACGTCTAAAAATTGATTAAAAACCATCTTAAACATTGGCCATGAACAAGATATATTATCTGGGTTATTTTTAAACTTTTCTATGCTAGGAACAGAAGGTTTTAGGGTAAATGATATTGTCAAGCAATTGTTATTATATATGTGATATAATTTATTATCATCTTTATTTAACTCTATCCAAGATTTTTCTGTGCTTAAATAGTAGCTTACATGATTAAATGTATCATTACTAATTGGTGTTTTATTACTGCTTTTATCTATAGGTTTAAAGCCCATATTTAATGTCACAGTTCTTTGACCTTCTTTTAAATACAATAGTGGTGATCCAAATGAGAATCCCATTGTTGATGGTTTCTCTGTAGAGTTATCAATTGTTCCAGTTCCAAAGGTATCCCACTTACTGATTAGTCCATTGTTATCTTTTGTAAGCTTCCCTATATCAGGTAACTCTTTTAACAATAATTTTGTATAGTTTTTACTACCCACTACTCTTGAAAGCGTATAAGTCTTAGCTATAGATGTAGATGTTAAATTTGTTTGATCTATAGATTCAAATACAATAGGCTTTTTTAAAGCATCAAGACCCGCATTAAATGGTGTTGATTTCTTAAGAAGATACGATGATGATTTTTTACTTAAATCTACACAAGCAAAAACGGCATCTGCCCTTTCTTGTTTTTTTGATTGTTTTAAAATTTTATCAAAATAAAATTTTAAATGCCTTTTTGAGATAAGATTTAGTTGATTCTTATATAAATCAATTAAATCTATAAATGTCCTTAATAAAACAGTATCAGGATAAGGTCCTTTTTTAGCCTTTATCTCACTGAATTCTGTCTTAGCAAAGTCAATTATATTTTTTATAAATGATAAAATTAAACCAGTTACTTTAGAAGACGCATCAAAAATTTGTAGTATCGAATTGTCATTCAAATACTCGTTTAAACCAAGAGTTTCCCAATAGGTTCCTTTGTTTTTGCTATGCTTCCAAATAAATTCATCATATAAATCAAACTCTTTATATATTTTAAACTCTACGGGTTTAATAACATTGTCACTTTCTAATTTATTTTTTAAATCAATTATAGCCCATAGATATTTACTGTACTTAGACTTGACTTCTTTTATTACAAAGGATTTTAAATTATAATTCATCTCTGAATTATTCATATAATAAGTCCAATTCTCAATAGTCTTAAACATTTCTATAAGCATATAGATTAGTTCATTGATATATGCTTTGACTAATTCTTCGTTTTCATCAGAAAAAGGCATTTTCATTTTATCTACATTCTTTATCATATGAATGTATTGTGCATATTTTTCTGTGTACTCAGTTTTTATAATAGATGCTAATAAAAAAATAGGGTCTTTATTTAGAAAAGGTTCCCAATTTCCTGACACTTTATTATTACCATCATAAAAGTTGATATACTTTGCAAAATCTACCAAAAAGGCAAGTCTATCTTGGGTAGTTCTTCCATCTATAAGTTCATTATTTGATATCAGAGCATCTGTCAAAGAATTATATGCGCTATTTTGATTGATTAATGTCATGTATGTATTCTATAAATTTGTGGCTTCTTTTAAATGAAACGGAAAGACATAATTATGTCTAGTATTCGTTTTATTATAGATGTATTCGATGAATACGCTTACTAACCCATTCTGTAAACTTTCATATTCTACATCTACATTTTCTACTGATATTCTAGGTTCATTATCTAAAAGCGTTACTTTCACTGTATCAATTATTTCGCCTTTTAATGTTTCATCCATAACTTCAAAAACAAATGCTTGCATACCAGAACCAAAATCAGGTTCCATAACACGTTCTCCAAAATTGGTACGCATAATTATATTGATACATTCATTAATATTCTGCTCATATTGTGTTAGATTTAACTGACAATTCCCTGCAGAAAACACTACTGGAAATGCCCATCCTGAACCTAAAAAATTATTATCCTCTTTGCTTAATCTTCTATCCACCTATTATTACTGTAAACATTCCTAAAACTATTTCTCCACCATGTGCTGTTTCATCACCTATCCTAGCGGCTGGCACACCACCAATCATTACTGTTGATGATCCCATAACTATAGAATCTGGTGGACCTACACATACTAAAGCATCTCCAACTCTTGCTGCTGGTAAACCTCCTATTAAAACCGTTGGTTCACCAGGCCCAACAATAGGTCCGCCAACATGAGGTATTGGAACCACTGCTGGTGTTTGCATTGGACATTCATGGAAATCTGTTAACCTTGCTGCTGGTGGCATATTTATTTAATTTATCATTACCATTGTACCGTTAATAGAAAGCTCTCCTCCACTATTAATTTGTGCCATCTCTCCTCCATTAACACTATACTGTGTATCTGCATTTACTTTGACATTCATGCCACTAATAGAAACATCTCCCGTAGACGATTCTATAGTCACACCCTGATCACCTTTGAGTGTTAAATTCTGTGTGGCTTCTACTGTAATATCTTTATCACTTTTAACCACTATACCACTACTTGACATTACGATATTGTTATTATTCTCGTCTTGAATACTTATTTGTTTGTCCTTATCACTAAAAGTGGCCATATTATTATTTGGTGTTGTAAAGGTTAACACCTTATTTTCATCATCAAATTTTATATTAATTCCTGATTTTGAGACTATGGCTTTTATTGTGTTTTTTTCATCTGGAGTTAATCCTTCAAAAGGTTTATTTTTAGAGCTACTGTATAAACTACCAAGTATAATAGGGTAACGAGGATCTTCATTTAAAAATCCTATGACTACCTCATCTCCAACCTCAGGTAAGAAAAAAGCTCCTGCACCACTTGTAGAATAAAAATTAGATAATCTAGCCCAAAGGCCTTCTCCAGATTTATCGAATAGGGGAATATCTATTAATATTCGCAATTGGTTATCAGGGTCTTCATACATTTTTTTTACTGTAGCGTTAAATAACCCACAAGCACCAGGTAAAAGACCTGAAGCAGAAGGTGCCATAACATCTGGCTCTTCTGTAAACCATCTTGGTGATAAACCAAAACTAGCTTCGCTTACCCAGTTACCATTAGATATATCATGGGTAACACTAGATATTAAGTGATTTCCATTAAATCTAGTACCAACACCATCTATGGTAAAATATTTTCCAGGTTCTACGAGGTTAGAGCCTTTAAAACTGACTTGACCCTGAATCTTAGAATATTCACTTTTTATCATTTCTGCTTTAGCCCAATTATTTAGACTATCCTCTTGCAATGAAGCTGATGTTTGTAATACAAAGTCAGATAAGTCAACAACTTCTGCTAAGTCTTCTGATGATGAGCTTCCTGATCCAGAATGAGTATTGGATGCTTCTCCAGAAATAACCTCTTGAGTTTTATAATCCCAAGCATTCGCTTTAGCTGATTTAAGTTGGGAAACAGAATTTAAGTCTGCTTGAAATTCTAATAAGTTATCTCCATTAACAACTTTTAATACGGGACTGGTTTCTGCATCAGGTTTTTGAACCGTTATTTTTCCATTTATAGTAGTAACAAATAGACCATTAGCTTCAGATCTAGCAAGAATATAATCCCAATCAGTAGCATAATATTGAACTTGCTCAGGCCATTCTGTTGTCGTAGATGTTACAGAAGAAGATAGCCCTGAATATTTTCCGATTATAGATGAAATTATATCACTATCTGTTTTCTTTGAAAACGTCAAGCTCTTTCTACCAACTATCATTTTCACCGCTTCATCACGACACTCTAACGTCAAAGTAGAACCTATTGATTTATCAATTTTTATTGCTTGTTTTGTGATAATACCTTTGAAGATGAGTTTGTTTTTAGATTCGTAACCTGCTTGGATACTAATTTTAGCACCTGGTACTAAATCTGAAGATGAACTAGCTTCAAACTTTCCTGTTGTAGAATCTCCATCTAGTAATTTTATTCTTGCTGTAGAGATTCTATTAATCCCTTTTTCAATATAAATGGATAATATTCTCTCTTCATAAGAAATTTTGGAGTTATTAACTTGTACTAAAAAAGTTATAACACTACCAGTATCTATATTTTCTGTAGCACTCATTAATTAGGTTGTATTATTGGTGGAAAAACAAGCTTTTTATCACCTTTGAGATGTCTAAATTTATGCAGTTTGTTATACTTAGCCACATGTATGTAGTATGATTGTTCATGCCAAATTTTATCACACAAATTTGGTAATGTTTGTCCTTCAACTACATTAACTAAATGGCTAACATCTGGTGATTCATCCTTATCCTCTTGAGCTACATTCTTAGGAGACATATATTCACCAAAGCTTAGAGAAACTTTTGCTCGTAAAGGACTTCCATCTGGTTTAAACAATGTGTATGTCGTATCAAAGCTTTTAAGAACACTCTTAAACGTAATGTTTTTTCCCCATCTAATTTTTACAAAATTTGGACGATGAATTTCACCATTATATTTAAAAACAATCTTTTCAAGAGCATTAATCTCTTTAGCCATATCAGTACGACCAGAGTTAACAACACCTGTACAATCAATAACAATATCAAAACTAAGTTCGGCACTTGGTGTACTTTTATATGTCTGAGAAGGCGAACTAGAATCTGGCGGTTGCTCCTCATTGTAGTCTATTTTTCTATTCCATTTGATAGACTCAGGGTTTATCATACATGAATAAGGATTACCAGATAAAGGTTTTTTAAAATCCTTATCTGTATAACCATATATTAATAGCTTTTTTAGACCTCCAGACATTATTATCTATTGTATTTTTTTTTTGCAGTACTTTCTGATATTAGCTTTTTACATTCCTCTAAAACTTGACGCTTTATATCTTTTATATAGTTTTGTCCTCGATACTTTTTATAAGTATCATGTTCAGATTTAATTTCTGTTTTTATAATTAATTCTCTAATTTCTATTGGCATAACATTTAATTTAGAAAAAGACCCTTTATTGATTTTTTTGTAGTTATCTCGAAAAAAGAATATGCTAATTCAATAGTTTCAAGAACTAAATCGTTACTGTCAGATTTTAAATCTGAAATAGAATACTTAATAGGATAGGCGTTGTTAAATGTCCATTTTTTACAGACTTTACCTTTTTCATTTAATAAACTAACAGAAACAGCATGAGTTTGTATAGGCTTTGATAATCCTTGATCTATTGTACTAGAGCACCAGTTCATAAGTTTTGATCCTACGGGCATTAATGCTCGCTTTAAAACTAAATTTTGACCATTTGAAACAGAAGGAAGACGATATTTAAATCTATTTTCTCCTCCTCCAGAAACTTCTTCGACTGTCATTTCTTTGGAGATTCCCGAAACTTCTTTAAAAGCAGCATCTTCCCCTTTAAACGATAAAGTAAAGTAAAAGCCTACAGGATATTTAGCCGCCTGATTTGCCATTAGTAATTATCAATTGTTCATGAGCAATCTCAATGGTGTCTACAGCAACTTCATTCCCATCAGACTTTAAATCTGTACTAGTAATTTTGGTAGGGAATGCATTATTTAGCTGCCATTGCATAGTCACTTTACCATTTTCGTCTAATAGCTTTATTAAAACAGTTCTACGCTTTATGGTATTCATTACAATCTGCGTATGCCAATCCCAAAAGGTATTATCATTTACAAAAACACCTCTTTTCATAGTTATGTTTCCGTATTTTACAATACCTGGCATTTTCTCTGTCGAAAAAAGAGGACTATTACTTTTTCTATATTCAATGATTTGGTTTTCTACATCCATTCCAGAAACTTCCTGAAAAGCAACGCCTTTTAATTCGGTACCTAAGTCTACTTCAAATCTAAACTTTGGCATAGGCCAAGTTGAATTTTCTTTACTTCCATCTACTGCCATAATTATATTTTTTTAATGATTAATTGATTATTAACTAGATTTAGCCATTTCTTGAGTGAAATTAAGTACAATGAATTCTGCCGGATGTACTACAGCTACTTTAACTGATACATTCATAAAACCTTGTAAAAGGTCCATTGAAGTCATTGTTGTTCCCAAACCACACTGCACAGAATAAGCATCTGACGCAGAGGCACCTTGCAAACCTCCTTCTTTCCAAATTGAATTTAAAAAACTGCCAATCATAGCTTTTACACCTTCCCAAGTGTTCTTGTCGTTTGGTTCAAAAACATAGGCATGACATGCTAGTTTACAAGATTGTTCTAACATTGTCATTGTTCTTCTTACAGACAAATATTTCCAATCCAAGCTATTACCGTCTAAAGTTCTAGCTCCCCAAACTAATATTCCAATACCATTAAAGAATCTAATTGCATTTATAGATTTTCCTGAGACTGCATCTTCATTTAGACCCTTCTGTTGTGTTTGAGAAAGTTTTATAGGTAAGCTTGACGCTCCCGTAATTGACGTATTTGCGGGAGCATGCCATACACCTCTTTGATTATCTATTGTAGCCATAACTCCTGCCATAGCACCACTAGGAGGCAAAATATTTGCATCTGACAATATGTGGTTAACTATAGTTTTATAGGTTTTACTTGCATTAATTAATGTTGTGTTATTTTGATGAACAGTCAATGGTGTACCGGATGGCTTCTCTATATTAGATAGGATTGTTGCAATATTTTGATCAGGATTACTAGCTGGGTTTATAATTGGTGCCAATTGCTTTAAATCGCCACCAAAGAGGTTAGTATAGTCTATATCTGTATTTTGCATTACGGTTGTCCCTATAAAAGGATAATACGCTGTACCATATTTAAGTCCATTAACACCTGTATTATTTCTAAATGTCAAAATATCATTAGTGTACATTATTGGGTCTGGATTTCTTCCTCCAATGATGTCAAATACACTAATAGCTGTACCCATTTCTGTATTCTGAAGTAGCATTTCTTGCATTAAAGTACCGTTGTTTTCTACAGAAAGTAAAGTTGCCTCAGGACATATATACATTGTAGGTTCTTCTTCATTCTTTAATAATGCTAATCCACTCATAAGATCATTTAACTCTACATTAGAATTTATAATTTGATCCCCTGGTTTCATTGGTGATTTTGATGGCTCACCATAAGTTCCAACTGAAACTATGTATGCATCTCCGCCTCCATTCTCATAAAACAGCTTAATACTATTATACAAGTAGTATATTGTATTTGGATCTGGAACTATAGAGTAATAACTACTATCAATTACTACATAATCTCCCTTTTCTGGTTTACTTTTTTCCTTTACCAAATAGTATTCAGGATTGTATTGTTTAGCTGGGCTTTTTGGTGGTGGTGGATCAGGGTAGCAGTAGATAGCTTGAAACTCTGCAAATGATGTGATTTTTTGCGGTACGCTTGTATAAGACTTACCTTCATACATAGCTTGCGGCGTATACCCAATAAACGCTGGCACTGCTGTAGCTACTGGAACTACTGAATTTGGAAAAGCATTTACCTCATTGATATAAACACCTGGAGATTTAATATTAGACTCAATCATAAAATTTTATTTATTTGATTAATAATTTATACATATATATACATTGGTGATACCACCTTCTTTTTGTTATTTATAGTTTCGATACTTAACTTTTTGGGTATTGGATTGGGGAGACCAGAAATAATAGTTTTAGTCTTATTTATAGATTTTAGACTAGTATCTATTGTAATCGATGATGTAGATGTTAAATCGAACTTATTGTTTGGGACTTCACTTAATTGAAGATCTTTATTAGAATAAAGAAGTAATGCTTTTTCACCATTTTGAAGTATCACATTATCTTTTTTACTAAAACTTATATTAGTTTTACCAACGATTTCTAGATTGTTAATTGTACTATTAGAGCGATTAATAATATAATATTGCCATTGTGTAGGTCGTGAATTAAACTTCACTAAAAAATCTACTTTATTATATGTTTTTAGATAAGTAACTATATCATCAAAATGAATACTTAATTTAAACAAAGAATTGTCTCTAATTGATGAATTATAGTCGATGGAAAGTTCTATTTCTCCATTTTCACCTTTTACACTGTTTTGCGAATCAAGTAGTAAAGCCCCTTTAAAATCTATTGGGAAATCTGTAAAAGCATAAAATTCTGAATAATCGGTAGTAGCAATAAAATCAAAATAATGATTTGAGGTAACTGTCTTTAAATAATTTATAAATGTTGAAATATCGGTTTTTGAATTTATAAGTAATGTAAACCCATTATTAGAAGGAACCATTTTTACTCCAAATCGCTTTTTTAATGTTTTTGAATTTGGACCCAATTCATAAGAAATACAATTACAATCATTATTCTCAAAAAAATCATGAAACACATGTAAACTAAACGCTGTACTGAAATCACTACTTATCATACGCTTAATGAGTTAGAGGTTTGTAACACATCACTTTCAAACCCTTCAGTCTGATTAGCATCTAATGTGATTAATCTCATTTTATAAATTACGGACGGCTGATATTTTGCGCCCATTGCATTCCATAGACTATGCATTTGATGAAAATCTATACTCTCTAATTCAAACTCTAATTTTAATAACCCGCTTGGTATATTAGAACTTGTATTAGAATTCAGTACAGGATTAATTTGAAAAAAAAGAATAGTGTCATTTAAGAATTTTAAAGTTTCTTTATAATGATCAAAGTTAGAAGTGACTAACAAATCTAAATTGTAACGCTCTACGGGAGTTTTATCTGAGTAACCATTTACTACCCTTTTTTGGCGTACGTAAAATGGCTTTATAGTTTCTCTTTTGAGATTTATTAGAGTTAGAACTATTTTGTTCTGATTTAATTTTGATAAAGTTCCAGTTACATCAATTATGGAATTAGTGACTACGACATTTTCGTCCAATCCTAATTTAAACTTCAGGAATTGTTCAAGTGTTTGATTTGTAAATTGTAGTGCTTTATCTATCATTACCTTAATTAATACATCTCGCAAAATCACTATTGCGTATTGTGGTGATGTAAAATTAGATACAGATTTTGACTACGTAGATAAATTTTGATATACTAATCGTAGACACTTTTATGAATTAAAATAAAAGCATAGACATTTCGTAGACATCATCAAAAAGATTAAGACGAATCTTTAATATCTAATTCTTAAAGTTCAATAGTATAGTATAATTAATCTAGGCTTAAAAAGAGTTTAAGCCAGCCTTCTTCCTAGGGCTCTAGTATAAGTTATCAAGTCTTGATCTTTGGAAAGTCGCATTTTCTTTTTTAAACGATACTTATGAGTTCTTACACTCTCAGCATTAATACACAAAAGATTTTTAATATCGTTATTTGACATGTTCATACTTAAATAACAACAATATTTTAAGTCTTTAGATGTTAGATTGGGATGTTTTACAGATAGGTTTTTTAAAAAGCTAGGATTAATATTTTCAAAATATATTTTAAAATCTTCCCAATGTCTTTTATCGGAAGACGTAGTTTTTATTTCATTAACAATAGTTTTTAATCTTAATCGTACTCTTTCATTTACATCCTTATATGTATGCTCTAACTCAAACTTTATCTTATTAAGCATAGCCTGCTTTTGGTCAATCTCTAATGTATAACGACTAAGGCTTTTATAATGGTTTGTATTACTAGTTAAAGGTTCATATCCTGTATCATTATAGCTGTCTTTCATCAATAAAAGAATGGAATTAAACCAATTTGCCAAATAATTAGACTTTAACGCATTGTTTAGTGTATTAATAAAAATCGGATTACTCAATGTCCAATCTATATTTTCACCATAAGAATTTTTGGTTAAGCATAAAATTGGAATCTTAGAAGTTTTCAGAAATGTGCAAATACTATTTATTACTGATTGATTATTCCTAAATGAAAGTACTATAAAAGAAGGATTAATAGACCTAATAATACTTATTAAGTCAGAAATTCTGACCGCTGTAATTATTCTATAATTATGATGATTACTTAAACTCTCTATCAATGCAGATAAAGTTTGAGTCTCATCAGAACCTACTAAAATTGTTTTGCTTTGCATCAACAAAATATAACCCACAAAATCAGCAGGTAAAATGGATTAAAGTTAGCGTCAACAAGCTTTAATTAATATAAATATTAAGGGGGAGGAAAATGTAAAACAAAGTATTAATAGCAGTATAAATATAGAGAAATTATTATTAACTATTACATAATCAGGTTTTGTTAACAATAATAATATTTAATTATACAAAGGCTGGAAATTATTATTTCGATACTCAGATATTATTTGATTTTCAATAATTTGTATTGATATAATTTGATGTAGTTTGTACTCCGTTACTTTCCAATACAGAAATTTGCAAAAATATTCCCTAATAAATCATCGGTAGTAATCTCGCCAGTAATCTCACCAAAATGATGCAAAGCTTGACGTATATCTATAGCCATTAAATCTCCTGAAAGTCCAGAATCTAATCCATAACTCACTTTTTGTATCTCTTCAAAAGCTTTTAACAAAGAATCGTAATGACGTGTATTGGTCACGATAGTTTCGTTATTGCGCAGTGCCCCGGCATTAACGAAAGAAACCAGAGTGTCTTTGAGTTCTTCAATACCAATGCCTTTTTTAGCAGAAATAGGTAACAAATGAGCTCCTTCAATTGCTTGTAAACGCTTTGAAAGAAAGGCGGTAAATGCCTCAGGAACTTGGTCTATTTTATTGGAGATGACCAACAAAGGGGTTTGAGGGAATTTATTTCGGAGCTTATTGATTTCAACCACCGATGTATCTATAGCTGTATAACCATTAAATTCTGCAATCATTGATTTATGTCCATCCGTTTGTTCTGGATCTTGCAGTTTTGTACTATCCAGTAAGTAGATAATTACTTGTGCTTGCTCAATTTTTTCAAAAGTCTTTTGAATCCCAATACTTTCTACCACGTCTTTTGTTTCTCGGATACCAGCAGTATCAATGAATCTAAATCCAATACCTCCGATAGAGATTTCGTCTTCAATTGTATCACGTGTTGTACCTGCAATATCACTAACTATAGCACGTTCTTCGTTTAAAAGTGTATTTAATAATGTAGATTTTCCAACATTAGGTTCTCCCACAATAGCGACAGGTATCCCATTTTTAATCACATTACCAACTGCAAAACTGTCTATCAACCGTTTTAGTACAAACGAGATTCTATCAATAAGCTCTTTAAATTGAGTTCTATCTGCAAACTCTACATCTTCTTCTGCAAAGTCTAATTCTAATTCTATCAAAGAAGCAAAATTCATGAGTTCTACACGGAGTTTAGCAATTTCTGAAGAGAAACCGCCTCGCATTTGTTGCATTGCTATTTTGTGAGATGCTGCATTATCACTTGCAATTAAATCGGCTATAGCTTCAGCTTGGCTTAAATCTAATTTTCCATTTAAAAAAGCTCGCAAAGTAAACTCTCCTGCATCTGCCATTCGGCAACCAGCTCTAAGAAATAGCTGAATTATCTCTTGTTGAATGTATTGAGAACCGTGACACGAAATCTCAACAACATTTTCGCCAGTATAAGAGTTAGGATTTTTGAATATTGAAACTAAAACTTCGTCTATTTCCCGTTCTCCATCTATAATATGACCAAGATGTATGCTGTGTGATTTTTGATTAATCAATGATTTATTACCCTTTACAGACCTAAAATGCTTATCAACAAAAGTTATAGCATCTATACCTGAAAGTCTTATTACAGCAATTGCACCGCTTCCAGAAGCCGTGGCCAAAGCAACAATTGTATCATTGTTAATCATCTTTGTTTTCTTTGGAACAAAAATAACATTTTTACTTTTTTAAGATATAATTTACACAATGATATATAGCGGCTTAAAGCTAACTTTTTATATTTGTAAAAGAATTAAAAAAAGAATTATGAAAAAATTGATTTGCATTGCTTTTTTAAGTTTATGCGTATTAGGTTGTAAAAAAGAACAGCGAACAGACTATGTTATTAATGGCTCCGCTAAAGGACTATATAATGGGATTAGAGTTTATCTTAATAAAATGGATGAACGCGGAAGAATGACTGCAATTGATACTGCCATTGTCATGAACGAAACTTTTACTCTAGATGGTGTTGTAGAAAACCCTTCGTTATACTACGTTACTGTAAATGGTGTTAATGGTCGTTTACCTGTTATGATTGAAAATGCGGAACTTGAGCTTGTTATTGATAATAAAATATTAACGAATTCAACTCTTAAAGGCTCTGAAAATAATGATGTTTATGCCAATTTCGGTGTGGAATTAACTGAATTAAAAAACAACTTGGTTAATGCTACGCAAAACTATGACCAATCTAAGTTTTTAAAAGATTCTGCAAATATTGATAATGATAAAAAAATTGTTGAAGAATTAAGAACTAAGTTCAATGATTTTCCTTATAACTATATTGAAAATAACAAAAATAGCTATGGTATTCTTCCCATCTTAAAAACTCAGCTAAATTCTAGAGGTTTAGATCCTAATAAATTTTTAGAAGTATATAGCAAAATTGATGATGACATAAAAAACACCAAAGAAGGGAAAGAATTAGAAGAAAAGATTAACCTTATTAAAGCAAAATTAGAAGCAGAAAAAGCCACAGCAATCGGAGTAGTTGCTCCTGAGTTTTCTGCACCAAATCCAGACGGTAAAATTGTAGCCTTAAGTGATGTTGTTTCAAAAGGAAAAATTACTATTGTTGATTTTTGGGCGGCTTGGTGTGGGCCTTGCAGACGTGAAAACCCAAATGTAGTAAAGGTATATAACAAATATCATGATAAAGGTTTAGAAATTATTGGCGTTGGATTAGATGGTAGACGTGGGCAACAAAACCCTAAAGAAGCATGGGTAAAAGCTATAGAAAAGGATAATTTAACTTGGCACCAAGTCTCTAACCTAAGATACTTTGACGAAATTGCAAAAAGTTATAATGTAGGTTCTATTCCTTCAATGTTTGTATTAGATAGTGAAGGCAAAATTGTAGCAAAAAATTTAAGAGGATTGGCTCTAGAAAATAAAATTGCCGAATTATTAAACTAATTAATAATTCTTATAATTATAAAAAAAGCCAGCTTTTCAGCTGGCTTTTTTTATTCAGGATATTCGATTCTAAGATGATAAATGTTGGCCAGCTTTAATTTTAAAACACGTTTTATCGCTTCTATATCTTTAAAAGTGATATCTGCATTTAAAAACTGCCCCATTTCTACTTGCTTATTTATAATATTCTCAACAAATTCATTAATTTTTGTACTTGTGGGTGACTTAAGACTCTTAGAGGCCGCCTCTACACTATCGCACATCATTAATATGGCTGTCTCTCTACTAAAAGGTTTTGGTCCAGGATAACAGAAATCTTCTTCTTTAGCAAATTCATTGACAGCTAATTCCTTTTTATAAAAATAGTATACCATACTTGTGCCATGATGGGTTCTTATAAAATCTATAACACGATCTGGCAAGTTATTCTTCTTAGCTATCTCAATACCATTTATAACATGATTAATTATTACTGAGGCACTTTCTTTAGAAGATAGTTCGTCATGTGGATTAATGCCTGTGGACTGATTCTCGGTAAAAAATGTTGGGTTTTTCATTTTACCAATATCATGATATAATGCTCCTACTCTAACAAGCATAGCATTTGCACCAATCTCATTTGCTGAGGCTTCAGCTAAATTAGCAACATTTAAAGAATGATGAAATGTACCTGGTGCTTTATTTGATAATTCTTTTAATAATTTAGTATTTGTATCTGACAACTCCAATAAAGATACATCAGACACCAAACCAAATAACTTCTCATAAATATAAATTAGTGGTTGTACAAAAAGTGTTGCCAAACCACCGAGAATGAAAAGACCAAAAGTTTCCCATTTAATATTAGAAATCTGCCCTTCATGAATTACAAAAAAAGCAAAATATGCAATTATATATATTAAGGTTATTTGCCCTACTGAGATAAAAAGATTTGCTCTTTTATATAATTCTGAAACAGTTAAAATAGTTACGATTCCTGCAATTATTTGCAAGAACATATACTCATAACTATTTGGTACTATAAAACCTAAAAGCAATACAGTAAGTACATGAGCAAAAAGTCCTAATCTAGCATCAAAAAATGCCTTGAGAACTAATGGCAAAATACATAATGGTACCACATAAAGATATTGCGAATTATAATTAATAACAATAGTTGTAAGCACAACCATTACAACAATATTAAAGAAGATGAAAGTAACTTTAGTATTATTAAGAAACACATCTGAACGATATTTTCTAAGAAATAGCAGTAACATTAAAAGTGCCAAGGCAACTAATAAAGTGTAAGCCATAATCACCCAATTATAATTGCTAGAACTCCAAACTTGTGATTCATATTCGGACTTTAAAGAATCAAGTATATTAAACTGGTTATCTTCTACAACTTGCCCTTTAGAAATGATTAAAGTACCATCAGAAACTATACCTCTTGCAGACGATAATGTAGAAAGTTTTTCTTCCAAAACTTTATCAGTAAGTGATTTATTAAAACTTACATTAGGTTCAATAATGTTAAAAAACAAGGAAATAAAATCATCTTCATAGTCTTGAAGATTATTCTGCTTTAATAATGCTTGCAGGTAGGGTCTTATTTCGGTTTGAGTAAATAAATCTTTAAATTGAATTTTACTTTTTTGCTCATTATTTTCGATAAGTATAACCTGTCGACTATCATCATAATTAAAAACAGAATTTAAAATCCCATATTTATAAAGGTTTTCTATAGCCTTTTTTCCTTCATTATACAGAACTAACCTGTTATCGAACCCTGTAATAGAATCTTCAAAAGTAGCATTAAAGCCTTCCAGGTAACTATTAATAGCTGCAGTCTTTGTCTTTAAATCTAATTCAAAATACAGCTCATTATTATCGGTTATTCGCTTTACTTCTTCATCAATTTGAGCATCTGTCTTTTTTATAGCAAAATCGAAAGGCGCATATAAATTTTCGGATTGCCAAGGCTTTCCTTTTTCAAAAGAATATCTAAATTTTCCTGTTTTTGGGAACAGATAAACAATAAAAAAAGTTGTCCCTAATAAAAGAAGCAGCTTATATATTAGCGCATGGTTACGGTACCATTTATTTACAAGTTCGTTCATAGGTAATCAAATGTAATAAATATATGTATTTTGAGGTTTGTTTAAGACAGATTTCATTCTCAAATCTCTCAAAAATCATTAAATTCGCATCATCAAATTCAATTTATAGCAAAATGAACAAACAAGTTGTAATAGTATCAGCAGCAAGAACACCAATAGGTAGTTTTATGGGTGCTTTATCTACTGTTGCTGCACCAAAATTAGGAGCAACAGCAATAAAAGGTGCTTTAGATAAAATAAATTTAAAGCCAGAATTGGTTGAAGAAGTATTAATGGGTAATGTGGTCCAAGCTGGTACTGGCCAAGCTCCAGCTAGGCAAGCTGCTATATACGCAGGAATACCTGACTCGGTACCTTGTACAACCATAAATAAAGTTTGTGCTTCTGGAATGAAAGCTATTATGCAAGCAGCACAGGCTATACAACTTGGTGATGCGGATGTTATTGTTGCTGGCGGAATGGAAAACATGAGTCTGATACCTCATTATTACCATGCAAGAACTGCTACAAAATTTGGACCTACAACTTTCGAAGATGGTATGCAAAAAGACGGTCTTGTTGATGCTTATGATAAAAATGCCATGGGTGTTTGTGCAGATGCATGTGCTACTGAATACGATTTTTCAAGAGAAGACCAGGATGCATATGCTATACAATCTTACGAACGTTCAAAAGCTGCATGGGAAGATGGTAAATTTATTAACGAAGTAGTGCCCGTTGAAGTACTGCAAAGACGTGGCGAACCAATTATTGTTGACCATGACCAAGAATACACTAATGTGAAAATGGAAAAAATTCCTGCATTAAGACCAGCCTTTACAAAAGAAGGTACAGTAACCGCAGCTAATGCTTCAACTATAAATGATGGTGCAGCTGCAATGGTATTAATGAGTAAAGAAAAAGCAGAAGAATTAGGTTTAAAACCTATAGCAACAATAAAAAGTTATGCGGATGCTGCACAAGAACCAAAATGGTTTACAACAGCTCCAGCAAAAGCTTTACCAAAAGCATTATCTAAGGCAAGTCTAAGTATAGATGATATAGATTTTTTTGAGTTTAATGAGGCCTTCTCCGTTGTGGGATTAGCAAATATGAAAATATTAGGTATAGACGACAGTAAAGTAAACGTTAATGGAGGCGCAGTATCATTAGGTCATCCACTTGGATGCTCTGGAGCTAGAATCCTAGTAACTTTAGTAAATGTATTAGAACAAAATAATGCAAAATATGGAGCTGCAGCCATTTGTAATGGTGGTGGTGGAGCTTCAGCTTTAGTGTTAGAGCGTTCTTAAAACCTTTTTATGCAATACGGTATTTGTAATCTTGGAATTGTTCCAATGCGTTTTGAACCTAGCGATAAATCTGAGCTTGTTTCTCAAGTTTTGTATGGTGAAGGTTTTAAGGTTTTAGAAAAACGCAAAAAATGGAGCAGAATTCGTATTGCTTTTGATAAATATGAAGGTTGGATAGATAATAAGCAATATCTTGAAATAAATGAAGATGACTATAAATCACTCGTTAAAGCTCAACCAATATTATCGACGGATTTATTAGAGTTTGTTTCTGACGATAGAAATAACATTTTTACTATTCCTCTTGGAGTATCACTCAATGGTTTAGAATTACTAAGCCATAAATTTGATGGTAATAAACTATCCGAAACACAGGATAAATCAGACCTTATTAAGACAGCGTTTCTGTATCTAAATGCGCCCTATTTATGGGGAGGAAAAACACCTTTTGGTATAGATTGTTCAGGGTTTACACAAATGGTTTACAAAATAAATGGCTTTAAACTTAAACGTGATGCTTCTCAACAAGCTGCACAAGGTGAAGCTTTAAGTTTTATAGAAGAAAGTGAACCTGGTGATTTGGCATTTTTCGATAATGCCGAAGGTGATATCATTCATGTAGGTATTATTATGGAAGATAACTATATTATTCATGCCCATGGAAAAGTAAGAATAGATAGACTGGACCACAGTGGCATATACAATGTTGAGACTAACACACATACTCATAAACTCCGAGTCATTAAAAAAGTGATATAAAAAAAGCGACCGAAATCGGTCGCTTTTTTTTATTAAAGTAATATTTTTAATTCCCTCCTGCTTCCATATCAGCAAGTTTCTGTTTTAATTCTTTAGCCTTTCCATTTTGGAACGAAGCATTATAAACACTAACTAAAAAATTTCCAGTTTCTAAATTAGGTTTTAACTCAAATGACTTTTCTAAATATGGTATTGCTCTTTTTAATAAAGCAACTTTCTTTTCTCTTAACTCATCATAACGTGCGTTATCTGCAGCAGAGTTACCTAGACTATTCATCTCTTTAACAATCGTTTCTTCCTCTGATGTAATTACATTTGCAATATTTAAATATGCATCTGCAAAAGCTGGGTCTTTTTCAATAGCTTTTTCAAAATACTCTATCGCAGTTTTGTAAACACCAGATTCCATCGCGTAATATCCTAAGTTGTATAGACTAATAGGATCGTCACCAGCTAAAGATTTAGCGTCTTCTAATAAAGATAGCATCTTATCTTTTTGTCCATTAGCTAAATAAGCCTTAGCCTCGGCTATGATTAGCTGCATATCTTTTGGGTTGTATACCTTAGCTTTGGCAATTAACTCTAAAGCTTTGTCAGAGTTACCTTTAAAAGAATAAATCAAAGACATATAACGCAAGATATCGCCTTGTTTTGAAGGTAACTTTACATTTTTTGGGGAAATATACTTTTTCGATTTTACTGCCGCATCTCTAAAGTCTTCACTTCCAAAAGTTTCAACTTCTCCAGTTTCTTTTTTTATTGCTGTGTAATCAGTTCCACCACCTTCGTAATTTAAATTAAGTAGTTTTTCATACAACGGTAGTGATTTGTCATATTTTTCTGCATTAAGATATGAGGTAGCAGATGCATATAAAAACAAAGTGTCTCCGGGTGACAATTTATAGGCTTTATAATACCCATCAGCAGCAACTTCAAAGTTTCTTGATTTAAAAGCTGATTCGGCATTTACCGCAATAGAAGTAAAAATATCATTTTTTATAGTCAAAGCATCTTCAAAATACTTTGATTTTCCTGTTTTATCCTTTAAAGCTATTAAATTTTCAACTGACTCTATTGCAGCATCAATATCAGTATTTAATATTGCTCCATTTGAATATAAAGTCTTAGCCTTAAGGAAATAAAACTTATCCTTAGTCTTATCATCCATATTTGAAAGTAAAGACTCTGCAGCTTTAACACTAGACTTGGCTGTAGCAAAATTATTGCTCTTTAACGCTTTCTCGATAGCCTTAATCTCGTTCTTTTGAGCAAACGACATTGAGCCAATTACAAGTGCGCAAATTAAAGTTATTAGTTTTTTCATTTTTAATCTATTAATTTTAGTTATTCTTAGTTTTCAGTTTCATTATTATCAATAGCCGTGCCATCTTCATTAGTCGTTTCATTATCAGGTTCTTGAGCTTTATATTCTTCCTCTTCTTCATCTTTCATAACCTTTGCAACTGCAGCAATAGAATCGCTCCCTTTTAAGTTAATCAACTTAACACCTTGTGTGGCTCTTCCCATAACTCTCAAATCCGATACCGCCATTCTAATTGCTATACCTGATTTGTTGATAATCATTAAATCATCTTCGTCAGTTACGTTCTTGATAGCTACTAAGTTACCAGTTTTTTCAGTAATAGAAATAGTTTTTACTCCTTTTCCTCCTCTATTTGTAATTCGATAGTCTTCTAAACTAGAACGTTTTCCGTAGCCATTTTCTGAAACAACAAGAATATTACTCTCCATATCGTTCACCGCAATCATTCCAATAACTTGGTCATTATCATTTTGAAGTCTAATACCTCTTACACCAGAAGCATTACGACCCATAGGGCGTGTTTTTGCTTCCTCAAAACGGATGGCTTTACCAGAACGTAGGGCAAGCATTACTTGACTTTCGCCAGTAGTTAACTTAGCTTCTAGCAACTCGTCATTCTCTTTAATAGTAATGGCATTAATACCATTTGTTCTTGGACGAGAATATTGCTCAAGTGATGTTTTCTTTACTTGACCATTTTTAGTCGCCATTATGACATAATGACTATTGATATAGTCTTCGTCTTTAAGATCTTGAGTACAAATAAACGCCATCACTTTATCATCTTGTTCGATGTTTATAAGGTTTTGGATAGCTCTACCTTTAGAGGTTTTACTTCCTTCAGGAATTTCATAAACTCGCATCCAGAAACATTTTCCTTTTTGAGTAAAGAATAACATATACTGGTGATTTGTACCAACAAATAAATGTTCTAAGAAATCTTCATTACGAGTAGTTGAGGCTTTTTGACCAACTCCTCCTCTATTTTGAGTCTTATATTCTGTAAGAGACGTACGTTTAATATATCCAGCATGAGAAATGGTTATTACCACTTTCTCATTAGGTATCATATCTTCTATACTTAAATCTCCTCCAGCATATTCTATAACAGAGCGACGCTCATCACCATATTTATTTTGTACCTCGAGTAATTCTTCCTTAATAATAGACATACGACGTTCTTTCTTGTCTAAGATATCTTTAAGGTCTTCGATAGTTTCCATTAAGGCATCATACTCAGCTCTTAACTTGTCCTGTTCAAGACCAGTTAACTGACGTAATCGCATCTCTACAATGGCTTTTGCCTGTATTTCAGAAAGCTCAAAACGCTTTATTAATTTCTCTCTAGCTTCTTCTGCATTGGAAGATGCACGAATCAATGCTATGACTTCGTCAATATTATCCGAAGCGATGATTAATCCTTCTAAGATGTGTGCGCGTTCTTCAGCTTTACGTAATTCATATTTAGTACGTCTTACAACAACTTCATGTCTATGCTCAACAAAATGATGGATTAAATCTTTAAGATTCAACATTTCTGGTCTTCCATTAACCAATGCAATGTTATTGACACTAAAAGAAGATTGTAGTGCTGTATACTTATATAGTTTATTTAAAACAATATTAGGAATCGCATCACGCTTTAAAACGTAAACAATACGCATTCCGTTTCTATCGGACTCATCTCTAATTGTCGAAATTCCGTCAATCTTTTTATCATTGACTAAATCCGCTGTTTTTTTAATCATATCAGCTTTATTCACCTGATACGGAATCTCGTTAACGATAATACATTCTCTACCGTTAACTTCTTCAATATTTGCTTTCCCTCTTAAAACTACGCGACCACGACCTGTATGAAAAGCTTCCTTAACACCATCATAACCATAAATTGTTCCTCCAGTAGGAAAATCAGGAGCTTTGATGTGTTGCATTAACTCATCAATCTCAATATCATTATTCTCAATATAAGCAATCGTACCATCAACAACCTCAGTTAAGTTATGAGGTGGCATATTAGTAGCCATACCAACCGCAATACCTGATGCGCCATTAACTAAAAGACCTGGAATTCGCGTTGGTAAGACTGTTGGCTCTTTTAAAGTATCATCAAAGTTTAATTTATGATCTACAGTATCTTTATCGATATCTGCCAACATGTCTTCAGAAATCTTGCGCATTCGTGCTTCTGTATAACGCATTGCTGCCGGACTATCACCATCGATAGAACCGAAATTTCCTTGACCATCTACTAGCATATATCTTAAACTCCATTCTTGTGCCATACGCACCATGGTATCATATACTGATGTATCTCCATGTGGGTGATATTTACCTAATACTTCACCAACAATTCTTGCTGATTTTTTGTGTGCGGTATTTGCTCTAACACCGAGTTCATGCATACCGTAAAGAACACGTCTATGCACAGGTTTTAATCCATCCCTCACGTCTGGTAATGCACGTGACACAATGACCGACATCGAGTAATCAATGTATGCCGATTTCATTTCATCTTCAATGTTAATAGGGATTAATTTTTCGCCTTCTGCCATATTATAAATGTTAATTTATTTACTTAATTTTCGTAACGTACGAATATAAGTAATTCATAAGGTTTAGTGCTGTTTTTCATAGATACATTTAAGGGTTTTTATTAACAATTTTTAACGATATTTTCGTTAATAACTAAGAGGCGTCAAATTTTGATTTATAAACCTTTTTTAGTCTATTCGTTAATTTCATATTAATAAGGTATAGTTTTTGCCTTATTGACATTGAATTTATTATTTTTAATGCAGAACGATTTTTAATATGGATGATAATTTTTCACCTAGAGTAAAAGATGTAATTGCCTATAGTAAAGAAGAAGCTTTACGTTTAGGCCATGACTTTATAGGTACAGAGCATTTAATGCTTGGTCTACTAAGAGATGGTAACGGAAAAGCTATTGACATACTTAGTGCTTTAGAAGTTGACTTAAACCATCTTCGTAGAAAAGTTGAGATTTTAAGCCCTGCTAATCCAAATGTAACAGTGACGTCTAACGAAAAGAAAAACTTACATTTGACAAGACAAGCAGAGCGTGCTCTTAAAACTACTTTTTTAGAAGCAAAACTGTTTCAGAGTACATCTATAAATACCGCACATTTATTATTGTGCATATTGCGAAATGAAAACGACCCTACTACTAAACTTTTAAATAAGTTGAAAGTAGATTATGATAATGTAAAAGAAGAATTTAAATCTATGATAACAAACGAGGACGATTTCTTAGAAACTCCAAAAGCGGAGTCATTTTCTGATGATGATATGAATGAATCTGATGATAATGCAAAGCAAAATCCTTTTGGTGGCACCTCTCAAAAAGGCAACAAAAAGTCTAAAACGCCTGTTTTAGACAACTTTGGTAGAGATTTAACCATACTAGCCGAAGAAGGGAAATTAGACCCTGTAGTAGGTCGAGAAGAAGAGATACAACGTGTTTCTCAGATACTTAGCAGACGTAAAAAAAATAACCCATTGTTAATTGGTGAACCAGGTGTTGGTAAATCTGCCATTGCTGAAGGTTTAGCCTTACGTATTGTAAAACGAAAAGTGTCAAGGACTTTGTTCAACAAACGTGTAGTCACTCTAGATTTGGCAAGCTTAGTGGCTGGCACAAAGTATAGAGGTCAGTTTGAGGAGCGTATGAAAGCCGTAATGAACGAGCTTGAAAAGAATGATGACATTATTCTATTTATTGACGAGATACATACCATTGTTGGCGCTGGTGGTGCAACAGGAAGTTTAGATGCTTCTAACATGTTTAAACCCGCACTAGCAAGAGGCGAAATACAATGCATTGGTGCCACTACTCTTGATGAGTATAGACAATATATTGAAAAAGATGGCGCATTAGAACGCCGTTTCCAAAAAGTATTAGTTGAGCCAACCAGTGTTGAGCAAACCATTGAAATACTTAACAATATTAAAGGTAAATACGAAGAGCACCACAATGTAAATTATACGGATGAAGCTATCGAAGCTTGTGTGAAATTAACTAACCGTTACATGACGGAACGTTTTTTACCAGACAAAGCTATTGATGCTTTAGATGAGGCTGGCTCTCGTGTACATATCACAAATATTGATGTTCCTAAACAAATTATTGAGTTAGAACAAAAACTTGAAGAAGTTAGAGAAACAAAAAATAGTGTTGTTAAAAAGCAGAAATATGAAGAAGCTGCTAAACTTAGAGATGATGAAAAACGCATCGAAAAAGATTTAGCCTTAGCCCAAGAAAAATGGGAGGATGAAACTAAATTGCATCGTGAAGTTGTTTCTGAAGAAAATGTGGCTGATGTTGTTTCAATGATGACAGGTATTCCTGTAAATAAAATTGCTCAGACCGAAATTAATAAGTTAGCAGAATTGCCAAACCTAATTAAAGGTCGTGTCATTGGTCAGGATGAAGCTGTTAAAAAAGTAGTCAAAGCAATACAACGTAATCGTGCAGGGCTTAAAGATCCAAACAAACCAATTGGTTCGTTTATTTTTTTAGGCCAGACCGGTGTTGGTAAGACACAATTAGCAAAGGTGTTGGCTAATGAGTTGTTTGATAATGATGATGCGCTTATCAGAATTGATATGAGTGAATACATGGAGAAATTTGCTATTTCTCGATTAATCGGTGCACCTCCAGGATACGTTGGTTATGAAGAAGGTGGACAACTTACTGAAAAAGTAAGACGCAAACCTTATGCTGTTATACTTTTAGATGAAATAGAAAAAGCGCACCCAGATGTGTTTAACATGCTTTTGCAAGTACTTGATGATGGTTATTTAACAGACAGTCTTGGACGCAAAATCGATTTTAGAAACACCATTATAATAATGACATCCAATATTGGTGCGCGAAAACTGAAAGATTTTGGCACTGGTGTTGGGTTTGGAACTTCAGCAAAAGAATCTCAAGCTGCTGACCATGCTAAAGGTGTTATTGAAAATGCATTAAAAAAAGCATTTGCTCCAGAATTTTTAAATCGTATTGATGATGTAGTCGTTTTCAACACGCTTGTCAAAGAAGATATCAATAAGATTATAGATATTGAGTTAGTTAAGCTTGTAGATCGAATTAAAGATTTAGGTTATGAGTTAAAACTTTCTAAGAAAGCAAAAGATTATATCGCTGATAAAGGATTTGATTCCCAATATGGTGCTAGACCTTTAAAGAGAGCAATCCAGAAGTATATCGAAGATGCTTTAGCTGAAGAAATTATTAACTCAAAAATCCAAGAGGGCGATACTATCTCTATGGATTTAGATGAAAAAAATGATGAACTTAAGATTAAAGTAAAATCTAGCAAAGAGCAAAAAGAATCCTAATTTTCAAAATTCTTTTAAATCAAAAGCCATTTCAATTATTTTTGAAATGGCTTTTTTTATTCATTTTCCAAAAGGCTGGCCTTTATACCATAATCATTCAAGAATAATTCAAAATCTGTGATATTATATTTTTTCAAAAACTGAATCGTCTTTTCGATATCATTATGCAAGATTTCATCTTTCTTTACAAAAGGTACTTCTTTTCGATAGGCCTTTAAAAATAGTTCTATAAAATTTGAAGATTTATAAGGCTTTCTAAATTCCATTGCTTGAGAAGCATTAAACAATTCAATAGCAATAATACGTTCAACATTACGAATTAAACTATACGCTTGTGTAGCTGCATTAGCACCCATGCTTACATGATCTTCTTGTCCATTACTTGACACAATACTATCTATACTAGCCGGTGTAGCTAATTGTTTATTGGCGCTCACAATACTAGCTGCGGTATATTGGGGAATCATAAAACCCGAATTCAATCCAGGGTTATCTACCAAAAACGCAGGCAATCCTCTTAAACCCGAAACCAACTGAAAAACTCGACGCTCGGAGATATTTCCAATTTCTGCCATAGCAATCTTCAGATAATCAAAAGCCAAAGCTAATGGCTGCCCATGAAAGTTACCAGCTGAAATAATTTCATCTTCATCTGGAAAGATATTTGGATTATCCGTGACTGAATTGATTTCGGTAATCATGGTTTTTTCAACAAAATCTATCGTGTCTTTTGTAGCACCATGTACTTGTGGAATACAACGAAAAGAATATGGGTCTTGCACATGCTCTTTTTCACGATTGATAAGTTCGCTTCCCTTTAAAAACGCTGTAAAACGTCTTGCTACTTTCAACTGCCCTGCGTGAGGTCTTATTAAGTGAACTAAATCATTAAAAGGATCTATTCTTCCATCAAATGCATCTAAAGAAATACTCGCAACTATATCTGCTAAATATGAAGTTTTATGAGATAGTAATAAACAATATACGCCATAAGAAGTCATAAACTGTGTGCCGTTTAATAATGCTAGACCTTCTTTAGCTTCAAGCTTTATGGGTTTCCAGTTAAATTTCTTTAAAACAGTAGTTGTATTGACTAAACGGTTTTGATAAGTCACTTTTCCTTTACCTATTAATGGCAAAGACAAATGTGCTAAAGGTGCTAAATCTCCTGAGGCTCCTAAAGAACCTTGTGTGTATACAAACGGAAAAATATCATTATTAAAAAAGTCAATTAAACGTTTTACAGTAGACAATTGCACACCACTATGACCAAAACTTAAAGATTTAATTTTTAGCAAAAGCATAATCTTTACAATAACTTCTGGCACTTTGTCACCAGTACCACAGGCATGAGACATGACTAAGTTTTCTTGAAGTTTGGTTAAGTCTCGCTTAGAGATTTTTACATTGTACAATGAGCCAAAACCAGTATTAATACCATAAAAAGGCTTGTCACTTTCAGAAAGCTTAGAATCTAAATAAGCTTTCGACTTTTTTATATTGGCAATAACATCATCTGAAAGTTTAATCTTTTTGTGATTAAAGATGATATCGTTAATGTCTTTGAGCGTCAGTTTAGAACTGGAAATTGAATAGTATTTAGCCATCAAATCATATTTTAATCAAAAGTGATTATATCTTTTATACTATGCAAAAAATGTTAATAATTAATCAATTATAACATAACAATTATTAAAACGTTAAATTCGTAATCCCACTAAAAACAACCCAATGAAAAAATTAGTATTAATTCTTTGCTCAATAGCAATTATATCCTGTAAAGAAGAAAAGAAAGATTACACAATACTATCTGGTAAAATTGAAAATATTAAAGTCAAGACAGCTACCTTAGTTGGAGGTGATTTTAAGCAAGAAATTAGTATTTCAAAAGATGGTACTTTTTCTGATACCTTAAAACTTACAGAAGCTAGATTTTATAATCTTGGCTTTGGAAGAGATATTGTGAAAATGTTCATAGGTAATGGACAAACTATCAAAATCAATGCAAATGCAGAAAAGATGAATACTTCTCTTCATTTTGAAGGCAATAATGCAAATGAAAATAATTATTTAAATGCAAAAGTAATTTATGACACTAATACTCGTGAAGGAGCAGAGAAGATTTATAGTTTAGATGAAACAGCTTTCAAATCAAAAATAGATGATATTAAAAATGTTAATCTAGAAAATTTAAATACTCTCGAAAATGCTGATGAAACATTCTTAAAATTCGAAAAGGAAAATCTAAATTATGAAGTATTTACAGTTTACGACAATTACGAAAACATGCATAAATACTTCACAAAAAAAGAAGATTTTAAAATTTCAGAAGATTTTTTACCAGAAGGTCTAAAAAATATTGAGTTTGATAATCCTGAGCTTTATAAAATGTCCGAAGCCTATAAACAGATGGGTATAAATAAAAGCTTAGATAAAGTATTTGCAAACTTAGAATCTGCTACAAATATTAAACCAAAGGATTTGACAATGATTTCTGATATTAAAATTCAGGAATTAAAAAATGATGTAATTAGTTTTGCAGGAAAGATGTTACTGTCGCCAGCAAATGAAAACATGAGTGACCTATATACGTTCTTCTCGGAAAATGTTACCAATCCAACTGTAAAAGCAACATTAACAGAAACATTTGAAAAAGGCAAAAAACTCTTAAAAGGCATGCCATCACCAGAGTTTGTAAATTATGAAAATAATGCTGGTGGCGAAACATCTCTAAAAGATTTAAGAGGTAAATATGTTTACGTAGATGTTTGGGCAACTTGGTGTGGCCCATGTATTGGAGAAATTCCTTCTTTAAAAAAGGTCGAAAAGCAATTTCACGGAAAAAATATAGAATTTGTTAGTGCATCTATTGACACTAAAAATGCTTATGACAAATGGAAATCTATGATTAAAGAAAAAGAATTAGGTGGCACACAGTTATTAGCTGATAATGCATGGCAATCTAAGTTTGTACAAGATTATGCAATTGATGGTATACCAAGATTTATACTTATTGACCCAGATGGCAATATTGTTAGCGCAGATGCACCAAGACCTTCTAATCCAGAGTTAGTAAGTATGCTAGACTCTGAACTGAATAAAACTAAGTAATCTCTAATAGTTTAAAAGCCCGTAATTAATTACGGGCTTTTTTTATGCGTCTTCCTCAGTTTCAGTTTCTTCCTGAGGTTGCTCTGGTTGTTTAAATAAGTCTATATAAGCTTCTCCCAAGTAATCAATAATATTACCTGCTAACAAACTCTGATAACCAAACTCTTCAACTGCTAAATCTCCTGCACGACCATGTAAGTAAATACCGAAAAGTGTAGCTTCAATTGGTAAATAATTTTGACATAAAAGCCCTGTAATCACTCCAGTTAAAACATCTCCAGAACCTGCTGTTGCCATACCAGGATTACCAGTGACATTTATAAATTTCTTCTGTCCATATACAGTAATTGTATGCGCACCCTTTATAACTAATATGACCTTATACTTGCTAGAAAACACTGAAGCTTTTTCTAACTTTTCAAAATCGTTAGACCACTTCCCTATCAAACGCTCTAATTCTATAAGATGTGGCGTTAAAATCGAGTTTTCAGGAACTAATTTTAATAGCTTCTTATTCTCTGAAAGCATATTAATAGCATCTGCATCGATTACGAGTGGTGCTTTATTGTTTTTTAGAAAAGCCTCATAAGCTTTTACTGTTGTTGCATCTGTACCAGTACCAACACCAATCCCTATTGCTGAAGGTGATATGTCAAAACTTATATCTGTTATAGTTTTGTAATTAGTATCTGTAATTACCATTGCTTCTGGTAAACTCGTTTGCAATGGTATATACCCACATTCTGGCACATAAGCTGTTGCCATGCCAGCACCAGATGCCAAAAGGGAGCGAGTTGCCAATTGTACCGCACCAACTTTACCGTAACTACCACCAATAATGAGACCATGTCCAAAATTTCCTTTATGAGAAAATTTTGTTCTTGGTGTATACATTGGTAGAACTTCATTTTTAGAAATGAGTTCAAACTCTGTTTCTGTAGTCATCAAATAGTCTCGATCTATACCAATATCAATAACTTCCCATTGCATGGTATAGTCTGCTGTTTCTGGTAAAAAGAATACCAATTTTGGAGATTGAAAACTCAAAGTATAATTAGCTTTTACTAGGCCATTTACATCTTCAACTGGCTTATCTGTATACAAACCAGAAGGAATATCAACAGAAAGCGTGAACGCTTCAGAAGCTTTAAAATGATGAAACAATGCTTTAATCCAATCCTCAATAGAACGATTAAGACCAATTCCAAAAATAGCATCAACTATAATATCATCTTTATATATTTCTGGAAAGTCAGACTCACACTTTAATAACTGTGGCCATTTTTTAGTAACTTCTTTAACCTTATCATAACTCGTTAAAAAGTCTTTAGAGCGGCTATTACCACAGTTTACAACATAGGTTTCTACATTATAACCATGCGTAATTAAATGCCTAGCTAACACCAAACCATCACCTCCATTATTACCAATACCACAAAAAATATGAATAGGCACTTGCGCGCCTTGCATACGCATATGCATCCAATTAAAAATTTGAAGACCAGCGCGCTCCATAAGTTCAGAAGGTGGCAACTTTTGACGTTCTTCCGTTATTTTATCACCTTCATATATTTGTTCCTTGGAAAAGACTTTCATTCTAAGTGTTTTAAATATATAATCATCATATGATTATATTTTTTTATTCTGGTAAAAATAATACATTTGATTAGTAATGCAGATAAAATATCTGCATGCAAAAAAGGTTTAAGCTATTAAAATTGTAAAGTGCTTAATATTAGGTTTTTTTGATATAATATTTTAGCTCTCAAATTATCATAAAATCAATAATTTTCAAACATCAATCACATGAAAGTATTGAAATTTGGCGGGACATCGGTCGGTTCTGCTTCAAACATTAACAATGTTATTTCTATTCTTGACGAAAAGTCAAAAGATAGTACAGTAATTGCTGTAGTTTCTGCAGTTGGTGGAATTACAGACAAACTCTTGACCGCAGGCAATCTTGCTATAAAAAAAGACGAGACTTATAAAGAAGCTTTTATAGAAATTCAAAAAATCCATATTTCACTTGTTAAGGAGCTCATTCCAACAGATAATGAAACCATAATATCTGCTATAGAAACAAAATTTAAAGAATTAGAAAGTCTTCTTGAAGGTTTGTATCTTTTAAATGAACTGACTCCAAAAATTTCAGATAAACTGGCAAGTTTCGGTGAACTTATGTCATCGTATATTATTGCAAAATGTATGGTTTCAAGAGATTTAGATGTCATCAGAAAAAATTCGCAAGAATTAATTATCACTAACTCTAATCACGGCAATGCAGAAGTAGAGTTAGCTATTACAGAAAAAAACATTCAGGCATATTTTAGCGAATCAAAACATTTAATTACTGTTCTTCCAGGTTTTGTTGCAAAGAATAAACAAGACGAAGAAACAACTTTAGGACGTGGAGGCTCAGACTTTACAGCATCAATAATTGCCGCTACTTTAAAGGTAAATGTTTTGGAAATATGGACCGATGTTAGTGGTATGTATACGGCAAATCCTAAGTTGGTTAAACAAGCCGTGCCAATTGAACAATTATCATTCCAAGAAGCCATGGAATTATCTCATTTTGGTGCCAAAGTTTTATATCCACCAACTGTGCAACCAGTATTAGACACTAATATTCCAATTCAAATTAAAAACACCATGCAACCTAATGATGCTGGTACTAAGATTTCTGATGAGACGGAAACATCAATAAAAAATCCTGTAAAGGGCATAACACATATTAATGATATAGCGCTTCTTACACTACAGGGTACAGGAATGGTAGGCATTCCTGGATTTTCTAAACGTTTATTTGAAACCTTAGCTCAAGAAAAGATTAATGTCATTTTTATAACACAAGCTTCCTCCGAACACGCTATTTGCTTTGGTATAGACATTAAAGATTCTCAAATAGCACAAGATGTTATTAATAAGACTTTTGAATACGAAATCACTCTGAAAAAAATAGAACCAATTCTTGTTGAAACAGGACTGTCTATTATAGCATTAATTGGTGATAATATGAAAAACTACCAAGGTATTAGTGGTAGAATGTTCAGCACTCTTGGTAAAAATAATATTAATGTTAGAGCAATTGCTCAAGGTGCTTCAGAACGAAATATCTCAGCAGTTATTGATGAAAGTGATGTAAAAAAAGCTCTCAATTCCTTACATGAACACTTTTTTGAAGTCCAAACCAAACAACTTAATGTTTTTATAGTTGGTGTCGGAAACGTGGGTGAACGTCTAATAGATCAGATAGAACAACAGCATGATTTTCTTAAAAAGAAACTAAAAATTGATGTTCGTATTGTTGGAATGGCAAATTCTCGCAAAATGGTGTTTAATGATGAAGGCATAGATTTAGAAGACTGGCCCTCTGCTTTTGACTTTGCAGAACAATCTAATTTAGAACGTTTTTTCAACAAAGTATTAGAGCTTAATTTACGCAATAGCATATTTGTAGATATCACCGCAAACGAAAAAGTTTCTGACTGGTATTCACAATATTTGCGAAATAGTATTGCGGTTGTAGCGTGTAATAAAATTGCATGTTCTGGTTCTTATAATGTTTATAAAAACTTACATTATTTAGCATTGAGTTTCAATACAGCATTTTTATATGAGACCAATGTTGGTGCAGGATTACCAATTATTAACACATTAAATAACCTTGTAGCTTCGGGAGATAAAGTAACGAGTATACAAGCTGTTCTTTCTGGTAGTCTAAATTTTGTTTTCAATCATTTTGGTGATCATACCAATTTTCATGATACGGTAAAACGCGCACAATTTGAAGGGTATACAGAACCAGATCCACGAATAGACTTAAGTGGTATAGATGTTGCTCGTAAAATCTTAATATTAGCGAGAGAAAATGGTGGTAAAATGGAAATCGAAGATATCGAAAATGAGTCTTTTCTAACTACAGCAAATCTTGAAAGTAGCTCTGTCGATGATTTTTATGATACACTTAAAGAAGACGAATCTCACTTTCAGCGTATATATGCTTCTGCAAAAGCGAAAAATTGTCAATTAAAGTACGTGGCAGAGTTTAAAGACGGAAAAGCTAAAGTTGGTTTACGCGAAATCCCAGAAGGCCATCCATTTTACAATTTAGAAGGAAAAGATAATATTGTTATGTTTTATACAGAACGTTATCCAGAGCAGCCATTGATTGTAAAAGGTGCAGGTGCTGGCGCTGATGTTACAGCTTCTGGCCTATTTGCTGATATCATAAAAATTGGAAATAAGTAATTATGGATAGCATTAAAATATTCTCTCCAGCTACAGTTGCAAATGTCTCATGCGGTTTTGACGTTCTAGGCTTTTGCCTTGATAGTGTTGGTGACGAAATGGTTATTCATAAAACTTCTGAAAAAGGAATTAAGATTACTAAAATTGAAGGTTATGATCTACCATATGAAGCTAAAAAAAATGTAGCGGGTGTATCTGCCTTAGCCATGTATGAAGCTTTACAGCCCGATTGTGGTTTTGAAATTGAAATCTACAAAAAAATAAAACCTGGTAGCGGCATTGGTAGTAGCTCAGCTAGTGCTGCTGGTAGCGTTTATGGCATGAATGAATTACTAGGAAGACCTCTAAATAAAACTGAGCTTACTAAACATGCCTTAAAAGGAGAAGCCTTAGCAAGCCAATCAGAACATGCCGATAATCTAGCGCCTGCAATCTTTGGAGGTTTTACTTTAGTTCGTAGCATCAACCCTGTTGACGTAATAGAATTACCAACACCTAAAGATTTATTTGCAACACTTATTCATCCACAAATTGAAATTAAAACATCAGAAGCTCGCGCATTATTACCAAATTCGGTAGAGCTTAAAAAAGCTATTGCGCAATGGTCAAATGTTGGAAGTTTAGTACATGCACTGCACACAAGTAACTATGACATATTAGGCAAATCTTTAAACGATGTTATTGTTGAACCATACAGAAAACTATTAATTCCTCATTTTGATACTATTAAAAAAACTACATTAGATTCTGGAGCATTAGGTTGTGGTATTTCAGGTTCTGGACCTTCAATATTTGCATTGAGCAAAGGGAAAGAGGATGCTGAAAAGGTTGAAAAAGCAATGAAAAAAGTGTACTCTAAAACAGAAATTCCATTTTATACATTTGTTTCAAAAATTAATACAGAAGGTATCAAAGTTTTATAATGAAATACTACTCTCTAAATAAAGAAGCACCAAATACAACCTTTGAAGATGCAGTGGTCAGAGGTCTAGCACCTGATAAAGGTTTATATTTCCCTGAGAGTATAACGCCTCTACCCGATTCTTTTTTTGAAACTATTGAGCAGAAATCTAATGTCAAAATCGCTTTTGAAGCGATTAAACAATTTGTCGGCGACGAAATTCCTGAAAAAGAATTAAAACAGATTATTAACCAAACCTTGTCTTTTGATTTCCCTATTGTAGAATTCAATGAACAGATTTCTACTTTAGAATTGTTTCACGGACCAACTATGGCTTTTAAAGATGTTGGTGCGCGCTTTATGGCAAGATGCTTAGAGTATTTTAACAAAAATAATTCTAGAAAAGTGACAGTTCTTGTCGCTACATCTGGAGATACTGGTGGCGCAGTAGCTAGTGGTTTCTTAAATGTCAAAGGTGTCGATGTCGTAATACTCTATCCAAGCGGAAAAGTAAGTGATATTCAAGAAAAACAATTGACAACACTTGGACAAAACATTACTGCTCTTGAAGTCCATGGTGTTTTTGACGATTGTCAAGATATGGTGAAACAGGCTTTTGTAGACGAAGAGTTAACCAGTAAAATGCAACTCACATCAGCTAACTCCATAAATATTGCACGTTGGTTACCACAACTACTCTACTTTATGTTTGCGTATAAGCAACTAAAAAGTAAACATAAAAACGTAGTCTTTTCTGTACCTAGTGGTAATTTTGGGAATATTTGTGCTGGTATGGTAGCTCAGAAATTAGGTTTACCAATCAAACATTTTATAGCTTCTAACAACGCAAATAATGTTGTAACAAACTATCTAAAAACTAAAGATTATAATCCAAAAGTATCTGTACAAACCATAAGTAACGCCATGGATGTTGGTAATCCAAGTAATTTTATTAGAATTGAAGAATTACACAATAATGATTTTGATGACTTAAGGGAAAATTTATCGTCATATAGCTTCACAGATGATGAAACACGGGGTGCATTATCAGAAATATATTCGACATATAATTATATCGCTGATCCACATGGTGCCGTTGGATATTTAGGAGCACAAAAGCATATTCATAAAAACCCAAATGACCACGTTATTTTTCTAGAAACGGCACACCCAACTAAGTTTTTAGATGTAGTTGAAGGTGTTATTAATACTGAAGTTGAATTACCTGAACAGATTAAAACTGTTATTGATAAAAAGAAAATATCAGTAAAAACATCTAATTATTCAGATTTAAAGACCTTTTTACTAGACAAGAACAATTAATCATTTTGTTTCTTAGCCTTACGACTACCTTCGTACATTTCGTATTTGACTAATCGAGCTTCAAGTTTTGCATTAAATACTTTGATTTTTCGTGATGGCCTTAAGCCAACAAATTTTAGAGCTTCTAGGTTAGACGTTACTAACCATGCATTAGTATTAGAGTAACCATGTTTTAAAGTTGTGCCAATATTTCCGTAAAATTCTTCAACATTTAAATTCTCTAAACGCTCGCCATAAGGTGGATTAAAAACCATGTGAAGCTTCTCGCTTCCTGCTTTTTGAGTTTTAAAGAAATCTTCATGTTGGATATGGATAAACTCATCCAAATGTGCATTTTTAATATTTTCCTTTGCTTTATTAATTGCAGAAGGCGATTTATCATAACCAAAAATCTTATGATGAAAGTCTCTAGTCTTTTTCAATAACGACTCTTCAATTTTTTCAAACAAATCTACATCCCAATCTTCCCAACGTTCAAAGGCAAATTCTTTTCGCATTAAATTTGGTGGAATATTACAGGCTATCATTGCAGCTTCAGCCAAAATGGTTCCACTACCACACATTGGATCCATAAAATCAGATTGCCCATCCCAACCACTCATCATAATCAGTCCAGCAGCTAATACTTCATTTATAGGTGCAATATTTGTAGCCGTTTTATAACCACGTCGATGTAATGACTCACCAGAAGTATCTAAAGAAATTGTACAACGTTGGCGGTCAATATGCACATTAATTTTTATATCCGGAAAACGTAAATCTACATTTGGTCGAGTACCACTATGCTCTCTAAAACGGTCAACAATTGCATCTTTAGTCTTTAAAGCTGTGTATTGTGAATGCGTAAAAATACTGTGATGCACAGTCGCATCAACAGCCAAGGAACCTTCTGGTTTTAGATAGTTTTCCCATTTAATGTTTTTAACGTTTTTGTATAAATCTTCCTCTCTTGTAATACGGAAAGACTTTATAGGCTTTAGGATTTTAATTGCGGTTCTAAGCCCCATATTTACTTTATACATAAAGCCCTTATCACCAACAAAAGTAACCACACGAACGCCTTTCTCTACATCCATAGCGCCCATGTTCCTAAGCTCATTAGCTAATATATCTTCAAAGCCAAATAATGTTTTGGCTACCATTTTGAAATTTCCGTCCATATTATACGTCAAATAGGTTGCAAAAATACAGTATTTTTGTAAAGTCGAAAGACCACACTAACTATGACAAAAACAACAGAAAAATGGTATGCCTCTTGGTTTGATACACCATACTACCATATTTTATATAAAGATAGAGATTATACTGAGGCGCAAGCCTTTATGGACAATCTCACTAACTACCTTAATCTTCCAGAAAATGGTGAAATTTTAGATTTAGCCTGCGGAAAAGGAAGGCATTCTGTTTATTTAAATACACTTGGGTACAACGTAACAGGTGTAGATTTATCCGAGCAGAGTATTGCTCATGCAAAACAATTTGAAAATAACACTTTAAAATTTGATGTTCATGATATGACAAAACCATATCCTGAAACATTTGATGCTGTTTTTAACCTTTTTACAAGCTTTGGCTATTTTGAAGATGACGAATGTAATCTCCGAACAATTAAAGCCATTAAAAAAGAATTAAACGAATATGGTTTTGGTGTTATTGACTTTATGAACTCAGAATATGTGATTGACAATCTAGTACCTGAAGACACTAAAACGGTTGATGGCATTGAATTCTTACAACAGCGACGTTTAGAAAATGGATATATCATTAAAGATATATCGTTTACTGCTGATGGCAAAGACTATAAATTTCAAGAGCGAGTAAAAGCATTTACCTTAAAGGGTTTTGAAATACTTTTTGAAAAAGCAGGTGTGCATCTTTTAGATATTTTTGGAGATTATAAACTGCATAAGTTTTATCCAAAAACATCTGAGCGTTTGATTATGATTTTTAAGTAAATTTGCGTCCATGAATAAGTATTTATTTCCTATATATGCTATTGCAATCGGTGTTATTATTGCCTTTTTGACCCGAAGACACAAAAGTATTTATACTAAATTACTATTATCTTTTAGTGGCGCTTTTTTATTGGCATTAACACTATTTGATTTATTACCAGAAGTATACGAGCATTTAGATGCTAAACGTACTGGTTTATTTATTATGTGTGGTATTTTGCTTCAGATTATTTTGGAGTTCTTTTCTAAAGGTGCAGAGCATGGTCATGTTCATATAAATCAAAAAAACTCTAAGTTTCCTTGGTTATTATTTATAAGTTTATGTATTCATAGTTTTCTAGAAGGTTTTCCAATACATCAGCATAACGATATGGTTTATGGTGTGTTTATTCATAAAATTCCTATCGCAGCATTATTAACATCTTTTCTATTGCAATCCATGTATATCAAAGAAAAGACTATTAGTTTTATATTGATTTTTGCTGCTATGACACCATTAGGTACATTAGTGTCTAACACAACATCAATTGCTCCTGTATATCTCACTAGTATCAATGCTTTAGTCATAGGTATTTTTTTACATATATCAACGACTATCTTATTTGAAAGTAGCGAAGGCCATAAGTTTAATCTATCAAAGCTTATAGCCATTTGCTTGGGAATTTTAATTGCTTATTTTGTTTAGATGTTCAGCAAAGCAGAAAGTCAAAAATTAAGAGAAGAGTTTTGGATAAGCTTTGGAAAATCGTTTCCAAGAAAATGGTTACTCTACAATACCAAAATCAAAGGGCTTTCTTTTAAGTTTTACTTCGATACTAAAAAAGCCTTTGTTTCATTAGACCTAGAAGATGATTTAGAACATCGTATTAATTGTTGGGAAAAACTCGAAGCATTAAAAAGTATATTGCATTCAGAATATTTGCCCGATACCATTTACGAGGAAGAATACTATTTAGATAATGGCAAAGAGATTTCTAGAATTTATGTCCCTCTAAAGGAAAAAGTATCTATACACAATAAAAATTCCTGGCAAGCGGTTATGGAATTTTTTAACCAAACTATGCCAAAGTTTGAAGCTTTTTTTGAAGAATATAAAGACATTATAAAACCTTAGGAAGAAATTAGAAAATCTCCAATAAAATATTTATAAGATACTTATACAGAACAGGACTCACATTGTCCAATCAAAAGAATATCTGTAGAATCAACTTTATGATTTTTTAAAATAGGTATGTTAACCTCTAAAGATAAGCACTCAACCTTATCACATTCTTTACATTGAAAATGTGGATGTTTATCTGAATGTTTATGAGCAGAACAGCCATTACATTTCGCATACCACTTTAAGCCATCCTTTCCATTAAAAGAATGAATGAAGCCATCTTGCTCTAGTCTATCCAAAATACGATAAACTGTAGTTTTGTTCATATCGCCTTTTACAAGTTCAATAAGACTGACTACTGATTTAGCCTCATTTTTGTTTTCAAAAATATTTAATACTGTAGTTACAGCTTTTGTTTTTCTAATAACTCCCATGCTTACAAATTTAATGCAACTATGTTGCAATTACAAGTAATATTATCTAATTTCGCAACTCAGTTGCATTAGTACAATACATTGTGATTACAATTAAAGCATTAATACTAATCGTTTTATAATTAATAATGAATATAATCAAAAAACTTCCAGTCACAGTATTAAGTGGTTTTTTAGGAGCGGGAAAAACCACTTTACTAAATCATATTTTGCACAATAAGGAAGGCTTAAAAGTCGCAGTTATTGTAAATGATATGAGTGAAGTCAATGTGGATGCAGATTTGGTTAAAAGTGAAAACACTTTATCAAGAACTGAGGAAACTCTAGTAGAAATGAGTAATGGCTGTATCTGCTGCACATTACGAGAAGATTTAATGATTGAAGTCGAAAGACTAGCCAAGGAAAATCGCTTTGATTATTTACTTATAGAGAGTACGGGAATCAGCGAACCTATACCTGTTGCACAAACATTTTCGTTTATAGATGAAGAAAAAAATATCGACTTATCCAGATTTAGCTACGTTGATACTATGGTTACTGTTGTTGACGCCTTTAACTTTTTCAAGGATTTTGGAAGTCCAGAACGCTTAATTGATCGAAGTCTCACAGATATTGAAAATGATTACAGAACCATTGTGAATTTATTGATCGATCAAATTGAGTTTGCTAATGCCATTATTTTAAACAAAACCGATTTAGTTTCTAAAGAACACCTTGGCATTTTAAAAGCTACGATTCAAAAACTAAATCCTGCCGCAAACATTATAGAATCATCTTTTAGTAAAGTGAATCCAAAAGAAATTTTAAATACACAATTATTCAACTTCGAAGAAGCTGAAGAAAGTGCCGGTTGGATTGAAGAACTAAAAAAAGATGAACATACTCCCGAAACCGAAGAATATGGTATAGGCTCTTTTGTATTTAGGAGTAAAAAACCATTTCATCCAGAGCGTTTTTGGAATTACACCCAGCATCAATTTCCACAAAATATACTAAGAAGTAAAGGGTTGTTTTGGTTAGCCTCTAGACCAGACCAAGCCTTAATTTGGGGACAGGCTGGCGGCTCACTACGCTCCGATAGTGCAGGCGTTTGGTGGACTAGCATGCCTTTTGAAAAACGTATACAACAGATGACATTTGTAGAGAACCAAGCGGATATAGAGAGTGATTGGGATACCAACTTTGGAGACCGAAAAAATGAAATTGTGTTTATAGGTCAAAATCTAGACGAACAACAAATAAAAAAAGAGCTAGATACTTGTTTACTAACCGAATCAGAACTTGCTGCTATTAATTTAGAAAAAGATCGTTTTGAAGATGAATGGCCAGTTGAACGCGCTTATGCATATTAAAATGCATAAAACTTAATTAAATATTGATTTAATAATAAAATTAAATGACGACAATAAAAAAAATATATTGGGCAGATAAACTAGGAATTGTAAGTGCTATTCTTTGCATAATACATTGCCTAGCTACACCATTATTAATGACAATAGGAGTTGGTTTCTTAAACAATCCAGTAATTGCTATCCTTTTCATTTTAATAGCTTTTGTGTCTATTTATAAGACTACCAAAAGGAATTTTTTTAAGGGAGTGAGTATCCTTTTGTGGATAGCTTTTACTGGCTTTGTTATATCAATTCTGCTCGAAGAACAATCAGAAATTTTTGAATACGGAATGTACCTATTCTCAACACTGATAATTCTTGGGCATTTTTATAATATAAGAGATTGTTTGAAACCATAAATAAAAAGAGTGTTTTTATAAGACGATGGTATATCAAACTTCATTGTTAATGAAGAAGACCATTTTACTTTTTCTATGTCTATAATTTAGCGGACACAAAATCTATAAATCAATTTACTTCCTTTTTGTTAACTTAGTGCATTATCAGCTAAATCATCAAAACTATGAAGTATTTAAAGTACATATTTGGAATTATAGCTATTCTAATTATCGGTTTTTTTCTTTTAGGACTTATCAAATCTGAAGTTTCTTATGACTGCGAGGTTATGGTAGACAAGTCTTTAGAAGAGTCTTGGGCTGTTAGCCAAGACCCAGATAAAATGGCAGATTGGTTAATAGGTTTCCAAAAAACAGAACATGTCAGTGGCACTCCAGATACTGTAGGCGCTGTTGCAGATGTCTATTTCATAAATGAAGGGCAAGAAATGACGATACGTGAGACCATTACAGAAATAGTACCAAACGAGTCTATCTCAATGACGTTTACCTCTGATTTTATGGATATGGATTATAAGCTCAGTATGGCTTCGGTAGATGGAAAAACAAAAATTAGTACAAGTACAAAAGCCGAAGGCAATAGTATGGTTTCGAAATCTTTAATGGCAATGATGGGAAGTTCCATTAAAGCACAAGAAGACACAAACCTTGGTCATCTTAAGAAAACTATTGAAAGTAACACTAAAAACTATTTTCCTATAGTTGAGATTCCAGTCGAAGTCGAAGAAGTAGAAAATTAATAATAACATATGACAATAAGTGATATAATCGGCCTTAAGATATCCAAAATTCGATACTCGTATGAGTTGGATAATGAGAGTGAAATGCAAACATTTAATTCTTACATTAAGTTTTCAAATGGAAGTATTATTTTTTTTCCAAGTTCTCCTGATGACTCAATAAATCTTGTTGACTATTATAATAATCATAAGACGTGCCAGTTTATAAAGGCCAAACGTTATGGATTAGCTTCTCGGGTTTCATTCAAGAACAAGAAAATTATAGACATTCATTTTCGGTATTTAGATAATGAATATATTGAATCATCAAGTGCTATTTTAGAGCTTGAAAACGGTGTCTTTTTAACTGAGAACAATTATAGTCCATTTGGACTAACTGACATCAGATTGTTGATTTTAAATAGAGAACAGTTTGAAAGTCTAGCTGGTGATGGCATAAAAATAAAATCATTAAAACATGTCGAATAAAGAAAGCGCCATGGCGTTTTTAAATCTATCTGCTCTTGGTAAGTCAAAAGAAGCCTTTGATACATTTACCTCTGATGATTTTATACATCATAACCAATATTTTAAAGGAAGTCGAGAAGCATTGCTAAAAGCCATAGAAGAAGACCATAAAACCAATCCTAATAAATCTATTGAAGTTATAAAATGTTATGAAGAAAAAGATACTGTAATAACACATTCTCATGTTATAAAACATGACATGGAAATAGCTGTGGTACATATCTTTAGATTCGAGAAGGAGAAAGTCGTAGAGCTTTGGGATTTAGGTCAAATTATTGAAAAGGATTGCCTAAACGAAAATGGATTATTCTAAAAATCATATATAATTATCAATCATAAAATCTAACTCATGAAATCAATCTTTACAATTTTATTAGTGTCATTATTAATTGTCTCGTGTAAAAATGAAACTAAGGCAGAAAACGAAACCAAAAAAGAGATAGCTAAAACGGAAACACAAAATTCAGAACCTACATTCATTTCAGAAACTTTAGAATTAACACATTGCGAATCTGCAGTATATGATAAAGAAAATGAGGTTATATATGCTTCTTTAATAGGCAATAGTGAAGCGGAAGATGGCTCAGTAGCGACTATAAGCCTAGACGGAAAAATCATTAATAAAACTTTTGTTGCCAATCTTAATGACCCAAAAGGCATTGCCATCACAAAAGATAAATTGTATGTTTCTGATGTTACACAGCTGGTGGAAGCCGATTTAATAACTGGAAAAATTTTAAATAAATATTCGCTCCCAAGTATAGCTTTTCTTAACGATGTCACTATTGATAATTCAGGTAATGTCTATGTTTCAGATACCAGAACATCAGAAATCTATAGACTTGATTCTGAAGGAAACTTTCAGTTATGGTTAGCCGACAAAGTGTTAGATAATCCTAATGGTTTATTAGTACAAGGAAACACCATGTATGTCGCTTCTTGGGGTTCAGCTCCTGAAGGTGGTCGATTATCTAAAATAGATATGAATACAAAATCTGTAGATTCTATTTCTTCAATCATCGGGAATTTAGATGGTATAAGACCTTACGATGACAAACATATGATAATCTCAGATTGGAAAAGCGGAAACATTCACCTTATAGATTATGACGGTAATACCGAAAAGATTCTTACAGTAGGTCAAAGCGTTGGTGATATTGCCTATATCAAAGAAAAAGAACTTTTGCTCTTGCCAATGAATAAACAAAGTAGGTTATTGTTTTACAAACTAAAGTAAGCCTAATGCTGTTTGATAATTACAAAATTCGTCTGTTACAAACCTCCGATATTGACGCCTATTATAAAATGGTATCTAAAAATCGTAAGAGATTAGAAGACTTTTTTACAGGTACAACATCAAGAACACAAACATTTGAAGACACTAAAGTTTTCTTAGATGAAATGCTGCAAAGAGTTAGTAGACGTCAATACTTCCCGTACATTATTGAAGATATTAAAACAAATACTATTGCTGGGTTTCTTGATTTGAAAAATGTAGACTGGAAGATTCCAAAAACCGAAATGGGGCTTTATATCGATGAAGAATATGCCAATAAAGGTGTTTCTACCAAAGCTTTTATTCTATTCTGCGAACATTGTTTTAAAATACATGGGTTTAGAAAACTATTTCTAAGAACTCATCCTGAAAATTATTCTGCACGCAAAATAGCTGAAAAAGCTGGTTTTAAACTTGAAGGCACGATTCGATGTGACTATAAAACAACCTCTGGTAAATTGGTAGATTTAATATACTATGGCAAACTGAATAATGACTAGCCAAATTATTATCCTAGTGTAAGTATACATTCAAATAGTTGACTTAGTGTCTTATAAAACACAACCAATAAACATTATTAAACATGAAATACTTAAAACTAATCATCCGTATCGCTGTAGCAGTCATTTTAATACAAACCCTGAGATTTAAGTTTACAGCTCATCCAGACAGTGTTTATATTTTTACAAAAGTAGGCTTAGAACCTTATGGAAGAATTGGCATTGGTATATTAGAACTTATTGCTAGTATTTTAATTCTAGTTCCAAAAACCACTTGGCTAGGTGCAACTCTTGTTCTTGGTGTTATTGGTGGCGCTATTATGATGCACCTTACACAGTTAGGTATTGACATAAATAGCGATGGCGGATTGTTATTTTACACAGCTATAGTAACATTTCTTTTAAGTTTGGTGGCATTATGGTTTTCGAGAAAAGACATTCCTTTTATTGGTAAGAAATTTTTTGTTGTAGAAAACAATTAAGGTCAAGGCTTTAATTTATAATCGCCTTTTCATTACCTTTAAAACTGTCAAATTACTAAACTAATGTAATCATGAAAGTAGGCGCATTTTCGATTAGTCTAAGTGTTAAGGATATTAATGCTTCAAAGAAATTTTACGAAACTCTAGGGTTCACAGTATTTGCTGGAGAACTCGAACGCAATTATCTCATCATGAAAAACGGTGATGCAATCGTTGGTTTATTTCAAGGGATGTTTGAGCAAAATATTATCACTTTTAATCCTGGTTGGAATCAAGATGCAGAAACGCAAGGTAATTTTGATGATGTAAGAGCCATACAAAAACATCTAAAATCTTCAGGTATTAAATTAGTGAAAGAAGCGGATGAATCTACAAAAGGCCCTGAAAGCATCACGCTATTTGACCCAGATGGAAATACCATTCTCATTGATCAGCATGTTTAGACAACATGCCAATACATCATCAAAAAGTGACAAATAGCGCCGGCTAATACAAAGAAGTGCCAAATCACATGATTATAAGGTATTTTGTGTATGGCATAAAAGACAATGCCAACGGTATAAAATAATCCACCTGCAAATAACCACAATATCCCATTTGGATGCATTAATTCTGATAGTGTAGAAAAGTCAAACACAATCAACCAACCCATTACTAGATATAATAGTGTTGAAAATATCTCAAATTTACCTGTAAAGAAGAGTTTTAAAATCACACCAAAAATTGCAATACCCCAAACCGCATAAAACAAAGGCCATCCTAAACTCTCTGGCAACATAATAAGTAAAACTGGTGTGTAAGTTCCTGCGATAAGTAAATAAATACTAATGTGGTCTACAACTCTAAATTTTTGTTTTAAATCGTAATTAGAAATAGCATGGTAAGCGGTAGATGCCGTAAATAAAATGACAATTGAGAGTCCGTATATAATGACACTAAACAATGACCATGGTTTGGAACTATCAACATTAATAATCAGTAATATTAAACCAACAATTCCTAAAACAGCACTGATACCATGAGACCATGCATTTAGTAATTCTTCGCGTTTAGATTGCTCACTCATTGCTTTTTTGTAACCTTTTTAGAGGTTTTCCATTTATTTAATAAATCGTAATAATCAATTTCAAAAGCGGGTTTTTGACGCTCTAATCGTCCATTCTGGAAATCGCGTCGTAAAATGTCTTCGATTAAGTAATCTTCTTCGACATCTAATGGCACAAACTCCCGCTTCAGCTTAATATCAAACAAACTCGCTGTGTTATTATACCAAAAAGCACGCCATCCATTACGCAACTCTTTTACTAATTGAAAGGCTGTTTTTCCTGTTTGACGGTGAATTAATTTTACTAAAATCTGACCTTCGGTCTTTGTGAGTTTCTTTAGTTCTGCTGAAAATTCTTTTTCAATAAATTTCTGAACTTTTTTGGCATGCTTCTTCTTTTTACGTCGTTTTTCAAACTGCTTTAACTCTTCATTCAATTCTAACAAACGTTCAGCTGCCATTTTTGCATAAGGATACACTTTACGTGTCTTTCTTCTTAAAACTAAATATCTATAGCGCTCATCTTTATCACGGAAATTTAAGTGTGGCAACACAATAACTTCATCTAAGTCTATATACTTTCTTGGAATAGAATCGCCTTCAATAAGCAAGTACTTTTCTTGCAGAGAATCTTGTTCAACAGGTTCTATCTGCGCAAATAAAAGCATAGGAAAGCAGAAGAAAAAAAAAATAATGTATCTCATAACAAATATATATCTCTAAAACCATTCCAAAAATGGAAATTAAAGCTATTCAAAATTACGAATTAATATATCCTATAACCTCAATTTTACTATTAATATTGTTATTTTTAGGAAAATTTTAAACGCATGGCAAAACAAAAATTACTCAATAAAAAGTCGATGGACTTTTTAGAAAAATACTTAAATAACGCATCACCTACTGGATACGAATGGGAAGGTCAGAAAATATGGATGGACTATCTAAAACCATACGTAGACGAATTTATAACTGACACCTACGGAAGTGCAGTTGCTGTGATTAATCCCAAAGCAAAATACAGAGTTGTTATAGAAGGTCATGCAGATGAAATCTCATGGTATGTCAACTATATCTCTGACAAAGGTTTACTATATGTTGTAAGAAACGGCGGAAGCGACCACCAGATTGCACCTAGTAAAGTAGTTAATATCCATACCAAAAAAGGCATTGTAAAAGGTGTTTTTGGCTGGCCAGCCATACACACAAGAAGCCGTGCTAAAGAAGAACCTCCAAAGCCAGATAATATTTGCATTGACATAGGTGCCAAAGATAAAGCCGAAGTTGAAAAAATGGGCGTACATGTCGGTTGTGTTATTACATATCCAGATGAGTTCCATATTCTTAATGGCGATAAGTTTGTATGTCGTGCATTAGATAATCGTATGGGTGGTTTTATGATCGCTGAAGTAGCGCGTTTACTTCATGAAAACAAAAAGAAATTACCTTTTGGATTGTATATCACTAATTCTGTACAAGAAGAAATAGGTTTACGCGGTGCAGAAATGATTACTGAAACTATAAAACCAGATGTAGCTATTGTAACCGATGTGACACACGATACGACTACGCCAATGATTGACCCTAAAAAACAAGGTCTTGCTGAAATTGGTAAAGGTCCAGTTATTGCCTATGCGCCAGCAGTACAACAAAAGCTAAGAGATTTAATTACGGATACCGCTGAAGAAAAGAAAATACCTTTTCAACGTGCGGCATTATCTAGAGCTACAGGTACAGATACTGATGCTTTTGCATACAGTAATGGTGGTGTGGCCTCTGCGCTTATCTCTTTACCATTACGTTACATGCATACCACTGTAGAAATGGTTCATAAAGATGATGTTGAAAATGTGATTCGTTTAATTTATGAGTCATTACTAAAAATTGAAGATGGCGAAACCTTTAGCTATTTTAAATAAAAACCAAAACCTGTTATATCTTTAGTATAGCAGGTTTTATCTTTAAATTATTTATGTCATTACAATCCCAAAAGCACCTTTTCAAAATCTCAGAAGACGTTACCTATCTCAATACGGCGAGCTTCTCTCCTGCTTTTAAATCTGTTGAAGCGGCTGGTATCGCTGCTATAAAAAGAAAAAGCAGTCCAGAATTAAAGCAGGCTTCAGATTTATTTGAGCCAGTTATTGCACTACGTAAATTATTTGCTCAAATTATCGACGAAGATGATTATAATCGTGTAGTGACAATACCTTCTGTATCATACGGCATGGCAAATGTGGCTAATAATATAAGCTTAAAATCAGGAGACGAAATCCTAATAGTTGAAGAACAGTTTCCAAGTAATTATTATATCTGGGAGAGCTTAGCAAAAGAATACAAGGCAAAAATTGTGACCGTTAATCAACCTAAGAATGCTGAAGATTGGAATGCATTAATACTTAAAGCCATAAAACCAAAAACAGCATTAGTTGCTATAGGTCATTTGCATTGGGCTAACGGAATTGTATTTGATTTAAAAGCCATTCGAGAAAAGACAAAGCAACACGGTTCACTTTTAGTTATTGACGGCAGTCAATCTATTGGTGCACTACCCTTTTCTGTAAAAGACATTCAACCAGACGCGTTAGTTTGCGCTGGCTACAAATGGTTATTTGGTCCTTATGGCTGTGCTTATGCTTATTACGGACCTTATTTTGATAATGGAAAGCCTATTGAACAAAATTGGGCTAACCGATTAGGAAGTGAAGATTTAGCTGGCTTAACACAATACCAATCACAGTACAAACCCAAAGCAAGTCGTTACGCTATGGGAGAAAGTGGTAGTTTTATCTATGTAAAAATGCAAACTGCGGCTTTACAAGAAATATTAAAAATTGATAAGATTCAGTTTCAAAACTATTGTCATTCAATTTCAGAGAATACTTTGAAATCATTATCAGAGATAGGGTTTGCATCAAATAATCCAGAAGTTAGAGCTAAACATTTATTTGGCATTAAAATTCCAAGTTCTGTAGATATTGACCTATTGAAAAAAGTATTAAAAAGCAATAATATTCACTTGTCCTTCCGTGGCAAATACATGCGTGTGTCATGCCATATTTTTAATACAGAAGCGCATTTTAAAAAATTGTATGATGTGATAAATTCTGTTGTTAATGGATGAACTTCTAGACATAGTAGATGCTAAAGGAAAGTCAACTGGAAAAACTGCTTTAAAATCAGTAGCCCATAAAAATGGTTGGTACCATAATACTATTCATCTTTGGTTATACACTGAAAAAAACGAAATCTTATTACAACAACGTTCTCATAAAAAAGTCATTTATCCATTACTTTGGGATGTTTCTGTTGCGGGCCATATAGATGCTGGCGAAACGTTTACAGAAGCTACCATTAGGGAAACTGAAGAAGAAATTGGATTAAAATTAAAAGAAAATGATTTAACCAAAATCGGAACGCATCTTCATAAATCTATTTATGATAATGGAAAGATTAAAGATTTTGAGTTTCATCAAATTTATATTGCTAAGCTCAATATAGAATTAGAAGATTTAACACCTCAAAAAGATGAAGTCGAAGCCCTTAAATTAGTTACCTTTAATCAGTTTGAAAACCTATTGGCAAATAGTACTACCAATTCTCATTTCATAGCTTCAAACACTGCGTATTACAAATTTGTACTAGAATCTATTAAAAATTTAAAGCATTAATGCAACTACTTTTACTAGCTATAGCACCAATATTAGCCATAAGTGCATACATCTATTTTCAAGACAAGTATGAAAAAGAACCTTTTGGTCTGCTAATTAAAAGTTTCTTACTCGGTGCTTTTGTGAGTGTGATTATAGTGCTTACTTTATATCTCATCACAGGTAAATTGATTCCTGTGACAGATAAATATAGTATCTGGCAGCAGTTTATACAAGCATTTATTGTTATAGCACTATCAGAGGAATTTAGTAAATACGTCATCGTAAAATATTATGCACAACCCAAAAAAGACTTTAACGAACCTTACGATGGTATTATGTATGCCGTAATGGTATCCATGGGTTTTGCTTGTACAGAAAATATTATGTATGTGCTTGGCAGTGGTTACGAAACAGCTATCTTAAGAGCATTTACAGCTGTCCCTGCGCATGCCACTTTTGGTGTACTCATGGGTTATTTTATGGGGAAAGCCAAGTTTTCGAAAAACAGATTTAAACTTAATATGGCTGGTTTGTTTTTAGCCACGTTGTTTCACGGCTCTTATGACTTCTTTTTGTTTATAAACTTTATTCCTGGAATATACATCGGTGCATTTATATCTCTAATTATTGGGCTTGTTCTTTCAAGAAAAGCAATAAAGCGTCATCAAAGAGATTCAAATTTTAACAACACTAAATAAAACATATGATATGTATAAGATAAAAGTCAACAACACACATAGTTTTAATGTCACAAAAGAAGATATTGACAAACTAGATGCTGTTGAAACCAATAAAAACCAATTTCATGTTCTTAATAATGACACTTCAATTGAGGCTTCAATACTAGAATCGGACTTCAATAAAAAAATGTACGAAGTAAAAGTCAATAGTAATACTTACTCCGTTGTTATTCAAGATGAATTAGATCAACTCATAAGCGAATTAGGTTTTGAGGTTGGTGCTTCAAAAAAAGTAAATGATATCAAAGCGCCTATGCCTGGGCTTATCTTAGAAATAAGCGTTGGTCAAGGTCAAGAAGTTAAAGAAAATGATGCACTTCTTATTCTTGAAGCTATGAAGATGGAAAACGTTATTAACTCTCCAAGAGATGGTGTTATCAAATCAATTGCCGTAAAACAAGGCGATACTGTAGATAAAAACAACCTTTTAATTTCGTTCGAATAATATGAAAAAAATATTAGTTGCCAACCGTGGCGAAATTGCAATTCGTGTGATGCAAACTGCAAAAAAAATGGGCATTAAAACAGTTGCTGTTTTTTCTGAAGTTGATAGAAATGCACCTCATGTAAAATATGCCGATGAAGCGGTATGTATTGGTCCTGCTCCATCAAACCAATCTTATTTGTTAGGTGATAAAATTATTGAAGTTGCAAAGTATTTAAATGCGGATGGCATTCATCCAGGGTATGGCTTTTTAAGTGAAAACTCTGATTTTGCTAAACTTTGCGAAGCAAACAACGTCGTATTTATTGGCCCAAAATCTAAAGCTATAGAAATGATGGGCGATAAATTGGCAGCAAAAGATGCAGTAAAAGACTACGACATACCAATGGTTCCAGGTGTTGACCATGCAGTTACTAATCCAAAAGAAGCTATTGGAATCGCAAAGTCCATTGGTTTCCCAATACTTATAAAAGCCGCTGCTGGAGGTGGTGGAAAAGGTATGCGTGTTGTAGAAAAGGAAGAGGTTTTAGAAGAACAAATGAAGCGTGCCATAAGTGAGGCCACTTCAGCCTTTGGAGATGGTTCGGTTTTTATCGAAAAATATGTGAAATCTCCACGACATATTGAAATACAAGTCATGGCAGATGGGCACGGAAATATCATTCACCTTTTTGAGCGTGAATGTTCCGTACAACGTCGTCATCAAAAAGTAGTTGAAGAAGCACCTTCGGCTGTATTAACTCCAGAATTGCGCGAACGTATGGGAAAAGCTGCTATCGATGTAGCACGTGCTTGTGATTATTTAGGTGCTGGTACTGTTGAGTTTTTGCTTGACGCAGACCATAATTTCTATTTCTTAGAAATGAATACACGTCTTCAGGTGGAGCATCCTGTTTCTGAATTGATTTCTGGAGTTGATTTAGTAGAATTGCAAATTAAAGTAGCTCGTGGAGAAGCCTTAGGCATAAAACAAGAAGATTTAAAAATCAATGGTCATGCATTAGAATTACGTGTTTATGCCGAAGACCCGATGAACGATTTCTTGCCAAGTGTTGGTAATTTAGAAATATATCAACTTCCTGTTGGTAAAAATATCCGAGTTGACAATGGTTTTGAGGAAGGCATGGATATTCCTATTTATTATGACCCAATGCTTTCAAAATTAATCACTTATGGCAAAACAAGAACTGAAGCCATTGAGCTAATGATTAAAGCCATTGATGATTATAAGGTTAAAGGTGTAGAAACAACACTACCTTTTGGTCGATTTGTATGTGAGCATGACGCTTTTAGAAGTGGAAATTTTGATACGCATTTCGTAAAAAAGTACTACTCACCTAGCCTTTTAGAAGAGCAGCATAAAGTTGAAGCTAATATAGCTGCACAAATTGCTTTAAAAACTTATTTAGAAGAACAAAAATTATTAAAGCTACCTAACTAAGACATTATGGATTCGAAAACAAAAACATTAAACGAGAAGCTAGAGCAATCGAGATTAGGTGGTGGTCAAGCGAGAATAGACAAACAACACCAAAAGAAAAAACTAATAGCAAGAGAACGTGTGCTCTATCTATTAGATGAAAACTCTTTTGAAGAAATTGGTGCCTTAGTGACTCATAGAACAACAGATTTTGGTATGGATAAGCAGAAAATCTATGGTGATGGTGTTGTGACTGGTTACGGTACAGTTAATGGGCGATTAATTTATGTTTTCGCACAAGACTTTACTGTTTTTGGAGGTTCGCTTTCCGAAACTCATGCCGAGAAGATCTGTAAAATTATGGATATGGCCGTAAATGTAGGTGCTCCAATCATAGGACTTAATGATTCTGGTGGGGCACGTATTCAAGAAGGTGTTCGCTCCTTAGGTGGTTATGCTGATATTTTTTATCGTAATGTACAAGCATCTGGAGTTATTCCTCAAATATCTGCAATTATGGGACCTTGTGCTGGTGGTGCAGTTTACTCGCCTGCAATGACAGATTTTACACTTATGGTGCAGAACACAAGTTATATGTTTGTAACTGGACCCAATGTGGTTAAAACGGTAACTAATGAAGAAGTTACTAGTGAAGAACTCGGTGGCGCAAGTGTACATTCTACAAAATCAGGTGTGGCACATTTAACATCTTCAAACGATGTTGAAGCTCTAGAAGATATCAAACGTTTGTTAAGTTATCTCCCTCAAAATAATAGAGAAAAAGCAATTGATATTCCGTTTGAGTTAAAAGACGAAGTCAGAGAAAATTTGTCAGACATTGTTCCTGAGAATCCGAATAAGCCCTACGACATGCAACAAGTTATTGAAGGTATTATTGATGAAGATTCTTTCTATGAAATTCATAAAGATTTTGCAGAAAATATTATAGTAGGCTTTGCACGTTTAGGAGGTAAATCTGTGGGTGTTGTGGCTAATCAACCTATGTTTTTAGCAGGTGTATTAGATGTTAATAGTTCTACAAAAGCAGCACGCTTTGTACGTTTCTGCGATGCTTTTAATATTCCGCTTTTAGTATTGGAAGATGTACCAGGATTTTTACCTGGAACCGACCAAGAATGGAACGCTATTATTACAAACGGTGCAAAATTATTATACGCGTTTAGTGAAGCAACTGTACCAAGAATTACAGTAATTACTCGTAAAGCATACGGTGGTGCTTATGATGTTATGAACTCTAAGCACATCGGTGCTGACATGAATTTTGCTTGGCCAAATGCTGAAATTGCCGTTATGGGCGCTAAAGGTGCTGCTGAGATTATCTTTAAACGCGAAATTTCTTCTTCGGATGACCCTGAAGAAAAATGGAAAGAAAAAGAAGCTGAATATGCTGAGCTCTTTGCAAACCCATATAGTGCTGCTGAACGTGGTTTTGTAGATGAAGTTATTCTACCAAAAAACACAAGGCGCAAGTTGATTAAAGCCTTTAGTATGCTAGAAAACAAAGAAGTGAATAGACCAAAGCGTAAGCACGGAAATATTCCACTATAATAAATTCTATTTTGGGAATTTAGTTTTATCAATTCCTGGGACTATTCTTAAAGCATTCTTATAGTATACCTTTTTTAGTACCTCATCTGATAAGTCTAAGCCATACATGGGCCAAAATGCATGATATTTCTTGTGATAAGGGAAATACTCATCATTAGATTCTAGAACTCTAAAATAAGTTGGAAACTCATCGGGTTTCCAACTATCTTTTCCAAACAAAATGCGGTCTTGGTATTTTTCAAAAAATGCTTTTGCAAATCTAGGTTGACGACCCAATTCAGCTATAATTGCTCCAATTCCAACATTCATATTAGGCATATCATCTAATAATTCTCCGAGTTTACCAAGGTTATTGGCATACCAACCCATATGCGCATTAATAAATATTGTTTTTGGGTGTTTTTTAAACATACGGTGTTGTTCAGCAATAATCTCTTCCCAAGGCGCTGGATTATTAGCCCCACGTTTTCTCCTTGGTCTAGTTTTAAGCTCCAACCAACGCTCATTATCTCCGTCAAAATCATCCCAAAACGATTTTGGGTCTGCAGAATGTATTAAAACCGGGATACCTAATTCACCACATTTTGCCCAAATAGGGTCTAATCTCTTATCATCTACAGTAATTCTTTTACCATCAGAATCCTTATAACGCAAACCTAAACTCTTATAGATTTTAAGGCCAACAGCTCCAGATTTTACATCTTCTTCTAATTGCTTTACTGCACTTTCTGTCCAACCTTTATCTCCTACACCACTAAAATTCACATTACAGAATACTACAAATCGTCCTGGAAAATTTGTTTTTGCATTACTTATGACCGCTTTTAGATTTTCTCCACTACCGCCACTTAAGTTTACCATAGTTTGTAAATTTAAAGTGTCCATCGCAGCAATAACAGGTGACATATCTTTTGTAGCCATTCTATATTGATGTCCATGCACATCTATAAAAGGGAATTTTGCGCGTTTTATAATTTTCCCTGGAACAACTAAAGTCGATTTAGGATTATACTCTTCAAACGTCAAGTCCTGAGAGAAACTATTAATATGAAAGGCTATAATTGTTATTAATACGATAGTGTTTTTGAATTTCATTATGCAGAATTTAAAATGCTTAATACTTATATTTTTGCTTGGAAAGTATACAAATCATAATACCTTCCTTTAGTCGCTAATAATTGTTCATGATTACCACGCTCAACAATTTTACCAGACTCAATAACCAAAATTTGGTCTGCACGTTTGATAGTACTCAATCTGTGAGCAATAACAATAGTTGTTCTGTTATTGGTTAATTCTGATAAACTTTTCTGAATTAAACCTTCACTCTCTGTATCTAAATTCGAAGTCGCCTCATCTAAAATAATAATTTTAGGGTCAGCTAAAATAGCTCTAGCAATAGCTATTCGCTGACGTTGACCTCCCGAAAGTTTTACGCCACGCTCTCCAATCAAAGTTTCTAAACCATCATCAAAACGGTCTGTAAATTCATTTACATATGCCGCTTTTACCGCATTTAGCAATTGTGCTTCGGTAGCATTAGGTCTTGGAAACATGATATTTTCTCTAATAGTGCCCTCAAACAAAAATTCATCTTGCAGAACCACACCTAAATGGCTTCTGAAACTATATAATTTTACTTTGGATAAATCTTTACCATCTATAGTTATTATTCCAGATTTTGGATTCAAAAATGTTGCTGATAATCCAGCAATTGTAGACTTCCCAGAGCCCGAACTACCTACCAATGCAATTACAGAGCCTGAAGGTGCATTGAAATTAATATTATGCAACACTGGCTTATCTTTTTCATACTCAAATGAAACATTATCAAAAACAAGATGTCCTTTAAGTGTATCTAATTGAATTGTTCTATTCTCATCTTCATTTTCTGCGGTCATATTCATTAGTTCTTCGGTACGATCCAAGCCTGCTAATGCTTCAGTTAATTGACTACCTATATTACTCATTTGCACTATTGGTGCAACCATAAAAGCCAATAGAAATGTGAATTGCAAAAAATCTCCGGGAGTTATTTCTCCTTGAATCATATAGTGACCGCCAATGCCCATAATCCCAGTGGTTGCTAAACCAATTAAGAATGTAGATGAACTCGTCATTACTGCTGTAGCTGTCATGCTTTTTTTTACATTTTTAAAAATATCATCAACTCCCTTTTCAAATATTTTATTTTCCTGATCTTCTGCGTTAAAAGCTTTAATCACACGAACTCCAGCTAAAGTTTCGGTTAAGCGTCCTTTAACTTCTGCATTGATTTTTCCACGTGTTCTAAAAATTGGACGAATGTATTTAAAAGCTTTTAAAGCTATAACTGCAAAAATGGATAAAGGTACAAATGTGAAAAGGGTCATCCATACATTCATCTTTAATAAAATAATTAAAGTAATAACTGCTGTAAATGTACCACCCACTAATTGTACCAAGCCTGTACCTATAAGATTTCTTACTCCTTCAACATCAGTCATAATACGTGATACTAAAGCTCCTGATTTTGTATTGTCAAAAAAACTAATAGGCAAAGACAATACTTTCTTTTGTACCTGAGCACGTAATTCACTAATTAAATATTGTGCTTGAATACTTAACACCTTAGTTAATAAAAATGAAGTAATGGCCTGAACTAAAATTGCAGAAACAACAATTATAATTAAGGTATATAATTTACTATAGTCTTTATTTGGAACCACCTCATCTAATAAAACTTTGCTCTCAAGAGGTAAAACAAAACCAGATAAACTACGAATGATTATCAGTATTAATCCAAGAAATACTAATTTTCTTCTTGGCCAAATAATAGTCCTAAATGCTTTAGCTATAGTAACTTTTGGTTTTTTCTTTGTCTTATTAGAAAAATCTTCTTTTAAGTTTTGCATATAAAATTTGCTTAAAAAGTATTAATCCAATAAACGTCTATGGTAATTAATCTGTCCTAAGTGATACGACAAATGAGATTTAAGATGCAACAAAAAATATTCTGTATTCATATAATCTTCAAATGGATTTCTTCGGTATTCCTTTTGTAAATCTTCATCAGTTAGCTTTGATAACGTTTTCTCTATAATGTTTTCAGTCTCATCTAGCAGCTTAATCATTTCGCTAACAGAAACATTTTTTTGCGAGAATTCTAAATCTCGTTGCCTTATATAACCAGTATCACCTAATACAGCACCAATAAAATGATTTAAGTTACCTACAAGGTGGAGTGCAAGATTACCTGCACAGTTAGATATGCTTTTGTCAATTCGCCAAATAGCAGCTTCATTATGATAAGATTTAAGTTCTTTCTTAACTGCATTTAAGTCTTTTTTATAAAGTTTTATCAAGGATTGCTGCATGATTTTTTTGGTATTAAAGATTTAGATTTCAATATTCATAAAAGAAATTCTGAAGACTAAAAATAGCTAAATATTAGTTTACTTTTACAGTATGGTAAATCAAAATCGGTCGCAAGTAGAATTTGTTGTTTTAATGGCCGCGTTGATGTCTATCGTAGCACTTTCCATAGATGCAGTCTTACCAGCTTTACCAGATATGGGAAGCTTTCTGAATGTTGGCGACCCTACTAATAATCCTAAATTGATCACTTCAATTTTTCTTGGCTTAGGAATTGGACAGTTATTATTTGGTCCTCTGTCTGATAGTTTTGGGCGTAAACCCATTGTATACATTGGTTTCATTGTATTTGTTGTCGCTTCAATTATTTGCGTAACAACTAAGAGTTTTGAAATGATGATTTTTGGTCGCGTACTTCAGGGCATAGGATTAGCTTCACCAAGAACAATGTGCATTGCCATGGTTAGGGATTCTTATAGCGGTGATTACATGGCAAAAATCTTATCAATAGTGGTCATGATTTTTATTTTGGTTCCTGTGATAGCGCCTACTTTAGGTCAGTTTTTAATGCAACACTATCATTGGAAATCTATTTTTATTTTCAATTTAGGTTTTGGTGTTTTAGTAATGCTATGGTTTTGGATTCGACAACCCGAAACTTTAAACGATAAACATCGTATTAAATACCGGCTTTCAATTTTTAAAACAGGTACCATTATGTTCTTCAAAATAAGGCCAGCGGTTATTTATACCATTCTATCTGGACTAATTACGGGTTCATTTATGGTTTATTTGAGTACGTCTCAACGTATTTTTGAACAGCAATATGATATGAAGGAAGAATTTCCTTTAATATTTGCAAGTCTAGCAATATCAGTTGGTCTATCAACATTTATGAATAGTCAACTAGTTGTTAAATATGGAATGCGCCGAATTGTGAATGTAGCTATGCTGAGTTTTGTATTAATTTCTTTAGTCTATATCGTATTATACTCTTCTGGAAACAATCCTAGTATTGAGGTATTGATAGGCTTTTTTGCTCTCCAGTTTTTTAGTATAGGCTTTATTTTTGGAAATCTTAGAGCCTTAGCTATGGAACCAATGGGTCATATTGCAGGTATAGGCTCAGCATTAAATGGGTTTATATCAACAGTTATGGCAGTGCCCATTGCAGATTATATTGGCAAATTTGTAATTGATTCTGTTACACCTCTTTTTATTGGATTCTTAGCATGTGGATTATTGTCTTTAGTACTTTTCTACTCTATAACAGATAGGATATCTAAACTAATAAAACGTGTCTAAAATATTTCCAAACTGCCTTTACCTTGTCTTATAATTATTGGTTCATCCTCAGATAGGTCTATTACAGTAGAGGCCTCGTTGTCTCCATAACCACCATCAATAACAACATCCACCAAGTTATCCCATTTTTCAAGAATTAATTCTGGATCTGTTGTATATTCTAAAACATCATCTTCATCTCTAATCGAAGTAGAAACTATTGGGTTTCCTAGTGCAGATACTAAGCTTAGAATAATAGAATTGTCAGGAACTCTGATACCTACTGTTTTACGTTTTTTAAAAGGATTTGGCAAATTTTTAGAACCTGGTAAAATAAACGTATACGCACCAGGCAATGCACGTTTTAATATTTTGAAAGTTGATGTATTTATTTGCTTTACATAATCGCTAAGATTACTCAAATCCTCGCAAATAAAAGAGAAGTTAGACTTCTCGAGTTTTACACCTTTAATCTTGGCAATGCGCTCTAAGGCTTTAATATTAGTAATATCACATCCCAAACCATAAACTGTATCAGTAGGATAAATAACCAATCCGCCTTTTTTAAGCACATCAACAACTTTTTGAATCTCTTTAGGGTTAGGATTTTCAGGATATATTTTAATGAATTCTGCCATTGGTTAATTAAAGATATGCCAAGATTATGAATTACGCTATATAATAAGTTTATCTACTTCTTAAAATTTCAAGCTTTGCAAAACGCAGTAAAAGCTTTTTAACGGCACCATTTGAAAATTTAATTTCTGCTTTTAAATCAGCTCCAGCGCCTTCAATTTTTACAACTTCTCCTCTACCAAAACGTTGATGATTCACCATATTACCAACGGCTAATTTACTATCAAAAAGATTTGTATTAGAAGAAGACTTACTAACAGGAGTCATCTTCTTTGGCGCACTAATTTTGAAATTCTCAGGTTTTTTACTCACTTCTTTTCTTTTAAACTTTGGAGATTTAGGTTTAGCAAAACGAATCTTATTAGGCTCTACATCTCCAAATATAGACGCATCAAGCATAGGATTAAAACGTTGCTCCTGCAATGGCGTAATATTGTCTAAATATTGCTCATCTATTTCCTCTATAAAACGACTTGGTTCTGCATCTATTAGTTTTCCCCATCGGTATCTAGAAACTGTATACGTTAGGTATGCTTGTTTTTCGGCACGCGTTAAGGCTACATAAAATAAGCGGCGTTCTTCTTCAAGTTCACTTCTGGTATTCATACTCATAGCGCTTGGAAATAAGTCCTCTTCCATACCTACAATAAATACATGCGGAAATTCTAAACCTTTTGCTAAATGTATGGTCATCAATGCCACATGATCTGGATTGCCTTTATCGGCATCTAAATCTGTTGCTAAGGCCACATCCTCCAAAAATTCGGCTAACGATGCTGTACTGTCTGCTATCTCTTTTTGGCCTTCAACAAAATCTCCAATACCGTTTAAGAGTTCTTCAATATTTTCCATTTTGGCAACACCTTCTGGTGTGCCATCTTTATTGAATTCTTTGATTAATCCTGAAACTTTAACCACATGGTCTGCCAATTCAAATGCATTAGCGTTAGTATTCATAACCTGAAAACTTTCAATCATAGTTACAAAATTCTTCAACTTATTTCGTGTGCCGCCATTAATATTTATTTCAATATCATCAATACCCTTTAAAATTTCGAATATCGTTTTGTTATAACCACTGGCTGCAACAATAAGTCTATCTATAGTGGTTTGACCAATACCTCTAGCTGGGAAATTAATAATACGTTTTAATGCTTCCTCATCTGCAGGATTAATAATTAATCGTAGGTAGGATAGTACATCTTTTATTTCTTTACGTTGATAGAAAGATAAACCACCATAAATACGATATGGAATATCACGCTTACGCAAGGCATCTTCAATAGCACGAGACTGAGCATTGGTTCTGTACAATACGGCAAAGTCGCTATTATGTAATTGTTCTTGCATTTTGGTTTCAAAAACGGTGCTAGCCACATAACGTCCTTCGTCACCATCCGTCATTAAACGGTTAACTTTTATTTTTCCGCCTTCGTCATTAGCCGTCCAAACTACTTTATCTAGCTTCGTTTGATTTTTATCAATAACCGAGTTAGCTGCATTAACAATGTTTTTTGTAGATCGATAATTCTGCTCTAATCTAAACACCTTTACGTCGTCGTAATCGCGTTGAAAATTCAAGATGTTATTAATGTTTGCACCACGGAATGCATAGATACTTTGCGCATCGTCACCAACCACACAGATATTCTGAAATCTATCTGATAAAGCTCTCACAATTAAATATTGCGAATGATTGGTATCTTGATACTCATCTACCAAAATGTACCTAAAACGGTCTTGATATTTAGCTAACACATCCGGAAAACGTGTTAACAATTCATTGGTTTTTAATAGCAAATCATCAAAATCCATAGCACCAGCCTTAAAACAGCGCTCAACATACGCTGCATATATCTCTCCCATTTTTGGTCGTCGAGCAGCAGCATCAGACTCCATGAGTTCTGGGTTATTATAATATGCTTTTACTGTGATTAAGCTATTCTTATATGATGAAATTCGCGAGCGTACTTGCTTGTACTTATAGATATCTTTATCTAAGCCCATTTCCTTAATTATCGACGAAATCAATCTATCGGAATCTTGAGTATCGTAAATAGTAAAATTGCTAGGATAACCCAATCTATCAGCCTCAATGCGAAGAATTTTTGCAAACACGGAGTGAAACGTGCCCATCCAAAGATTTTTGGCCTCACTGTCTCCGACGATATCAGCAATTCTGCCTTTCATCTCACGTGCTGCCTTGTTAGTAAATGTAAGAGATAAAATATTAAATGGGTCAACACCTTGGCTCATGAGGTAAGCAATTCTATAAGTAAGTACTCTCGTTTTACCAGAACCAGCACCTGCAATAACAATCATTGGGCCATCTTTTTGCAGTGTTGGTGCTAATTGGGCTTCATTAAGTTGACTAAGGTATTTTTCCAATGTAGGTTTACTTTTTAAAAATGTGAAATTAATCAAATACCTCGTTTTTACTAGTCATTTTTATCAATAATTATAAACAATTACTACGCTTAGAAACAGTATTTTTATACCTTTAGGCTAAACTTAAATCCCTTAAAAGTTATTAATGAAAACAATCTGTAATTGTTTTTTTTTACTTCTAGTTTGTTTCAACTTTGGACAATCTCCAAAAACACAACACAAGACATACGATAAAACAAATGGTATTGAATTAGATGCTATTTACGCTATGGCTTTTGATAACGATGGTTTTTTGTGGCTAGGAGGCACTAATCTTAACACAAGAACTATAGTTCTAAACGACTCTGAACTAGAATTACAGCGCTTTAATGGATTCTCCTTTGATGGTATAACGCTTCCTCAAATAGATAATCAATCTATAATTAGAGTTACTAACTTTTACAAACGCAGTGATGGCAAGTTCTATGTTAATGTATACACAGCTTCAGGAAATAGTCTATTACTTTTTGACCCATTTACAGTAAAATTCAATCCTATATTTTTTGATGGAAAAAAAACAATCCTTGGTATAAGTAAAGTCATTAACTACAAAAACCAAAATTATATTCTAACACAATCGGAAAGAACGATTACATTAAACAGCATTGAGAATGACCTTTCTATTAAAAAATTATTTAGCTTCACAAGTCATGAAAATAAGTTTTTGATAGATGTAGCAACAGTATTTATACCTTATGAAAACTATTGCATTATTGGTGATGATAATTTTCCGATTACATACCTAGATTGGAACGGAAAAATCATAAAACGTCATGCATCTGATACTTTTACACGTGACCGAAATACTAATGTTTCAAAATTTTGGTTAGATGAAGTTTTTAAAATAGGTGATAGTATTTACGGATTTATTGAAAACAATCCTGTTTTACATCAAATAGACTCTGCCTCTTTAGAAATTAAACCTTTAAAAAATATAAGCATTAAGAGCGAGCATTTAAAAACCTATAATGATGCATCTGGTAATGCTATGGTTTTTAATTCTATAAACAACACTATTAATTTTCAGGTTCGAAAAAAGAATACTTTTTCTAGTATTTATAAATCAGATTTTGGAAATGTTGGTAGTATTATAGTGACCTCACAAAATTTAAAGAATGAGGTTTGGCTAGCTACAAATGATAAATTACACCACATAAAATTCCCAAAAAAAACAATAAAAACTTACTTAGAGAGCCTTAGCTTAAGAGCTATAAAACCTCTTGATTCCATCAATTATTTAGTAACAACAGAAGCAAATAGCTGGTTTACGCTCAATACAAAAACTGATAGTGTTTACCCATACAATATACTAGAAAATGGAAAACCTTTAAAACCCTATTCTTCAAGAAATATTATTATTGAAGAAGATACTATTTGGAGTAATAGTCAAGGTAGTCTTATAAAAGTTAATAAAAACACTAAAACCGCAGAATCATATAGACACTACCCTGTTATTTGCATGGAAAAAATTAATGATAGCAGCATAATTTACGGCACTAAAGGTTATAATTTAATGCACTTTAATACAAAAACTAAAACGCACTCTGCTTTAGCAAAAACCGATTCATTATATATTTTCGATTTAGAAGTAAAAAAGAAAGATGATATAGTCGTTGCAGGAACTGACAAAGGCCTATTAACGTATGACTTAAAAACTAAATCTACAACGTTTTACAACTCACCTTCACAACTTGAAGATAAGTTTATACTAACATTAGAATATCATAAAGATTATGGTTACCTATTAGGCACAAGATCTGGACAAATTGTTGCATTTAATCCTGAAAATAAAAGCTTCACACCAATATACAAAGACGATTTAAAAGCAGGAATAGCAACAGTATTATTCAACGATAACCTATGGTGGATAAATACCTTTAATGGTATTGTAGCATTTAACCCAGAAGACAAAACCACAACTCGATTTTCTGAAAAAGATGGCTTTAGTCATTACGAAGCTAATAGGTATAGCGCTATTAAAACAAAAAATGGGTTGTTAGTTGGCACTATAAAAGGGCTTAACCATTTTAAACCAGAAGAACTAAGAATACAGAACGATCCTGCAAGCCTAACACTTTTAAAAGTGAAGCATTTTAACACCAGTACTAAAAGCTTTGAAGACAATTATAACAGAGTAATTTTCAATAATGATTACACCATAACATTACCCAGTGAGAATCGTGCTTTAGATATAGATTTTGGTTTACAAAATATTAACGCAACTGATAATGGCTACTCATTTAAATACCGATTAGATAACAAAGATTGGGTAGAACTAAAAAACAAAAACACTATACAGTTCCCAAATTTAGCTTCTGGTAAGTACACATTAGAAATTGAAGCAGAAGACTATTCTGGGCATAAGATTGGAGAATCATTATTCTTAAAAATTAAGAGTACGGAGTTCTTCTACAAAACTTGGTGGTTTTTTGTATTAATGTCCCTTCTAATTATTAGTGTACTACTCTATTTTTTAAGGCAATTTCAATTAAGAAAACAACTCCAAGACCAGTTTGCGCTTGACCTTATTCAATCGCAAGAAGATGAACGCAAACGCATAGCTAGTGAGCTACATGATGGTGTTAGTCAGCAATTAACACTCATAAAACGTAAAGCGCAAAGTCATAACCAAGAAGAAATATCTACGCTTACTAATAACACTCTCGAAGAAGTAAGACACATCTCAAGAGGTCTATTTCCTCCTTTATTAAAACAACTAGGCTTTACAGAAAGTGTTGAACAGCTTACTATAGAAATTGATGAAAACAATGAGCTTTTTGTTTCTACTAATATTGAAAATATTGATGATCACTTAACTGATGAAAAAGCTTTGCATTTGTACCGATTTGTTCAAGAATGCATTAATAACATATTAAAACACGCAGCAGCAAAAGCATTATCTAT